>PZPI01000156.1 GCA_003045935.1 Bacteroidota bacterium | reverse complement strand
AAGCTTTTCTATGGTTGGCCCCATTTGAAATTCTGGATCGACAAAAGTAGAGTAATAGTGAAAACTGTCGTAGTTTGAGTGATATGCGGTAGGCCCACCTGCTCCTCCACTAAGTGAAGGAACACCAACATGCATATAAAATGCGATGTGATCTGATCCGCCTCCTAGATTTCCGATAGTAGGCTGGTTTTCACCCTTACTCCAGAATTCAAATAGCGATTGATCGGTGTAGGGGTAATCAACTGATTTTGAGGCTTCAGTGATTATATGTTTTAGAGTAGGAGAGGCTGAGGCACCAAAATTTTTACCTGACACTCCGCCATCGAAATTCATGTAAGCAACAGCTTTAGCTTGAAGTTCATCCCTTAATTGCTCTACCCATTCTGATGATCCAATTACACCATGCTCTTCGGCATCCCAATGTGCAATCATTATTGATCTTTTGGGTTGATAACCTTTTGCTGCTAGTTTTCCCAGACTTTCACTGAGACTTAACAACATTGCTGTTCCACTATTAGGATCAGTCGCTCCAAAACCCCATGCATCAAAATGACACCCAAGTATGATCCATTCATCGGGAAATTCAGATCCTTTTAGGGTACCTACGATATTAGCAACTCGGGTAAAATTAATGGGCTGGTCAACCTTGATTCTTACCTTTAGTTCCGAACCTCCTTCTAGACGATAGGTAAACGGTAAACCTCCTTGCCAAGCAAGAGGGACTGGGTCGCCTTGCATTTTACTCATAATTTTTTGAGCTTCTCCGTAAGCAATGGGTAAAACGGGAATACTGTGCAATCCAACCTCTGATGGGTCAAGTCTCTTGATTTTCTTTTTACCATCTAGAGGGAGTGCGGGCTGGTATGGGGTCAGTGGATCCCCAGTAAAATCGACGGTAAGTAATGACCCTCTTTGTATTGCTGAGGAATTAAAATAGGGCCCTTCAGGATACGCTAGTCCGCGCGTATATCCGTTATCTTTTGGATCTGAGTAGATAATTAGCCCAGCTGCTCCATTAGTCTCTGCGAACTTTGCCTTGTAACCCCTAAAATTTCCCCCGTAACGAGCTATAGCTATTTTGCCTTCAATTGAAATACCTAAATTTTTGAGCTTTTCAAAGTCTTCACGAGTACCGTAGTTTACATAGACTACTTCTGCTGTAACATCACCACTACCTGAAAAAGAATTCCAGCCTTTCCATAATAATTCATCTGAAGAGAAAGGATCTTCTTTTAATACATTCTCTTGTTGAGTTAAAGTTTGGCGATTCGGAGTAACAATCTCTATGAATGACTCTCCGGGAGTTGAAGGTAAAAACACATCATAAGGATAGGCCTTTACTTCAAAACCAGCTGTTTTCATAATAGATGACATATAGTTTTGAACGACTTCATTGGTTTTACTACCTGACACATGAGGTCTTTCGGTTAGTTCTTGAAGATGCGTTTTAAAGCGGGATGCATCTATAGCAGCGTTAAACTCTTTTTCTATTTGTGACAGGTTTGTTTCCTGTGCATTTAAAGTCCCAGTAAGTATGAGTGTTAAGAGTATAGCGAGTTTTTTCATATTAATTGAGATTCCAATTTTTTAGATGATGGTTCTTTGGGACGGTATTTTTTAGACGTTCCGTAATTTTAGGTAGATACATGGTGTTATAACGTAAACGAGAGATATGGTTAGGATTTTCCTGATCACCGTTCCAACAATGCTCTGCTCCATCCCCATACTCTACTTCACCATCGTAGTAGGGGTTAGTTGTAGATTCCAAAAAATCTTCAGTTAATTTAACAGCATTGTTTAAATAGTAGTTATCCATATCACCGCAGTATAAAAATATTTTTCCCTGAAGATCAGGGCCGAGTTTTTCCCAATCGCGCTCCATGATATATCGCAGATCAAAATTCTCTTTCCAATAGGCTGCTACTTCACGATCGATTTCTCCACTGAATTTGTCCCAGATGGGTTTTGGATATCCATCCTGGCCAGCTGGAGAATAAACAGCTTGCCAAATGTCCCATTGATCACCTGATCTTCCCTTACTGCCGAGGGCTAATTCGCGATAATTCATGTCTCTAAGACTTGACTTCAGCATCCCTTTGCCGTCTCTCATCCCTGGCCTAAGAGTCTGTCTGAACGCCCCGTCGGTGTAATAAGCATTCTGGTCTTCATAGAGGTTAACTGAGGTGTATGCTCGAAAGTCGATAGGGTCAGGGCAAGCAGCGAATGCTCCGTTATATTCTTTTGGATAGAAGACTTGTACGGCTAAGGCTTCCCATCCGCCAGTAGAACCACCGTAGACAAAACGACCCCAACCTTCTCCTGTACCATTATATAATTTTTCGATATGAGGTATTAATTCATAGGTGATAGCATCTCCATAAGGACCCAAATTTGCAGAGTTAACTGCATAGGAATCATCGTAGTAAGGGTTTTGGTGCTGTATTTCAATCGCTATAAACCTAGGAAAATCGTCTGAGATCCATTGCTGATAAAAGTCAAAAGCTTCTTTTTGTTGAATGTATTCATAACCCGTTATTCCGAATCGACTGTTAAAAATTCCATCATTAGGATCGGCGGTAGGGGGTTCTGTTCTAAACCCTCCGAAGGTTTCAGGAAAAT
>PZPI01000040.1 GCA_003045935.1 Bacteroidota bacterium | reverse complement strand
AGAAAAGTCTCAAGGGTGCGATCGTAATCTTTTTTTTCAAAGAATTTAGCTACACCGATATTGATAAGTTTGATCACCCACCATCCGACAAAAGCTAGAATTAGGGCAGAAACTAAATTTGGGAAAATATCCCACAACAAATTGATAAGCTCTTTTAGGTGCTCTTCGTAATTTTTAATTGTTTGTTCAATCATAGTTGTGCATTTATTGGGTTGTAGTTGTTAGGGGCTGTTATAGGTAATGAACAGCTCCCTTCTACACATGCAAAGATAGATGTTTGTTTTTCTGAAAATCGATCTTTGAAGAGACCGAGACTCGAGTATTTTTCACTTGCTGCAATGATTCGATTAGAAATCCATGTGGAATCTAGCTGTTCTGACCATTCAAAAGCCTTTTCGCCGGTTATCACGGTTACTTCAAAAGGGTTTTCTAGTAATAAGGATAATTGAAGCCAATTCGAATGATTTTTAGGATATTGATTTACTCGATCCATCATTTGCGATAGCATCGCATGGGCTCTATTTTTTAGATCCTCACCAAATCCTAGTTGATAGAGTTTGAAGAAATTAACAGCCATCACAGAGTTAGATGCGCTAATAACATTATCCTCAGTTTCTATGCTTCGTCGTATGAGTTCTCTCTTGTTCGCTGAGGTAAAGTAAAACAAGGCCTCTTCAGAACTGAAATTTTCAATCACATAGGATTTTAATTGTATGGCTGCGGTTAAGTAATTCTCATTGAAGCATAATTCATACCCTTCAATTAATGCCGCTATGGCAAACGCGTAATCTTCAAGTACTCCGTCAAGAGAAGCCCTTTTATCTGTATGGTTTCTGAGAAGACTACCGTCCTCACTAATGCGGTCTAAAACAAAATTTATAGCTTTAATCGCGGCCCCTTTAACTGCTTGATTATCTCGCAATGCAAATCGCCAGGCTCTGCTTAGACCTATGGCGACCATAGCTGTATTACTCATTAGTATTTTGTGATCTCGAAGAGGGGGGATTCTACTTTTGCGTACCTCTTTCAATCGTTGAATGGCTTGCTCTAAGCGTTCTGAAGCCTCTCGTTCATCCATGCTTAATTTAGAAGCAATATCTGAATTGGTAAGTGTTCGAATGGGAATATAGTTGCCCTTTTCCCAGTGACCAAAGTCGTTAACATTAAATGCTAACGAAAATATTTCGAAATCATCCTTTAGCTGTCTTTGTAATTCATCCTTAGTGAAAACGTAATAGGCTCCTTCTTCAAGAATCCCTTCTGTATTTAGAGAGTCAGCGTCGTAAGCAGTGAAACATCCGCCTGATTCTGGATCAATAAAATGAGATAGGGTAAATGAGGCTGTTTTAGCGACGATATCTTTGAAGAAAGGCTCATTGAAGTATTGATAGGCTTCAGCGTAAAGGCCTAATAGTTGGGCATTGTCATAAGCCATTTTTTCGAAGTGGGGAATGTGCCATCGATCATCTACGCTGTATCTTGAGAATCCACCTTCGATTTGATCAAAAATACCTCCGCAGCCCATTCTAAATAGACTTGTTTTTAGAAGTTCGTATATCTCTGCGCTTGGCTTAAGACTCTCATAATGCAACAGATATTCTAGGGTGTTGGGCATCATGAATTTTGGAGCCCCTTTGAATCCACCATATGTAGGATCCAAGGCTTCTTTATAGGTTGCGGTTGCCAACGAATGATCAATAACCTTTGTGCTGTTTGGCTCAGAAACGATCTCGGTCATTCCTTTTAAACCTCGAGCTAATGAAGCAGCGTATTCTAACACTCGTTCGACATCATCGTTATAAATAGAAACCAACTGACGGAGCGAGGCTATAAATCGATCCTTAGGCAAGTAGGTTGCCCCCCAGAAGGGTCTTCCATCGGGAAGACAGATGACATTGAGCGGCCATCCTCCTGATCCTGTCATGAGCTGAAGCGCATCCATGTATATGTGATCGACGTCAGGCCGTTCTTCGCGATCGACTTTAATCGAGATGAATTGACCCTTTAAGAACTCCGCAATTTCTTGGTCTTCGAAACATTCTGACTCCATGACATGGCACCAGTGGCAGGCAGAGTAACCAATGCTTATAAATAAGAGCTTACGTTCTTTTTTGGCTTTGTCTAGAATTTCTTTACTAAAAGGCTTCCAGTCTACTGGGTTGTACGCATGTTGTAGGAGATACGGTGAGCTCTCATACTGAAGGTCATTGGCTTTATTTGATGCATTAGCCATTTACTGCGATTACTTGCCCTACCTGATCTCCGAGCATATTTTGAAGCATAGTTTCAATACCATTCTTTAAGGTAAATGTAGAGGAGGGACATCCGCTGCACGCTCCCTGTAACACTACGTGAACGGCTTTCGTTTCTGTATCAAATTTTTCGAATGCGATATTTCCTCCATCAGCAGCCACAGCAGGCTTAACATATTCTTCAAGGATTGATACGATTTTAGCTTCGATACTACCTTCCTCAAAGCTAACTGAAGGGACTGTTGTGGGGGCTTCCTGGGCTGAGGAGTCTTTGTTTGCTTTCGTACTTGCTACTTTTTGAGTGATGACTGCCTCCTTGTCGCTTGCCATAAAATCTCTAATCAGTTCCCTTAGTTCTATGGTGATTTCATCCCAGTTTCCAATATCGTATTTGGTTATCGAAATGTAGTTTTCATCCATAAAAACTTGCTTTACATAAGGCTTTTGAAATAGAGCCGTAGCGAGTGGAGCGTCCTTAGCTTCATCGATATTCTTGAATTCGTATAGTGCTGGTACAATGGGTTTGTTGGCCACAAACTTCATCACTCCAGGGTTAGGAGTAGCTTCGGCATAAACGGTAATCGCTTGAGGGCCTCCAGTGGTAGCTTCGTGTACTATAGGCTCACCCTCATTGAGGTAATCTACCAGTCGCTGAGCGACAGCGTCCTTAACATCATCCCACTCTACAATATCATAGCGCTGAATAGCTACAAAATTACTCGCAATATAAACCGTCTTTACAAAGGGTAATTGAAACAATTCATAGGCTAATGGTGCATTTTTTGTATCGTCTATAGATCCAAATTCATAGGTTCCCTTAACCAAAAAGTGATTGGCTTGAAACTTTAGAATCGAAGGGTGTTTTGTAGCTATTGTGGTGATATTGTATTCCATTTTCAAAACTTTTTACAAAAGTACGAAGTGCTGAATTGTTAACCTTGCCGTATTTTCGCTAAAATTTTTGATATGAAAGCAGCAGTTTTTCCGGGTCAAGGGGCTCAGTTTGTAGGAATGGGTAAAGAGTTATATGAACAATCTGCCCTAGCTAAATCCTATTTTGAAGAAGCAAATGAGATTCTTGGTTTCCGAATAACTGATGTGATGTTTGAAGGTGATGCAGAGGCATTAAAGCAAACTGAAGTAACTCAACCAGCTATTTTTATTCACTCCGTGATTGAAGCCCTACTGAATGGAGATTCTTTTAATCCTAGCATGGTTGCGGGTCACTCATTAGGAGAGTTTTCTGCGCTAGTTGCAGCTGGGGTTTTAACTTTCAAGGACGGATTGAAATTGGTAGCTCAAAGAGCTCAGGCTATGCAAGAAGCTTGTGGTTTACAAAGAGGAACCATGGCTGCTGTTTTAGGACTTGAAGATGCTGTGGTTGAGAAAGTTTGTGATTCGATTGATGGTGTAGTAGTTGCTGCGAATTATAATTGTCCCGGTCAATTAGTAATCTCAGGGGCTTATGAGGCAGTAGAAATTGCCTGTGAAAAGATGAAGGAAGCGGGAGCCAAGCGAGCACTTATTTTACCCGTAGGAGGGGCTTTCCACTCACCACTAATGGCACCGGCAAAGGAAGCATTGGCATCCGCTATTGAGGCTACAACTTTTTCAAGCCCAAAGTGTCCTATCTATCAAAATGTAAGTGCTACAGCCGTGTCCGACAGCGAGCTTATAAAAGACCAATTGATTGCTCAATTGACGGCTCCTGTAAAATGGACGCAGAGTGTTCAGAAAATGATCGAGGAGGGTGCTACTTCTTTTACTGAATATGGCCCAGGCAAGGTGCTTCAAGGACTCATTAAGAAAATCGATCGTTCTGCAGAGGTTGCTAGTGCCTCAGAATAAGCTAATCAGATAGTAAATAGAGAATCCTCCAAGAAAAATAATGCCGAAATAGCTAAGCACTTTCATACTCATTGAAGGCTTGGCCTGAAAGTCATCTGCAAAAACAAGACGGTGGTTCATGTATCCTAGTATTGGAGCAAAGACGAACGATGCAAAGGTCGCTATACTCACCAATTTTCCCATAGAGCTTGTGAACCCAATAATCACTGAAAGATTTGATAGTGATAAGCCGATTACCGCTACGTTGAAATAGTTTTTCTTGGTCCAATTTAATCGTTGGCTCATATCTACTAAAACTCTGGCTAAAGCATCGTGTGCACTTAGACAGGTACTGAACATCGCTGCTAGTGCTGAAATAGAAATTAAAACGCGGGCCCAATTTCCTAATTGCGCGGTAAAGATTTCGGTGAGTTCTTTTGCAAATACTACTCCGCTTGCACTTAAGGCAGTTCCTGTTCCGTGGAGTGTCATAAAACCTAGAAAGAAGAAAAATATAGCGAGCAATGCCGTTATGAAATAACCCAAATTAAACTCTCGAAGGGTCTCCTTTAAGCTTGGCGCTTCGGTATGCTTCTTCAACTTTTCAAGATTCCAAAGACTCACCCAACCTGAAGCTTCGACTGCTGTAGGCATCCATCCGATCAAACTAATTAGAAATAACAGTCCTGTTTGATCAAAGATGTCGGGAGCAATGAAATTTTCTGTTGTCGCTACTTTTCCTTTTCCAAGGGCTAAGAATACGGTAGCTAAAAGGGCAATAAAGAGTATTATTACCAGATACTTCAAAGATTTTTCGAGGTAAGCATATTTTCCTATGATAATTAGAAGGCTGATTAGGAGGAATAGAATCACAGACATCGATTGCATACTTAGCCCGCTTCCTTGTCCGATCATATTTAATGTCATCCCTGCAGTTACCGAATAAAGTGCCGCCAAGATGGTAAAAGCACTCACTAGGTTTACACCAGCATAGATCCATAAATAAAATTTAGAGGTCTTTGCATATCCTTCAGTTAGGGAATGCTCTTTAACCCTTGTATATCTTACTCCAAATTCGAAAAAAGGGTATTTCAAAAGGTTTGCAAGTAAAATAGGGATAACCATAAACATTCCGTAAACAGCCCCGGCCTTTGTAGATAGTACGAGATGCGAGGTGCCAATTGCCATACTAGCAAAAAGCAGCCCGGGTCCTAGACGGTTGAAAAATCGTTTAATATCCATATCGAAAAGTGGTTAAATCTATTGAAAAATAGGGTTACTTCGTAGAGAAGTTTCATTACGAAAGTTTAGAAGTATGAAAAAACTCTGGGTGGTTATGTTTTTTGTGGGGATTTTAGATTTGCTCTTCTTAGGGTATGTCTTAGGCCCTAAAGTCGAAAGACCTTCTTTCGATAAGATCTTACCAGTAATCGATATACCACTTGAAGAACTTGATGCATATATCGCAGAGAGAGAAGCTAATTTACCAGTAAGAGAAGGAAATGAGTCTAGAATTATTTGGGCAGATTCTTCAAAAACAAAGACGCCAATTAGTGTCGTTTATTTACATGGTTGGTCAGCATCTGCCGTCGAAGGTGACCCAGTTCATCGCCAAATCGCTCAGGATTTAGGGGCAAATTTATATTTATCAAGACTCGCCGAACACGGTCTTTCTAAAGAAGAGGCGCTTCTAGACATCACTGCTGATGATTTGGTCGACTCGGCAAAAGAAGCGCTCAGTATCACTCAGCTTATTGGAGATCGTGTGGTTATTGTGGCCACCTCTAATGGGGGTGCTCTAGCGCTTTACTTAGCAGAATCAATTTCTGATTTGGCAGCGCTTATACTCTACTCTCCAAATATTGAGATTTATGATCCGACTGCGAAGCTTTTAGATGATCCATGGGGTCTTGAAATTGCTAAAAAGGTGAAAGGGAGTAACTATCACATAGCGAACATGCCTGATAGTCGAAAGCCTTATTGGTACCACAAATATCGATTAGAGAGTTTACCTCAATTGCAAGCCTTTATTTCACGAGCTATGACGCCCATGAACTTTAAGTCTGTCGATGAGCCTGTGTTTTTAGGCTACTACTATAAAAATGAAGAGGAACAAGACAAGGTAGTTTCTGTACCAGCAATGCTTCAAATGTATGAGCAATTGGGTACCCCATCGAGCCAAAAGCGAAAGCAAGCTTTTCCAGAAGCTGGAGATCACATTCTAGCCAGTCCATTGGCTTCAAAGGATGTTGAGGGGGTGTATAGAGCTACTTATAGTTTTTTGAAAGAAGTCGTTGGTCTCGACGTAAAAGCTCAATAGTAAATCTTTTTTTATTTCTAATTGAAATAAGAAGCCTCATTTTAGGTCAATTTTGTTAGCCTTATCTGGGTTTTTTGTCAAAGTTGGCTATATTTTAGTACCCTTGCATCAATCAAAAATCACGAAATGGCCAGAAGACCTCAAATTGAGCGCTTTAATGAAGTAGTTAAGTCTAAGTTTCAGATATATAATAGTCTGTTTTTAACGCTTCCTTTTCCGAGTATTAAAAACACTGCTCTTTTACTTCCACTTTTTGCAGAAACTTGTAAAGAAGGTTTTGCAACTGGGTTAAGCCCTAATCAAATTGTAACGAACTTTTTTGATACCTATTTGAAAGACATGGGAGAAAATGATCGCAACGATTTACTATTCTCCTTTATTAAATATATCGAACGACAGGTTGTGCTTTTTGACGCTATTGAGGATGCTGGCTTCTCATACGTTAACAATATGCACGGTAGAGGTACCCTTCGCTATATTAAAGAAGAGGCTCAGAACAATAACAAATACGAAGATCTTCTCGAGTATTTAGAGCGATTTGCCGTACGTGTTGTACTCACTGCTCATCCTACCCAGTTCTATCCGAATAGTGTGTTAGGTATTATTCGTTCACTTTCTGCAGCTGTGAAGCGTAATGATATTGATGATATCAAGCAATTACTCGATCAGTTAGGTCTTACTCCATTCTATAATAAGGCCAAGCCTTCACCACTTGATGAAGCGAATGGACTGATCTGGTATCTAGAGAATGTTTTTTATCATTCTGCCGGATCCATCGTTAATTACCTGAGAAAGAATTTCTTTGACAACAAGGTAATCGAGCATCGATTGTTTGATTTTGGTTTCTGGCCTGGAGGCGATCGCGATGGTAACCCGTTTGTGACCTCGGAGATTACTATGAAGACTGCTCAAACGCTTAGACACCATATTCAGCGTAATTATTACAGAGAGATTCGCGATTTAAAAACGCGATTGACTTTCAAGGGTATTCTAGAACGAGTAGAAGAGCTCGAGATGAGAATGTATCATACCCTATTTTTTCCAGAGCTTCCATCGTTATCCCTAAAAGAATTAGAGGCTGAATTACAATCTATACATCTAGAAATTAAAGAGAAACACAGTGGTTTATATGAAGATCTTATTCTAGATCTCATTCAAAAAGTGAAGCTATTTGGATATCATTTCGCTAGCCTTGATCTGCGTCAAGATTCTAGAATTCATGAGGCAGTGTTTGCGGAGATTATCAATCACCCAATGGCAACCGCTCACATTGAAAATCTGCCTTCTAAACCCTATGCTGAACTGAGTTTAGAAGAGAAATATGAAGTACTCATCGGTTTAAAAGGATCGGTGTCATCAAGCTGGTTTGACGCAGATTCGATTACTGCTCAAACAATAGATTCCATCTATGTAATGAAGCAAATTCAGGCTGAAAACGGAGAGCTTGGGGCCAATCGATATATTATCAGTAACTGCCAATCACTAGAGCATTTACTACAACTTTATGCGCTTGTTCGTATGTGTGATTGGGAGCATCCGACCGTAGATTTCATTCCTCTTTTCGAAACTATCGACGATTTAAACGCGGCTCCTATGATTATGAGTGAATTCTATTCAATTATTCAATATGCAAACCATTTAGAAACTAGAAGCAATAAGCAGACTATCATGTTAGGTTTTTCTGACGGAACCAAAGATGGCGGATACCTTATGGCTAACTGGGGAATCTATAAGGCTAAGGAGGCACTCAGTAAGGTTTCTACAGAGAACGGCATATCGGTTGCCTTCTTTGATGGTAGAGGAGGCCCTCCTGCTCGAGGAGGGGGTCGCACTCATGAATTCTATGCTTCGATGAGTGAGGATATTCAGGCTTATGATATTCAACTAACCGTTCAAGGACAAACGATTAGTTCTAATTTCGGAACTTTAGAGTCTTCCCAATACAACCTCGAGCAATTACTTAGTTCAGGAATTAAAAACCAATTGACTAATAAAGGCCAGAACAATTTAAGTGACTCAGATCGCGCCACTATCGAAGAATTAGCTGAATTAAGCTACCAGGCTTACCAAGCCTTCAAAGCGCACGATAAGTTCTTGCCGTATCTACAAGAAATGACTACGCTGCCTTACTACGCTAAAACGAATATTGGTAGTCGTCCTGCGAAGCGAGGGGGTAAAAAGGAATTAGCTTTTGAAGATCTTCGTGCCATTCCATTTGTAGGTAGCTGGAGCCAGTTGAAACAAAACGTACCTGGATTCTTTGGAGTAGGGACGGCACTTCAAGCATTTAAGGATAGCGGTAGATTCGATCATGTGCAATCTTTATACAAGAGCAATGCCTATTTCAGAACCTTGATTGCAAATTCTATGATGAGTCTTACTAAGTCGTTCTTCGATCTTACTTCCTATATGGCTGAAGACCCAGTCTACGGAGATTTTTGGAAACTTATTCACCAGGAGTATCTGAAGTCTAAGGAATTACTTCTTGAACTCACAGGTTTTGAGCAGCTAATGCAAAATGAAAAGGCAGGTAAGGCTTCGATTGAAATCAGAGAAGGTATTGTTCAGCCGCTACTTACGATACAACAGTATGCACTGAATAGAGTTAGTAAAACCTCAAACAGCGAAGAAAAGCAGCTTTTTGAGAAGATGGTTACTCGTTCAATGTTTGGTAATATTAACGCTAGTCGTAACTCGGCATAAGAGCTACACCAGCCTGGGATTTTGTGATATTTTCAACTTCTTTTTAGAAAGAGTTGTTTATTTCAGATGCCCAACCCATATTTGCAGCGTTCATTCACATGATGTAATTGTTATCAAGAAAGGTGAAGGGAATAGACCCTATGAAGCCTTAGCAACCCTCGATCTTCGAGAAGGTGCTAAATTCTACCCCAATTGGGAGAGATAACGATGCTGAGCCACTTTGGCTACCCATCTTTTCTTTTTAGCAGTTGCCTCATTATTATTTAACCTAAAAAAAATTACATCGTAATGAGTGCACAACACCAATTTGCCACCAGTGCTTTAACTGCAGGGCACAATCTCGATCAGCATGGTAAAACAGTAGCCGTGCCTATTTATCAAACCACGGCTTATCGATTTGATTCATCAGATCATGCAGCCGCATTATTCAATCTTAGTGAAGCAGGAAACATCTATACCCGCCTTACGAATCCCACGAATGCTATTCTTGAGGAACGCCTTGCCACGCTTGAAGGAGGAATTGGAGCAGTAGTTACTGCTTCGGGAACCTCTGCCGTTGCAACTACTCTTCAGGTGCTATTGAAGCAGGGAGACCACATTGTAGCGTCAAACAGTGTCTATGGGGGTACCTATAATTTACTTGCAGTTACACTGCCAAGAATGGGAATTACTACGACTTTTGTTGACCCATCAGAGATTCAAAATTTTGAGGACGCGGTAACGGAGAATACGCGTGCAGTTTTTCTCGAATCGATTGGGAATCCAAAGTTAGATATCCTAGATATAGAGGCAATCTCATCGGTGGCCAAAAAGCACCAAATTCCTCTAATTGTAGATAATACTGTTCCTACTCCGGCTTTATTAAATCCGATCAAATACGGGGCGAATATTGTTATTCATTCGCTGACTAAGTATATTAATGGGAATGGTACTGCATTAGGAGGGGTGATCATTGACGCGGGAACATTTGACTGGTCTAGTGGAAAATTTGATGAGTTTACTACCCCTTCACCCGGGTACCATGGTTTGGTTTATCACGAAGCTTTAGGAGCGGCTGCTTTCATTGCCAAGGTTCGTATCGAAGGGCTAAGAGATTACGGCGCAGCGCTTAGTCCACTCAATGCATTTCAAATCATTCAAGGGTTAGAAACGCTGGATATTAGGATTAAAAAACACAGTGAAAATGCCTTAGCACTTGCAGAATGGTTGGCTTCTCGACCCGAGGTTGAATGGGTGAATTACCCAGGTCACAAGAATTCTAGAGAACAAATTTTAGCGGAGAAATACCTCCAAAAGGGTGCTAGTGGTTTAGTAACTTTCGGATTGAAAGGAGGTTTCGAGGCTGCAAAAAAGGTGGCAGATGCTACGCTGATCTTTAAAATCGCTGCGAACTTCGGGGATTCAAAGTCGATTATCGTACATCCAGCCTCTACCACTCACCAACAGTTGACTGAAAAACAGCAAGAGACTACTGGGGTAACACCAGAACTCATTCGCTTATCGGTCGGCCTAGAAGATCTTCAAGACCTAAAAACAGATTTGGAACAAGCCTTTTTGGCTTAAGCAACTATATTAGTGTATGTTACGTTCGATTGAGATTAGTGATTTCGAAACAGTGAGTAATAGGATTCTTAATCCTTTCCCACTGAGTTACGAGGTATTCGGTCGCCCCTTAGGGTCTGCACCGCTAATTTTGGTCAACCACGCGCTTACCGCCAACTCTAGTCTTACAGGAGAGAAGGGTTGGTGGGAGCCTATCGTGGGCTCTGCTAAAGCGATTGATACAGACCGCGCCACGGTATTGTGTTTTAATATTCCGGGTAATGGTTACGATGGGTTCTTCTTTGATGCAGGTATTCAATTAACTGCCACAGATATAGCGCGTATTTTTATCATGGGCCTTGAGAGGTTGTCCATCTCAGAAGTAGCTTTATTTGTCGCTGGGTCTGTCGGAGGTGGAATCGCTTGGAGTATGGTGGCACAGAATCGTATTAATTTCAAACGTTTTGTTCCTATCGCAACTGATTGGAAGTCTACGGATTGGATTATCGCCCACTGCCACATTCAAGAGCGACTTCTAGAAGAAGAGACCGAGTGGGGGCTTAAGCTCGCTCGTCAACATGCTATGCTTACCTACCGAACACCTCAATCTTTTGATTCTCGCTTTCAGCGCGAGAGAAAAAGTTCTAACTATGCTGTAGAGTCTTGGCTTGATTATCACGGAGATGCGCTTACCTCTCGCTTTCATGCTAGGGCCTATAGACATTTGAATCAAATTTTAAGACAGATCGACGCGGTATCTGAAGATGAAACGTTTGAATCTGTTTTTGCACAAGTGCAAACTGAATTTTATGTGGTAAGCATTACCTCTGACTTACTTTTCATTCCTACTGAGGACGATAAGACGGTCAATTCACTCAGATCAATAGGAAAACCTACCGATCATTTTAAAATTTATTCCCTGCATGGTCACGATGCCTTTCTTATTGAACATGATCAAGTAGCCGCTGTTATTAAGGGTATTTGGAGTCAATCTAAGGAGTTGAGAGAGGCTTAGCCGTTGGCAAAAAGACCATAACAAAACATTCATATAAGATCAAAGACTATTTTATTCTTGCATTAGTTGTTTCTATCGTTGAACTATCGATAATTCGATATCATCAAGAATCTTTTTAAGAGTTAATCGAATAAAGGAAGATTTTAAGGAACCATTGCACTTATGTTATAGCTTATATTCTTTATGGTTTCTCTTATCGATTAGTTACCTGACATTGCCTAAGAATTTAATATGACTGACAGTTGTCGGTAAGAAGTCATGTTCTTTTATTGATTAGCTCCTCATTTATTTCGTCTTTTAGGATACAATAAAAACGCTACGCAACGCGCTATATATGATCGTATTGGCCTGCGGGGTGATGCGTTCATGAACTTTAACGAGTAAAAAGCGATTTGACAAACAAGAGCTCGTAATGGTACGGGGGCAGCTAGGTATTCGTATGTCACTTATAGTGTATTCCGATTGTTTAATATTAGACTTAGCTACAAACATGGATTATACGACCTAAAATCTATTCTAATTCTAATCTGATTTATCTAAAATGTTGAGATAATGAGATCGAAATTGGATTATCTAGCTCCTCTATATCTGGATAATGCTTCAAGATATTAGTATTCAAGTAAAAGTATCTCCATAGATAAAAGGGAAATCTGACGCCCTAACCAAGAAGGAACAATTTTAATTTAATAATTTATACAAATGAGAAATTTATTTTTTGCATTACTTACCATTTTTATGGTTTCAACATCAGCAGTTGCTGAAACAACTTCTACTCAAAACGCTATTGTTAATAGTGCTGATAAAGTAAAAATAACTTTAGACTTGGGAGATATTACTAATGCT
>PZPI01000155.1 GCA_003045935.1 Bacteroidota bacterium | reverse complement strand
GGGCAATATTAGGGGGCTTCATTGCCGCTGAATTTCTGAGCACCGATACTGCAGTAGCAATTACAGAAGGTACCATCGAAAAACTAACCCAGTATGGTTTTACAGATGGCGGTACAGCCTACCTCCCAGAACAACTGTTTAGTCTAGACGCACTTGCTGATCCCTACACATTGCTATTGTTAGCCATCGGCGGGTTTCTGGTAGGATTCGGTTCCAGATATGCGGGCGGATGTACTTCAGGCCACGCGATCTCAGGATTGAGCGACCTTCAGCTTCCATCACTTATCGCGGTGATCGGTTTCTTCATTGGAGGTCTCTTTATGGTTCATGTACTTTTTCCAATTTTATTCTAAAAACGCTTTATCCATGAAAACACTTAAATATTTAATTACAGGTATCGCCTTTGGAATTATTATGTTCAAATCAGAAGCGGCTTCCTGGTTCAGAATTTTTGAAATGTTTCAGTTTGATTCGTTCCACATGTACGGTATTATAGGTTCTGCACTTGCTACCGGAGTTATAGGGATTCAACTTATAAAACGTCTAAAACTTAAATCTCTCTCTGGGGAAGAAATTATCATTCCACCGAAGGCAAAAGGATGGAAAAACTATTTATTTGGAGGTATCCTATTCGGTTTAGGATGGGGACTTGCTGGAGCATGTCCTGGACCGATATTTACATTAATTGGAGCTGGTTTCCTTCCGCTTATTTTGGTTTTAGCCTTTGCAACCTTGGGAACCTTCGTTTATGGCGTTTTAAGACCAAAACTTCCACATTAAAAGTTATTACTCTTATTTTGTTTATTGATTTTAGGAAATACTTAAACAATTCGTATCTTTGGAGTACGACGCACCATAACCAATTGGCGTCGTACTCGCTATGAAAACAGATTCTTTGAGTACCCAGAAAGTAAGTAAAAGCTTGTCTGACTTTGATTTCGACGAAATTGGAGACGAACATCTTTACACAGGACTACAAACGCCTATGCGTGAAGACGCTTTTGCACTAACTGACCAGCAGAAGAAAGAGAAAATCACCCATCTTTTCGAACAGATCATGCATGTAATGGGATTAGATCTTAATGATGATTCTCTCAAAGGCACTCCGAAACGAGTTGCCAAGATGTATATCGATGAAATATTTTCAGGGCTAAATCCTAAAAACAAACCAAGTATCGCCTTATTTGATAACAAATACGAATACGGTCAAATGCTTGTTGAAAAAGAAATTACCTTTTATTCAAATTGTGAGCATCATTTTGTACCTATCATCGGTAAAGCTCATGTAGCTTATATCTCATCAGGACAAGTTATTGGCTTATCAAAGCTGAACCGTATCGTTCAGTACTACGCCAAGCGCCCACAGGTTCAAGAGAGACTTACCAACCAAATTGGTACCGATTTACAAGAATTATTAGCCACTGAGGATGTTGCCGTAATTATTGACGCCAAACACTTATGCGTTTCCTCAAGAGGAATTAAGGACGATACCTCTGCGACAGTTACCTCGTTCTACGGAGGTGAATTTAAAAAGCCCGAAAAATTAGCTGAATTACATCGCTACATTTACAAATAATGAAACTATTCGATTCGTTATCCAATACCTTTAAGAAGGTAAATCAGGGAATGCCCAGAACAACAGAAATGCCACTTTTCGAATTACAAACCTTACAAGGGAGTAAAATCGATTGGAATAAATTCAAGGGCAAATATTTGCTTTTTGTAAATGTAGCTTCTGAGTGTGGCTTCACTCCTCAATATAAGAGTCTTCAAAAACTATACGATACCTACAACGACAAACTAGAGATTATAGGTCTTCCCTGCAATCAATTCGGAGCACAAGAACCGGGAAGTGCGGATGAAATCGCTTCATTTTGTGAGTTAAATTTTGGGGTTTCCTTTACACTAACTGAAAAGATTTCGGTTAAGGGAGTTCATCAGCATCCGCTATACAAATGGCTTACAGATGCCAATGAAAACGGTATTAAAAGCAGTTCTGTTAAATGGAATTTTCAAAAATATTTAGTAGATCCTGATCGTAAACTGATTGACTACTACTATTCGACTACAGACCCGCTTTCAAAGAAAATCACACGTCATTTTGAATAAAAATAAGAAGCCCGATTCGGTAGTATACAATGAAGATTCAGAACAGTTCGATGCTTTTCTGAAACCTTACTCTACTTCAGTTTCTGCACCTGTAATAGAACCTACCGATCTAACCGGATGGAAACAAAAAGGTGCACACAGCGTTAATGCCCGATTTCAAGCGAGAATTGACGAGCTTAAAACCGCCTATCAAAAAATGATGAAAGAATTAGAGGATAATCAGAAGGTTTATCAGGCTTCTTTCAAATTTGAGCCAGTCATCGGAAAAACTTATCACCTATACCACCATCCAGAGCGCGGGCTATTTCTATCGATTCTATCCCCTGAAGAATGTCAATTTGACTTTGAGGGCAGTTACCGACTCGATGCCGATCAAACTTGGTCTAGAATAGATTCTTAAAACAAAAAAGGCAGTCAAAACAACTGCCTTAAACACCTTTATGTACCTTGGGTGGGGATCGAACCCACACTTCCGAAGAAACTGGATTTTGAATCCAGCGCGTCTACCAATTCCGCCAC
>PZPI01000154.1 GCA_003045935.1 Bacteroidota bacterium | reverse complement strand
GGCATAGGCACTCGGAGCAACTTTCATCTCTCTTGCGCGATCAAATGCTTGATAAACTGACAAACTCTCTGGATTTGTTTCTAAAAAGCGATTCAATTCTTGTCTCACTTCTTCGGGAGTACCTGCCCCTTCAGAAGTGCCAGGAGCAGCCTCCCCGATACCTGAAAAAGAACCCTCAGTGATCTGAATAAAAACATTGGTAGAATCGTATCGCACTCCCCTTGAAATCGCCAGAGGAAAACGCTTTTTTAATACCCGATCAAATAGGCTGATATAGTGATGCATCGATCTTTGTTAAGTACAACTAAATGTAGTGAATCCGAATTATTTTGTGGTATATCCGCAAATAAACGTCTAAACACACACCTATTCTTTTAATAAAGGTGCATTGGTAGTACTTTCGCATGTTAAAGGTTTTAATGGCCAAAGTATTTATCATGGATCAACCCTCTATATCAGAACTTCTCAAGTCGCGCATACTCGTTTTAGATGGTGCGATGGGCACCATGATTCAACGGCACAAATTCAGTGAAGAAGATTATCGTGGAGAGCGATTTAAAGACTACTCGCAACCTCTACAAGGGAACAATGATTTACTTTCAATTACTCAACCCGAGGCTATCTTAGATATTCATCGAAAGTATTTCGAGGCAGGAGCAGATATTGCAGAGACCAATACGTTTTCTTCGACATCTATAGCTATGGCCGACTACGCGATGGAAGATTTGGTTTACGAGCTCAATTTCGCTTCTGCAAGACTGGCGCGTCAAGCGGCCGATGAATTCTCTGCTAAAAACCCAGACAAACCAAGATATGTAGCAGGATCAATGGGGCCAACGAACCGAACAGCTAGTATGTCACCAGATGTGAATGACCCTGGTTATAGAGCCGTTCATTTCGATGAATTGAAAGAAGCTTACCTAGAACAAATTAAAGGTTTAATCGATGGTGGTGCTGATCTTCTTCTGGTCGAAACCGTGTTTGATACCCTAAATGCCAAGGCGGCATTATTCGCCATAGAAGAGTACAAAGAAGCGAACAGCATTGATATTCCTATCATGGTCAGCGGAACGATTACCGACGCAAGTGGACGAACACTCTCGGGACAAACCGCAGAGGCCTTCTTTATTTCTATTTCTCATATTCCTCTACTAAGTGTTGGTTTCAACTGTGCCCTTGGTGCAGATCAACTAAGACCCTATGTACAGCGTATTGGCTCAATCGCCGCCGACCAATTTGTTTCAGCTCACCCTAATGCAGGTCTACCTAACGAATTCGGTCAGTACGATCAATCTCCTGAAGAAATGGGAGAACTCATCAAACCTTTTTTAGAAGAAGGTTTGGTGAATATTATTGGTGGGTGCTGTGGAACAACTCCGGATCATATTAAAGTAATCGCTGATCTAGCGGCTCAATCAAAACCGAGAAAGTTATGAGCGAGAGATACACTAAACTTTCAGGTCTTGAACCTCTAATTATAACTCCAGAAACCAACTTTGTCAACGTAGGTGAACGAACCAACGTAACGGGTTCGCGTAAATTCTTGAGACTCATTCAAGAAGATAATTACGAGGCTGCTATAGAGGTAGCCCGCGAACAAGTTGAGGGCGGTGCCCAGATTATAGATGTAAACATGGACGAGGGTATGCTTGATGGAGTTGCTGCAATGACCCGTTTTCTGAATCTTATCGCAGCAGAACCAGATATCGCACGAATTCCGGTAATGATCGACTCCTCGAAATGGGAGATTCTTGAAGCCGGTTTAAAAGTCGTTCAAGGGAAAGCAGTGGTTAACTCGATCAGTTTAAAAGAAGGAGAAGAGAATTTTATTGCTCAAGCAAAGAAAATCAAACGATATGGCGCAGCTGTAATCGTAATGGCCTTTGATGAAAAAGGTCAGGCAGATACTTACGAGCGCCGCATTGAAATCTGTGAACGTTCGTATCGAGTACTAGTAGACAAGGTAAACTTCAATCCTGAAGACATCATTTTTGATCCCAACATTTTCCCGGTAGCAACGGGAATGGAGGAGCACAAGAACAATGCTGTTGATTTCTTTAAGGCAACCGCTTGGATTCGTGAAAATCTACCCTACGCCCACGTAAGCGGTGGAGTTTCAAATGTTTCATTCTCTTTTAGAGGAAACAATACGGTTCGAGAAGCCATGCACTCCGCATTCCTATATCATGCGATTAAACACGGTATGACTATGGGTATTGTGAACCCAACACTACTAGAGGTTTACGATGATATCGACAAAGAATTACTTGAATATGTAGAAGATGTACTACTGAATCGACGAGAAGATGCTACTGAGCGCCTGCTCGATTATGCAGATAATGTAAAAGGGTCGGCTAAAGAAGCCAATACCGATCGCCTAAAGTGGAGAGAATTACCTCTTCAAGAACGTATTTCACACAGCCTTATTAAAGGAATCGACGAATTCGTTGACCAGGATATGGAGGAGGCCAGAGTTTCAGTTAATCGCCCGTTAGAGGTCATTGAAGGACATTTGATGACTGGGATGAATATTGTCGGAGATTTATTCGGTGAAGGAAAAATGTTCTTACCTCAGGTAGTGAAATCGGCTCGGGTAATGAAGAAAGCCGTAGCCTACCTTCTACCCTTTATCGA
>PZPI01000153.1 GCA_003045935.1 Bacteroidota bacterium | reverse complement strand
CCAAGACAATGGGTCTGCCGGCGGTCCTTCAGCAACAGATGAAGCTCAAGGTATCAGCAATAAACATTGGTACAAGACCTTATTTGCTGATGGACATCAATCAGCAACAGATCCAGAATACAATGATATTATTTATGCCGAAACACAACAAGGTGGCCTTCATCGAGTTGATTTAACTACTGGTGAACCTTTAGCCATTCAACCGCAGGCGTTTATCGGTGATCCCCACGAACGATTCAATTGGGATGCCCCCATTTTAGTCTCCCCTCATAATCCTGCTCGATTATATTTTGCCTCGTATCGTGTTTGGAAATCTGAATCTAGAGGTGATGACTGGACTCCCATCTCCGGCGACTTAACACGTAATGAGGAACGTTTAAACCTTCCTATTATGGGTCGCCAACAGTCATGGGACAATGCATGGGATGTAATGGCAATGTCTAACTATAATACAATTACTTCTCTAAGTGAATCTCCGGTTAAGGAAGGATTGCTTTATGCTGGAACGGATGATGGATTTATTCAAGTCACCGATAATGGAGGATCAGACTGGAAAAAAATTCCTGTGACCAAACTGGGTCTGCCAGAACGGAGCTTTGTAAATGATATCAAGGCTGACCTTCATGATGAAAATAGCGTATACGTCGTACTTGACAATCATAAAGAGGGAGATTTTAATCCTTATGTATTCAAAAGTACCGATAAAGGACAGAGTTGGAAATCTATCAGCGCTAATTTACCTAAGCGAACATTGCTTTGGCGAATAGTTCAGGATCACATTGATCCAAACTTACTTTTCATAGCATCTGAATTTGGAATTTATACTTCACTTAACGGTGGGGAGTCATGGCAAAAACTTAAAGGGACTCCAAATATGGCTTTCAGAGATTTAACTATTCAAAAAAGAGAAAACGATCTTGTTGCTGCTTCTTTTGGTAGAGGCTTCTATGTTTTAGATGATTATAGCCCTCTTCGAGAAATAAAACATCAAGATTTAAATTCACCGGCGGTATTATTTAACACTAGACCAGCTAAATGGTTTGTTCCTAGAAATAATTTGGGTAATACAGGTGCAGATTTTTATATAGCAGAGAATCCTACTTTTGGAGCTGTATTTACTTACCACCTTGCTCAAGATTTTAAATCCAAAAGAGAATCACGTCAACAACGTGAAAAAAAGCTAAATAAGCAGAATTCTCCGATACCTTTTGTCGGATACGATGAACTAGACCAAGAACTTATAGAGCCTAAAGCACTAGCCTGGATTCTAATTAAAGATCAACAAGGAAATCTAATTCGAAAAATCAGTAAGAAAGCTGAGAAAGGCAGCCATCGATTAGCCTGGGACCTTCGTCATTCTAATTCAGTCCCATTAATTCTCGATAAAGAAGTAAGAGTGTCAGAAACAGGCCCTATGGTGAAGCCAGGAACTTATACGGCGTCACTAATTGTTGAAAAAGGTGGAGAAGTTCTTGCACGTTCAGAAGAAATAGAATTCGATGTAAAATCCATCCGCAATGGAGTGCTCGAAGGTATTGATTATGACACTTATGAAAAATTTCGAGTGGATTATAACAACCTTTTAGCAGACTTTGCAAAATTTAACCAAGGACTGAAACTAGCTGAGGAGCAAATCAATACAATTTCAAAAAACAGCGCACGTTTACTAAATTACCTTAAAGACCTTGAATATTTGCAGCAATTAAAGATCGCCTTAGCAGATTTGAAAAAACAATCAAACGTGAGTCCGTCCCGTGATGAAGTTGGTGAAAGAAATAGGCAAACAGCTTCGAGTAATATAAGTATGGCATCGAGAGGATTTTCTACTACCTATGGGCCTACTGCATTACATCAAAGATCGTTAGATCAAGCAAAAGAACTCCTGGAGCTAGATTTGTTGAAACTTGGTGAGTTACAAAATAAACTGTCTGAGTTTTTGCGAGGTTTAGAAAGCAATGGAATATCGATTATCAAATAATTGAAACAAGAAATTTTCAGTAATTATGAAACCAAACCAAATCCTCATTATATTCCTTGTTGCGCTTGGTACACTTTCGAGCTGTTCAAGCAAAGAGCAACCCTTTAGCATTTCCTATGATTCTTCACTCGGGACTGAAGGATTTGATGGTAGATTACTAATATTAATTGGCACTGATAGGGAACGTGAACCTCGTTTTCAAATCAATGATTCTGATCAAACAGGAATTGTTTTTGGTATCGATGTCGAAGATTGGAAGCCAGGAGAAACTATTACGATTGATCCCGAGACCTTTGCCTATCCGGTAGGTTCTGTAAAAGATATCCCTCCTGGAGATTACTCTATTCAAGCTTTATTACACAAATACGAAACTTTTGATTTGTCAACAGGGTACACGGTTAAATTACCCATGGATCAAGGAGAAGGACAGCACTGGAATACAAGTCCAAAGAATATTTATAGCAAACCTCTCCGAGTAAGTTTAGGAAGTAACTCGGCCATTGCATTAAACATAACTGAAGAAATACCCCCTATAGAACCAGTAGCCGATTCAGAATACATCAAGCATATCAAAATTAAAAGTGAATTACTAACCGAATTTTGGGGGCGTCCCATGTATCTTCAGGCGAATGTTCTAGTCCCTCACGATTTTAATCCCGAGAGTGAAACAGAATACCCATTAATGATATTTCA
>PZPI01000152.1 GCA_003045935.1 Bacteroidota bacterium | reverse complement strand
ACCTGAGAGGTGGAGAACAAATACGAGAGGTCGATTTTAAGATTATCCTTACGAGTACCTGCACCGACAGTAGCGTATTTTCTGTTAGTTATATCCGTGGTATCGTGATAATATCCGAGACGTAAAAATAAATCATCTCTAAAGTTATACTCACTTCCCAATGCAAACCCAAGAGCCTTGTTATCAACAGGAACAACCAGCCTATTGGCCTCTAGGGTAACTGAAAGGGTCGAATCATAATCGAAGATGAAATCGTGACCTAGACCCATCCGAAGCGTGCTCGGCAAGTACTGCTCTATCCCATCTAAATCATAAGAAAGTGTGGTCCCAAAGTTAGATAATGATAAGCCCGCTCTCCATCGCGAGTCGGCACCTTCTCTAATATTCAAGTCAGATCGGTAATAAAATCCAACATCAACTGCCAAAGCATTTGCAGCCCTCGCGTCCTGAACAGCTTCAGTGAGCTTTAAGTTGGAGCTTATAAATCGAAGACCTGCACCCACCGATAGTTGATCGTTAAGCTGAAGACCATAGGCAAAATCAAGCGCTAGTTCATTAGGTTTTACAATCTGAGGTGTTTCGTCAATCGTCTGTCGAAACTCAACTTCTCCCAACCCAAAATAAGTCAGGCCAACAGCTAATGCGCTAACATCGTTAATACGTTGGGTATAATTCGCCCCTAGAAGGCTCACATCATCGGCGATATTGGCTAGATAAGGGGTATATGCAATTCCGAACTCTGCAGAATTTCCCAGCCAAACCAACTTGGCGGGGTTCCAACGTGCCGAGTTTACGTCAGCATGAGTAGCCACACCTGTGTCACCCATACCCGCAGCTCGTGCATCTATCGGAATATTCAAAAAAGGTACCGCGGGGGTAGTATTTTCTTGAGCAAAAAGATACCCTGAAAATAAAAGACCACTAAGCATTAGAATCAATTTCACAAATCTCATAGTACTATTTTCTATTGAGCATACAAAGTACAAACATTAGACGAATTAGTATCTTCGTTATACGAACCATTTTGATATGAAGATTGATATTATATATCAGCTGTTTCAGCGAAGCTCTGGTGTATGCACCGATACTCGAAGCTTAGATAAGAATCAACTATTTTTTGCTCTTAAAGGCCCCTCTTTTAACGGAGATGATTTTGCCTTAGAAGCAATAAAAAATGGAGCTTCGTACGCTATTGTTAGCGAACATTGCAAAGACAAGAATGATAAATTCATACCGGTTAGTGATCCATTAAAAACACTCCAAGAACTGGCGAGATTTCATCGTGACAGGTTTGAAATTCCAGTAATTGGACTTACAGGAAGCAATGGTAAAACCACCACCAAGGAACTCATTAATGCGGTGTTATCGAGCGAATACGAAACGCTTTGTACCCAAGGTAATCTAAATAATCACATTGGGGTACCCCTTACCTTACTAAGGCTTCAGCCTAGTCACGAAATTGCGATCATAGAAATGGGCGCAAACCATCAGGGGGAGATCGCTGAGCTATGCAGAATTACCAACCCTAACCTAGGATTAATCACTAATTTCGGAAAGGCACATTTAGAAGGTTTCGGAGGTATTGAAGGAGTAATCAAGGGAAAATCAGAACTTTACAAGCATTTAATTCATGCGGGGGGTATCATTTTCTTCAATCAAGAAGATCCAATTCAGAAAGAAAAATTAGGAGATTACAACAATCGTTCAAGCTATGGTTTAGTCGAAGAAGCCGACACCTGTTTAGAGCTACTGCATTCAGAACCTACTATTACTTTGAAATGGGAGAATCTTGAACTATCTAGTTCTCTTTTTGGAAAATACAACGCTCTCAATCTATCAGCTGCTGTGGCGATAGCTAGTTTTTTCGAAGTTGATCCCACATCGGTGCAGAAAAGCATAAAGAACTACCAGGCAAAACAAATGCGTTCCGAAATTCGGACGATTAATGGCAAGCAATTGTTTTTAGATGCCTACAATGCTAACCCAAGTAGTTTAAAAGTAAGCCTTGAAACATTTAAGTCTCTGAATTGGAAGAATACAGCACTTGTAATCGGCGACATGTTTGAACTCGGAGAAGATGCCGACAAAGAACACAGAGCAATTGTGGATCTAATTATCTTGCTGGGTTTTGACGAAGTTTATTTAGTTGGAACGCATTTTCAACAGACAAATCACCCTTTCAATGGGTTTGAATCAACTGCTGATTTACTAGAAAAATTTCCCGAATCGCTCAGAGATAAGAACATTTATCTGAAGGCTTCGAGATCGATGACCTTAGAAAAGGTATTAGATAGGCTATAATTTACCAGTCTCCGTACTCTGCACCGTTTTTAGCAGTCTCAAATAGGGTTATATGTAGTTTGCGATCGCCAATAACCGGTTTTAGTATATCGTAAATAACCTTAGCTAAATGCTCGGTTGAAGGCAATAAATTCTCAAACTCTGGACAATCTACGTTCAGGTTCTTGTGATCAAAACGCTCCTCTACTTGTTCTTTAATAATACCACCCAATTCACCCAGGTCAATAACGAAACCAGTGTTTGGATCAACTTCACCTCTAACTCGAACTTCTAATTCAAAATTGTGGCCATGAAAAAAAGGGCTGTTGCACTTACCAAAAACTTCACGATTCTTTTCATCGCTCCATGACGGGTTGTGTAAACGGTGGGCGGCATTAAAATGCGCTCTT
>PZPI01000039.1 GCA_003045935.1 Bacteroidota bacterium | reverse complement strand
CAGGTATGGTTCCATTAATCGGTCATGCTACACGCAATTCAATTCGCGTTAGTGAGTTTTTAGACGCTGAGCAAATGGAGTATGTAGTTCAAGAGACCAAAGTTGGCGGAGCCACACTTACCAAACTTCTAGGAACAAGTGCTTGGTATGCTCCGGGTGCTGCAGTTTCAGGTCTGGTACAAGCAATCGCTTGTGATCAAAAGAAAATCTATCCTTGTTCTGCTCTTCTCGAAGGTGAATATGGACTTAATGATATTTGCCTTGGAGTACCTGTAGTACTTGGCAAAAATGGAATTGAAAAAATCGTTTCTATCGAGTTAAGTGAAGACGAAGAGGCTAAGGTAGCTGCTTCTGCGGAGGGAGTTGCTGCAGTTAACGCGCTACTTAATTTGTAAGAAACCAATAGAGTGTTTAGCCCCGGAAATTTTCCGGGGTTTTTTGTTTATTACATATAATTGTCATTTCTAGGGCGAAATGATATATTTGCACGCATTTGACATTATATTAATTGATTTTAGGCAGTATGCAGAATAAAGGATTAATTCGACTATTTGCGATTTTGTTTGGGGTAGTAAGCCTCTATCAACTATCGTTTACATTCATCACTAACAAAATCGAAGGGGATGCCGATCGATACGCTTCAGTTAGCGTAGACGCATCTGCTGAGGATTATATTTCAGCACGTGAAACAGCTGCTAAGAGTTATTTAGATTCTGTAGCTGATCTTCCTGTTTTTGGTTTTACTTCTTATGCTGATGCTAAGACTAAAGAGCTGAATAAAGGTCTTGACCTTAAAGGAGGGATCAACGTAACCCTACAGATTTCGGTTAAGGACATTCTTAAAGGTCTTGCCAATAACACCAAAAACGTAGCTTTCAATCAGGCTTTAGATGCTGCAGACGCAGCTTCAAAGCAGAGTGATGAGAATTACGTAGAACTATTCTTTGAAGCTTTCGAGGCGAATGCAGGAGAAACTACTCTTGCTTCTCCAGAAATCTTCGCCAACAAAGCATTAAGTGATGAGATCAATTTCTCGATGAATAATGCTGAGGTTAAGCCAATCATCAGAAGAAAAATCGACGAGTCGATTGTTTCTGCTTTCGAAGTTCTTCGTGAGCGTATCGATGGTTTTGGAGTAACTCAGCCTAACATTCAACGAGTAGGAAACTCAGGTCGTATTCTGGTAGAACTACCTGGGGCTCGCGATATTAACCGTGCTCAGGAGTTATTATCTTCTACTGCACAATTAGAGTTTTGGGAGACCATTTCTGCAGCGGAACCAGGACTATCACAGTTTTTAGTAGCAGCTGATCAGCGTCTGGCTGAGTTAGAACAGTCTTCAGATGATGTTGAAGATCTATTAGAGTCAGCTTCTGATTCTCTATCTAATCAAAATCCACTCCTAGCAAAATTGATTCCTGGAGCTCCTGGATCTAATGCTTTCGTTCGTGTTCAAGCGCGTGATACGGCTTATGTTGGGCAGGCGTTAAGACGTTCAGAAATTAAAAGACTATTACCTTCAGCTATTCAGTATACTAAGTTTGCTTGGCAACGCGTGCCTGCGGATGCGGATATCGTAGAATTATATGCCCTTCGCTCAAATCGTGAAGGAACACCTCGTATCTCTGGAGATGTAGTTTCAGACGCTCAAGATACTTTCGACCAATTCGGGAAACCAGCGGTAAGCATGATGATGAACACCAAAGGAGCTCGCGAATGGGAACGATTAACAGGTGATGTTTATCAAAACAAAACAGGTATTGCTATTGTACTTGACAACAAGGTTTACACTGCCCCTGGTGTATCTTCAGGTCCTATTTCAGGTGGACGTTCTGAGATAACAGGTACTTTCACCATCAATGAAACTAAGGATATTGCAAACGTACTTAGAGCTGGTAAATTACCTGCCTCTGCAGAGATTGTT
This sequence comes from Bacteroidota bacterium, assembly GCA_003045935.1. GTDB lineage: Bacteria > Bacteroidota > Bacteroidia > Flavobacteriales > Flavobacteriaceae > UBA3478. The sequence goes on along the minus strand of PZPI01000039.1, from coordinate 11,052 downwards.
CAGTCAGAAATTGTTGGGCCTTCGCTCGGTCAGGAAGCTATCGAAAGCGGATTCCTATCCTTTGTGATTGCAATGATTTTCGTACTTGTATGGATGATTTTCTATTACGGTAGAGGAGGTTTATACGCTGATATCGCACTAGTATTCAACATTGTTTTAATCTTCGGTGTACTTACTAGTTTAGGAGCCGTATTAACTTTACCAGGTATCGCCGGTATTGTTCTTACTATTGGTATGTCAGTGGATGCGAACGTACTGATTTTTGAACGTATTAAAGAAGAACTTCGCAAAGGCAAAGGATTAGCGCTCTCAATCAGCGATGGATTCTCAAATGCACTTTCTTCGATTTTGGATGCGAACATCACTACTGGTCTAACTGCTGTTATTCTATTTATGTTCGGTTCAGGACCTATCAAAGGTTTCGCAACTACTTTATTAATAGGTATTTTAACTTCGCTTTTTACAGCGATTTTCATCACCCGTTTACTTATCGAAGGTTATTTAACTACTAAGGGTAGAAGCTTAAAGTTTGCTACTGCTGCTACAGCTAATCTATTATCTTCAGTAAACTTCGGATTCTTGAAAGCGCGTAAAACGGCTTATGTAATTTCTGCAGTATTAGTGTTAGGGTCATTAACCTCGCTTTTCACTACTGGTTTACAACAGGGTGTGGATTTCGTGGGTGGTCGCACTTATCAAATTCGTTTTGAAAATGAAGTGAACCCAACAGAAATTTCATCTGCGCTTACTGATGTTTTAGGAAGTGGTACTAATGTAAAGACCTTTGGAGCAGCAAACCAAATTAAGGTGACTACCCCTTATAAAGTAGATGTTGAGGGTATCGAGGTCGATCAAGAGATCCAAGGACTTCTTTTTAACACACTTCTACCTTATCTACCTGACGGTTTCTCCATTGAAGACTTCACAGTGGGTAGTGATGATAAGACGGTTGGTATTCTTCAATCAGTCAAGGTAGGCCCAACGATTGCGGACGATATTAAGAAAAATGCAGTACTAGCGATCTTTGGGTCATTAACTATTGTATTCTTATACATTCTACTTCGTTTTAGAAGGTGGCAATTCTCATTGGGAGCGGTTACTGCTGTATTCCATGATGTGATCATTGTGCTTGGAGTATTCTCAGCAACTAGTGCTTTTATGCCTTTCAACATGGAGATTGACCAAGCTTTTATTGCGGCTATTCTTACGGTAATCGGATATTCATTAAACGATACGGTAGTAGTTTTTGACCGCATTAGAGAGATCATCGGCTTTAAAGGATGGAAGCAAGGTGATAACGTAAATGAGGCATTAAACTCAACCCTAAGCCGTACATTGAATACCTCATTAACTACGCTTATCGTATTACTTGCGATCTTTATTTTCGGCGGTGAGACACTAAGAGGATTTATGTTCGCGATGATTATTGGTATTATAGTTGGTACCTACTCATCATTGTTCATTGCAACCCCAGTGATGTTTGATACACTAGGTAAGGGAAAAGAGAATAAGTAAAACTCTTACTGGTATAAATAAAAAAGGCCCGACAATCGTCGGGCCTTTTTTATGATCTTATTTTTCGTTTAAGCTTTTACTTTTCGAATCATTAAGTAGGTCCCGAGTAGCACTGGTATAATACTTAGCCATTGCCCGGTGGTTAGTAAACCAAGACTCTCCTCAAATCCTCCTTGACTCTTTTTAAAGAATTCAATAATAAATCGAGCAGTAAATATGCCGACAAGCCAAGTGCCAAATAAAAAACCGGGTTTATTTCTTAATTCAGCTTTAGGATAGAATAAATAATACATGATCACAAATAACAGAGCGTAAGCAAATGCTTCATAAAGTTGAGCTGGATGACGATACGGAATCTGGGCTAGAATATCTGCGTATGCCAGATCATTCACTAAGGCATCATAGGCACTACTCACTGAGGATTTTCCAGTGGTTTGAAGCACTTGATATGCCGACATATCGCTGTGATCTCTAACAAACTTTGTGGCGAAAATGAAATTTTCATCCACTACTTTTCCATTAATTTCAGAGTTAAAGAAGTTGCCTAAACGTACAAATGCTCCACCTATAGCTGATGGAATAGCAATTCGATCTACCAACCATAAGAATGGAATATTCTTCTCTTTTCTGCTAAAAAAATATAAACCAATGACAGCTGCTAATGCGGCGCCGTGACTGGCTAATCCTGCAAATCCGGTGAAAGTGTAGCCATTAATAATTCCAAAGAGGCTTGAATTATTCTGCTCTCTGATGGGAAGTAATATTTCAATAAGATGATCTTGGTAATAGGCCCAGTCGTAGAAAAACACATGTCCTAAACGCGCTCCTAGCATAATTGAAAGTACGGTATATACGAAGAGACTATCGAGTTTTTCAGTGGGTTTATTTTCCTTTTTGAAAACAACCTTCATTAAATTCCACCCTAAAATAAATGCGGCGATCCAAAGCGAGTTGTAGTATTTGATTTGAATGGGCCCTAGTGTGAATAGTGTATCCTCGGGGTTCCAGATAATACCAAGTAAAGTCATAAGTTAATTTTGGTCTAATATAGCCCAAAACTATGGCTCAGGGAACAGGGTCGTATCCGCTTTTTCCCCATGGATGACAACTAGATATACGTTTGATAGCTAACCATCCGCCTTTAATTGGTCCGTGTTTTTTTAATGCTTCAATGCTATAAGTTGAGCAAGTTGGAGTAAATCGACAACTCGCCGGAGTTAGGGGAGAGATGAGTAACTGATATATTCGAATAATTAGAATAAAGGGAAGACTTAATATGCGTTTCACGATAGACTAAATGTAGTGCCATCCTTGGTATCTTTCAACCTTATTCCCAGTGCTTCTATAGCATCTCTAATTTCGTCAGAGCGCTGAAAGTCTTTTCGTGCCCTTGCCTCTGAACGCTCTTTAAGTAATAATTCAACCAGTCCCTTTAATTGCCCTTCTTGCTTTGCGTCTGAATTTCGGCTATCAAATAATCCCAATACATCGAAGAAGAAGGCTTTCATTGTTTGACTGATCAGACTCAAATCGTTACTCGAAACCGTTTTCTTTTGGTCATTGATTAGATTGATGAGTTTTACTCCTTCGAAAAGTTGGGCGATAAGGATCGGTGTGTTGAAATCATCGTTCATTGCCTCATAGCAACGATTGACCCATTGCTGGATAGACTGATCATCTTCTATACCCTCTTTTGAGCTTAAGCCTTCAAGAGTACTGAATGACTCTAATAGTCTGAAGTATCCTTTCTCTGCTGCATCTAAAGCCTCTTCACTTAAGTCAAGCACGCTTGTGTAATGGGCTTGCAACATAAAAAACCTTACAACAGCAGCTGAAAATGGTCTAGAGAATAGTTTGTTCTCTCCGCTGAAGAGTTCGCTTGGGTAGATATTATTATCTGTTGACTTCGACATTTTCTTGCCATTCAAGGTCAACATGTTTGCATGAAGCCAATAATTTACTGGTGATTTCCCTTTGCTAGCTTCTGCTTGTGCAATTTCACATTCGTGATGAGGAAATTTTAGATCCATACCCCCACCGTGAATATCGAATTGTTCTCCAAGATATTTGGTGCTCATTGCCGTACACTCAATGTGCCATCCAGGAAACCCATCACCCCAGGGTGAAGGCCAGCGCATAATATGGGTAGGTTCTGCTTTCTTCCAAAGAGCAAAGTCTTGAGGATTCTTCTTCTCAGACTGACCCTGAAGTGCTCGCGTATTAGCTACCATATCTTCGATACTTCTTCCGCTTAATTTACCGTAGTCGTTCGATTCGTTGAATTTTTGAACATCAAAATAAACCGACCCATTTACTTCATAGGCAAACCCTTTTTCAAGAATCTCTTTGATGATTTCGATTTGTTCAATAATATGTCCCGTAGCTGTAGGTTCAATAGAAGGCGAAAGTAGATTGAAGTGTTCTAAGGTGCGATGAAAATCGACCGTGTATTTTTGAACCACTTCCATCGGCTCAACCTGTTCTAATTTGGCTTTCTTCGCAATTTTATCCTCACCAGTGTCTGCATCGTTTTCGAGGTGTCCCGCATCGGTAATATTTCGAACGTATCGTACTTTATAACCTAAATGAAGAAGATAACGGTAAATGGTGTCGAACGACATAAATGTTCGACAATTACCTAGGTGTACGTTACTATATACGGTCGGTCCACAAACATAAAGGCCTACATAACCCTCTTTGATAGGATTAAAAGCCTCTTTTTTTCTGCTTAAAGAGTTGAAAACTTGTAGTGAATGTTTGTGGTATAAGGGTTGCATTAGAATTCGGTTTCTAATTGAATATAAGATAAGAACTCTTTTCTTAACGTTTCATTGGTTTTAAAAACACCTCCATATTCAGCGGTAACGGTGCTGCTCGCAACATCGCGAATTCCTCTCGAGTTAACGCAAAGGTGTTTAGCATCAATGATGCAGGCTACATTTTCAGTCTTTAAAATATGTTGTAATTCTTCAATTACTTGAAGGGTTAGTCGTTCTTGTACTTGCGGACGCTTCGCATAGTACTCTACAATTCGATTCATTTTTGAAAGGCCAACCACGTTTCCGTTCGAAATGTAGGCAATATGAGCTTTACCGATGATAGGAAGAAGGTGGTGCTCGCAAGTTGAGTAGAGTGTTATATTCTTTTCAACCAGCATCTCACCGTATTCGTACTTATTTTCAAAAGTCGATGCACTTGGTCTTCTATCAGGATTTAAACCTCCAAAAATCTCTTTAACATAAGCTTTTGCAACGCGTTTTGGAGTACCTTTTAAACTGTCGTCGGTCAGATCCATTCCTAGTATGTCTAAAATGGCCGCAACATGTTCTTGGATCTTCTCGATCTTTTCGTCCTCTGAAAGTGCGAATGCACCTGATTTTAGTGGCGTCTGTCTAGAAGTACTTAAATGATCGTGATCGTTCAACTCGTCGTTCATTTTCAAATAAAATTAAGGCAGCAAAGATAGCTATTTAGGCCCTAAAGCGAGAAGGTATAGGTTACATTCGCTCTAAATCGATTGTTTTGCACTTCAGCCGCATTGGGTAGAATTTGATCGAAGAAGTAAATGGTGTCGTTTAAGCTTGAATAAGACAATCCGAAATCAATGTGACTAGGTCCGTAATTCAAACCTAAACCTAAACCGTAATCCTTACGCTCACCTATATTACTGTTGATGTATGGCGATGAGGTGTTACCGTATCCTATTCGAGCGCTGTAACGTGTGGTGGTATACTCTAGCCCCATTCGGTAGCTTTCAACCGTACTAAAAGTGCTAGCTAAAGCTATATTTTGGGTATTAAATGCAGGATCATTATTAGGTAATAATTGTGCATCTCCGTAATTCTGTCGTTGATAATCTAGTAAAAAAGTGAGTGGTTCACTCAAAGTTACTTTTGAGCTGAATGTCAATGACGACGGTAGTTTCATGGTATAGTCATCATAAACATTGATGATTCCAAAATTGATATAAGAGATATCTTCAAGACGGTTGTCTGTATCAAAACGTTGAGCGCTTCGATCACTCATTGTAAACCAAGTAGGGGTTTTGTAGCTTACTCCTAACCCGAATTGCTTACGGGGCTGCCATATGAGACCAAAATTTGCAGATACACCTATACCTTCAGTAAAGAGATAGTTGTCGAAAATACTTGAAGTCACCGCTGATTCTGTAGAATAACCTTCTTCATCTAAATAGGTAAATCTCTCAAATGATAATTCGTGAATTGAAAGACTAGCACCTAGTAGCCATTTTTCTTTATAACTAGCCGAGCCGTGAATGGTGTATGCATCCTTTCTGCCTTTGCTACGCGATTCGAATTTTTGAAAAATTGAAGTGTATTGCGCATTTGAAGAAAAAGCACCTTCATTAAGGCCTAATATCCCTCCATAGAGTCCTAAAAGCGTTTGTTGAGCAGCGAAACCACTTTCGGCGCCTACTCTCAGATAGGCATCTTCAATGTATTCATTTTGATAGGCAAGAATGTTTTCAGCGATTTGATTGTTGGCTAAAGCAGTGAAATACTTATCCATACCAGAATCTGCTAAACCTGCCGCTTTTAAATTTCCGAAATAACTGTTTTCTTGTTGATAGGTAAATCCCAATGCAATTTTATTCCAGTCACTTTCTTCGGATACAAAAACTAACAGACCTCCGGCTTGATTAATTGATGCTTCTCCTCTTCTTTTGGGATTTGTTAAATCTCCCGTTGTTGCCGTGTTGCTAACTGCTCCAAGAGATAGACTACTAGAAAATGCGCCATAATCAAAAAGTGCCCCTGCTGCCGGGTTGGTTAAAACCGAAGAAAAATCACCTTTCAGAAAACCTGAGGCACCGCCTAGAGCTTGTGCTCTGGCAGATCCCATTGATCCATTCTGAAGATATCTGTAAACATCATCACTGGTTTGAGCTGCAGCGTAACCGGTAGCAAGCAGCGCTATAAAAAGTATTCGATAAATCATTCCGCTAAATTAGTTGTTCCCTCTCGAATTTGAGCGTCCAGATGAACTTCTTGAACTACTACTTCTAGAGCTACTATTTGAATTGCTTACAGGTCTGCTCGCTCGCACATTGCTTGAACTGCGCATGTTTGTGGTACGAACATTACTAGATGGGCGGTTAACATTAGTTCGGGAAAAAGTTCTCTGCGTCGACGTGCGGCTCGGGTTGTAGCTGTTTGATCTTCGAACATTGTCTGATGTTGTACTTCGAAGCGTTCTACTTACTTGATTGACCTGTGTTCTCTGGTTAGGGGAAGAGGATGTATTTAAAATGCCGCTTCTTAAATTATTTCGATTTGATCTCCCTCGATCTACGATATAACTCGGAGTGCGAACGGTACTTCTCTCATTTCGGTATTTACGGCTATTTACTCGATAGAATCGACTGCTTTTGTAGAAGCGTTGATTGGGAACATAAACATATCCACCATAGACGGGATATCCATAGTAATAAGGGCGATTCCATAGATTCCAAGAGTTCCAACCCCAGGTTTGGTATCCCCAATTTCCCCAAGGGTCAATAAATCCACGATTCCAATTATTAAACGCCCAAGGATTGTTCCATCCCCAATTCATATTCCAAGCAGGGTTCCAATAAAAGTCATAATAAGGATTGTTCATTGATGAACCCCACTGGTTGATGGTAATTTGAACACGATCGGTATTTTCACCCCATCCAGCATAACTACTTGTGCCGCTTTGGTAAGAATCTATGTCGGTTAATTCATAATCTTCTGCGAGAGCAGCAGCTTTATCTGCAAAGTAAGAGGTGTAAAATTGTCCTGCCTGTGAGTCAGGTGATTGCGCATATTGAACGCGGATCTCAGGTCTTTCAGATTGATAATAGGAAACAGGGTAATAGGCAATGCAAGAATTTAGACTCAAGTTTGCTACAACCGCAATTAATCCAATTATCATTTGATAACCTCCTTTTCTGCCGGTACTTTTGTCTAAACGCACTTTCATATCTATAAATTTAATTAGTTTTACCCGCCTATACAAAGGCAATGATTGTGCCAAAAAAAATCGCATGGGGAAAAATCTAACTTCTAGAGCAGAAGATTATTCAAAATGGTATAACGAATTAGTAGTTAAGGCTGACCTTGCTGAAAATTCTGGGGTTAGAGGTTGTATGGTAATTAAACCTTATGGTTTCGCTATCTGGGAAAAAATGCAACAAGCCTTAGATCAGATGTTTAAAGATACGGGGCACGAGAATGTTTACTTCCCGATCTTCATTCCAAAATCTTATCTTTCGAAAGAAGCATCTCACGTTGAAGGGTTCGCTAAAGAGTGTGCCGTTGTAACCCATTATCGACTTAAAAACGCAGAGGATGGTAGTGGAATTGTGGTAGATGAAGATGCCAAGCTTGAAGAAGAACTCATTGTTAGACCTACTTCTGAAACTATTATCTGGGATACCTATCGCAAGTGGATTCAGTCGTATCGTGATTTACCACTCTTGTACAATCAATGGGCCAATGTGGTTCGTTGGGAAATGCGAACGCGATTGTTTTTGAGAACTGCTGAGTTTCTGTGGCAAGAAGGTCATACTGCTCATGCCACTCGTGAAGAGGCCCTTGCAGAGGCGGAGAAAATGAATAATGTTTATGCTGAATTCGCTGAATCTTTTATGGCGATGCCGGTAATTAAAGGCTTGAAATCTGAAAGTGAGCGATTTGCTGGAGCAGAGGAAACCTATTGCATCGAGGCATTGATGCAGGACGGAAAGGCTTTGCAAGCGGGTACTTCACATTTCTTAGGTCAAAATTTTGCAAAGGCTTTTGATGTTAAATACGCAACTAAAGAAGGTGGACAAGAATATGTTTGGGCAACCTCTTGGGGGGTTTCAACGCGTCTTGTGGGAGCGCTGATTATGACTCACAGTGATGATCATGGTCTAGTTCTTCCACCGAAATTAGCGCCTATTCAAGTAGTGATTGTTCCTATTTATAAAGGTGAAGAACAGTTAAATGAGTTGAATGCACATGTAGATGGTTTAGTTAAAGCGCTACGTTCGAAGGGTATATCAGTTAAGTATGATAACAGAGATACTCACAAGCCTGGCTTTAAATTCAATGAGTACGAACTAAAAGGAGTGCCTTTAAGAATAGCTATTGGCCCTAGAGATCTTGAAAACGGAACTTACGAGCTAGCCCGTCGCGATACATTGACGAAAGAAACGGTTGCTGCTGAAGGAATCAGTGATCTTGTGGTTAAGCTGTTAGATGAAATTCAAGATAATCTTTGGTCAAAAGCGCTGCATCATCGTTCACAAAACATTACAAATGTTGAAGATTACCAGACTTTTAAAGAAGTGCTAGAACAAAAGGGTGGATTTATTTCGGCTCATTGGGATGGTACCGCAGAGACTGAAGATCGCATAAAAGAAGAGACTAAAGCTACCATTCGCTGTATTCCTTTGGATCAAAAAATTGAAGAAGGTACTTGTATTTACAGTGGCCAACCGTCTAAGAGAAGAGTGCTATTTGCTAAGGCTTATTAAAAAAGTAAATACTAGGTTTGCGAGACTTAAAAATAGTTGTATTTTTGCGTCCGCAATTTAGGCTAGAAATGGCCCGTTCGTCTAGGGGTTAGGACGCCAGGTTTTCATCCTGGTAACAGGGGTTCGATTCCCCTACGGGCTACAAATAAAGAATTAAATAGAATTATGGCAAATCATAAATCAGCACTGAAGCGTATTCGTCGTAACGAAGCAGCTCGTTTACGTAATCGTTACCAACACAAAACGGTTCGTACCGCGATTAAGAAACTTCGTGGAGAAGAGAGCAAAGAAGAAGCAGAAAAGCAACTTCCTTCAGTTATCGGTATGATCGATAAATTAGCTAAGAAGAACATTATCCACACGAACAAAGCATCTAACATAAAGAGTAAACTTACTCGTTTAGTTGCGGAGTTATAATTTACTGCTCTTTTAGGAGATAGTAGTTCAGCGATATTAAAAAAGCGCGCTCTTTTGGAGTGCGCTTTTTTAATGCTTATGTTTTTGCCTACTATTCGTTCATTGTGAGTAGGAACTCTTCGTTGTTTCGAGTTTGTTTGATGCGCTGTTCAATAAACTCCATAGCCTCAACAGGGTTCATGTCTGCTAAATACTTGCGAAGAATCCACATTCGCTGAATAGTACTGTCGTCTAGTAATAAGTCGTCTCTTCTGGTTGATGATGAAATTAGATCAATTGCTGGGAATATTCTTCGGTTTGAGATTCTACGATCCAATTGAAGCTCCATGTTACCTGTTCCTTTGAATTCCTCGAAGATTACCTCATCCATTTTAGACCCGGTTTCTGTAAGAGCGGTTGCAATAATAGAAAGAGATCCTCCGTTTTCGATATTACGAGCTGCACCAAAGAATCGTTTTGGTTTGTGAAGGGCATTTGCATCGACACCACCACTTAATACTTTTCCTGAAGCAGGTTGGACTGTGTTATAGGCACGGGCTAATCGTGTAATTGAGTCTAATAAAATCACTACATCGTGACCGCACTCTACCAAACGTTTGGCTTTTTCAATAACGATATTGGCAACACGAACGTGCTCAGAAGCTTCTTTGTCGAATGTTGACGCTACAACTTCTCCACGCACGTTACGTTGCATATCGGTGACCTCTTCAGGACGCTCATCGATGAGCAGGATGATTTGATATACTTCAGGATGATTCGCCGCAATTGCGTTCGCGATATCCTTCAATAGCATTGTTTTACCCGTTTTTGGTTGGGCAACAATCATACCTCTTTGACCTTTTCCGATAGGCGAAAACAAGTCAATGATACGAGTAGAAACTGTACTTCTAGCACCTGCTACATTGAACTTTTCTTTTGGAAAAAGCGGTGTTAAATGTTCGAAGGAAACACGATCTCTTACTACATTAGGATCAAGACCATTAATCTTATTTACCTTGATAAGTGGGAAGTATTTCTCACCTTCTTTTGGAGGACGGATACTTCCTAGAACGGTATCTCCCGTTTTTAATCCGAATAAACGAATCTGAGATTGAGAAACATAGATGTCATCAGGTGAAGCGAGGTAATTGTAATCTGATGAGCGCAAAAATCCATAACCATCAGACATAATGTCTAATACGCCTTCACTATCGATAAGTCCCTCAAATTCATGTTCAGGTTGCTTATAGCGATTTTTTAATTCTTTATCGAAATTGTGTCTGTCGTAATTGACACCTTTGTCATTTTGTCCTTTATTCCGGTCGTTACCTCTGCGATCGTTCTGACGATCATTTTGGCGCTCGTTTCGGTCGTTATTTCGGCGCTCGTTATTTCGCGGTTGATTTCTAGATCCTCTTTGAGTGTTATCAGTTGTTTGTTCTTCTTTGTTCTCTGTTTTGACTTCTTGTTTTGTTTCAGCACTTACGCCTTCAGCAGGAGTCGTTTGAGTTCTAGCTCGAGGTCTTCTGTTTGTATTGGTATTTTGATTTTCTTTTACCGCCTCAATAGTGCTCTTTTCCTCTTTATAGCTTTTTTCTTTGATCTCATGTTTAACTACTTCCTCAGGTTTAGATCGG
>PZPI01000151.1 GCA_003045935.1 Bacteroidota bacterium | reverse complement strand
TTCTTTCCCATAATTTGAGAAGTCCGCAATTAGTCCTTGGTTGAAATAGGGGGCCAGTGCCCCAACAGACAAAAAATTAGAAGCGAATTCCGTATTAAAATCTGGCTGGTCGTCAGGATAATTTGTGTTTTTCATGATGTCTAAATCTTCTGACTCATTACCCGCCGCATGCACAATAAGCGCCCCGTTACTTTCAGCATACGAAATAGCCTCTTCAACCCATTTTCGATTGGGAGAAAAGGATTTTCCGAAGCTACAGTTAATAATTTTTGCACCATTATCTGCCGCGTATCGAATAGCTAGCGCAACGTCCTTATCATATTCATCTCCTGCAGGTACGGTTCTTAAAATCATAAGTTTTGCAAAAGGGGCTATTTGAGAGACAATTCCAGCCACATGTGTTCCGTGCGATTCTTCTATTACGCGGTTGATTACGTTTCCATTACCGTAACCCTTATCAGTTATATCGTAAGGATCGTCTCCTATCAACGTTCTACCGTCATAATTTACGTTGAGATTGTAGTCGGAACGTTCGGTGTAATAGGTTACGCCCTCAAAAAGGTCTTTGATCAACAAATCTGCACGATCGGTATAACTTAAAAACTGAAGAGCCAAGGCTTTTTGTTGAGCAATAAACGCCGATTCAGGTGTAAATTTTCTAAGAGACTCAGAGTTAAATTGATCGTCGTTTAATAGAACAGACAAGGTGTCAACTGCCGATTTGGCCAATTCATAGATTCGCCTGTATTGTCTTTTGTTCTCTTCTGCTTTTGGCAGTTCTTTTTCTAGAATGACGCGCGCTCTTTTTAACTGCTCCTCATCGCCAATTTCTTTTGCTATCATTCTAATGTATTCCATTTGTTCATAGTAACTCTCTCCTAGAAAATTATATCCATGAACGTCATCCACAAACCCGTTAACATCATCGTCTATGTTGTTGCCGGGAATTTCATCTTCATTTACCCAGAGGTTATTGTCGAAAACAGGGTGATTGATATCTACGCCTGAATCAATAATAGCCACGATTACTTCAGAAGCTTTTCGATTACCAACGACAGCCTTAGTTTTTTCAAAAGATATACCCGGCAGGGTATCTAAGACGGGGTCTGAGAAAAACCAACGTTTTTTTACCTCATCACTTAAGGTTTTACGTTCAGTTATTGAGGACACTTTTATAGGAGTTTCATCCTTAAAGATTCTTGTAGAAGAACAACCAACCCAGAGGGCTGATGATGTTAAGACAAAAAAGTATCGCCAAAAGGTATTTTTCATTTTATTCAAAATATTCATTGAATTGAAAGGACTGATTTAAACGAATTCCTTTCTCTGTTTGTTTAAGAGATATAAGCTCGTTATGAGCATCGTGTTCGAAGAGCAAAAGATAATCGTTTTTCAAGGCTTCTTCCAAGAAATTAGATTTCTCTTTTAGGGTGAGGAGCGGACGCATATCAAAGCTCATCACGTAGGCAATTGGCAGGTGTCCAGCAGTGGCGATTAGGTCTCCAGTAAAGAAGATTTTTTTACCACGATAGGTTATAAGAGGAAGTACCTGCTTCTCGGTATGCCCATCAAAGTATCTAAGCTCGAAGGGAAATCTCGTGTTATCATCTATAAAGCAAAGCTGGCCAGACTCTTTTAAAGGGATTAAATTCTCTCCTAAAAAGGAGGCTTTTTCTCTGAGGTTTGGGTTCATTGCCCAATCCCAGTGTTCCTTAGAGGTCCAATATTTTGCGTTTTTAAAACGCGGATTAAGTTCGCCCCTGGGTGTTCGCAATACAGCTCCTCCAACATGATCAAAATGTAGATGAGTAAGAAGGACGTCGGTGATTTGGTCAGGATGAAACCCTTTTTCAAGAATGCTTTTTTCAAGACTATGATCCCCCCACAATCCGTAGTGGGAAAAGAACTTTTTACTTTGTTTATCCCCCATTCCTGTATCTACCAGAATTAATTGATCCCTTGTTTCAATGAGCAAACATCGAGCAGCGAGATCGATTTGATTGTTGACGTCTGCCGGATTAGTTCTTTGCCAAATGCTTTTGGGAACAACTCCAAACATAGCCCCTCCGTCTAGTTTGAAATTTCCCGATTCGATGATATGGAGTTGCATGCGAGTGTTTCTATAAGTTCACGTCCGAAATAAACCAAAGCCTTTACCTCTGTTGGGCTCAGTAGCCGGTCCTTTTTAAGTATGAGCAGTTCATTTCCGCTAGATTCGATAAGGTATATAGGGCTGCTCTCTATCAAGAAAATAAGTTCTTTACTAAAGAGACTTCTGATTTTATCAGGTTGAGATCCACTCAGGTGAAATTTACGATTAAAATAGTTGTGACCTTCGACGGTTAAGTCCCCAAATCCTGCAATTGCATTTAAACGGTCTAATAAACCTTCTTTGTCTAACACGAAGGAGGGTATGTTGCTTTTTAGCTTGATGGTAAGTGCAGTTACTCTGGCTGATTCGCGCGCAATAAATTCTCCCTCGTTGAAAACGATGTCTTGTACCACACCGTTTGATATAGGATCAACAAGGGTGTTATAAATCTGAACAATAGGTTTGGTTTCGAAAAAAAGAAATCGATACAAAGAAGGATCTATTGGCTGGTTTTTAGCACAGTATTCCCACCCGTATTCCTTCGACATTTTAGAAAGGTTCTCTTGTCTTCGGCTAAACAGTTTTTCTATAGAACCAAGCGTATTCTCTGTTGCCAGGTTTCTAACGGCAAAGGGATGAG
>PZPI01000150.1 GCA_003045935.1 Bacteroidota bacterium | reverse complement strand
TATGGCTACCGGTCGTTCCGATCACCCTAATCAAGTAAACAATGTCTTAGGATTTCCTTTCATTTTCAGAGGAGCATTAGATGTTCGCGCTACTAAGATTAATGAAGAAATGAAGATGGCGGCGGTTCGTGCTTTAGCTGATTTGGCAAAAGAACCGGTGCCAGAGCAGGTTAATATTACTTATGATATTACTCGTTTAGCTTTCGGTAGAGAGTATATCATTCCAAAACCTTTTGATCCAAGACTTATTTCTAAAATCCCGGTGGAGGTGGCTAAGGCTGCTATTACTTCTGGGGTTGCTCAAATTGAAATTACCGATTGGGAGAAATATGAGGAGGAGCTTATGGCGCGCTCGGGTAATGACAATAAATTTATTCGATCACTTCATGATAAGGCTAAGCTCAATCCTAAGCGTGTGGTTTTTGCCGAAGCAGATCAAATTGATGTACTTAAAGCTGCTCAGTTTGTTTCTGATGAGGGTATGGCTTACCCAATTCTTCTTGGGGATAAAGAGGTAATTGAAAGCCTTAAAGAGGAGTTAGAATTTGACGCTGAGGTTCCAATTATTGATCCATCTGATGATGATCAACAGGCTCGTCGGGATGAGTTCGCTAAACTTTTATGGAGCCGAGGTGAACGGGATGGGGTACAGAGATACAGTGCAAGTGTTCGAATGATGCATAGAAACTATTTCGGTCCTATGATGGTTCTTTCGGGAGAAGCTGATGCAATGATATCGGGATATTCTCGCTCATTCCCTAAAGTGTTGCTTCCTGTACTAGAAACAGTGGGTAGAGGCCCTGGAATAAAGAGAGCTGCCACGATGAATATCATGATGACTCCACGCGGACCACTATTCTTAGCGGATACTGCGATAAATGTCAATCCTACAGCCGAAGAGCTAGCTGAGATTGCGGTGATGACTGCAAGAGAGGTTCGTTCTTTCGGATATGAACCTGTAATGGCAATGCTATCTTATTCTAACTACGGTTCTTCAAGTAAACCAGAAGCCAGAAAGGTTAAGAACGCCGTTAAAATCTTACATAGAGATCATCCAGATTTGATTGTTGATGGAGAGATTCAAGCAGATTTTGCACTAAACCCTGAGATGGGTTCCCAAACCTTTCCATTCTCCAAATTGGACAATCGAAAAGTCAATACATTAATATTTCCTAACCTTGATTCTGCCAATATCACTTACAAGCTGATGAAGGAGCTACACGGTGTAAAATCAATTGGTCCTGTCATGTTAGGTTTAGATAAACCGATCCATATCCTGCAGTTAGGGGCTAGTGTTGAGGAAATAATCAACATGACCTCTATTGCGGTAACTGACGCTCAACGCGCAGGCAAAAAATAACCTATTATGATTAGTCACCTCAGAGGTCGAATGATAGAAAAATCTCCCACTCATGTGATTCTTGAGTGTAATGGGGTAGGATATCATCTCGAGGTATCGCTTCATACCTTTTCGGGATTGAGTTCAGAGGAGGAGCAGTTTTTGTATACCCATCTCCAAATAAAAGAGGATAGCCATACGCTTTTTGGATTTTTATCTGAATTTGAACGCGCAGTATTTCGACTTCTAATTTCAGTGAGTGGAGTTGGAGCGGCAACGGCTAGAACCATGCTTTCTTCTTTAAGCCCTTCCGATGTAGTTGGAGCAATTGCCTCTGAAGAAGTAGCAGTTGTTCAGTCGGTTAAAGGAATTGGAGCAAAAACGGCACAACGAATGATCCTTGAATTAAAAGATAAAGTCTTAGCGTTAGAGGGTGCTGAAGATTTGGTAACGAATACAACGGTCAAAGGACAAAATGGAGAAGAAGCAATAGCAGCTTTAGAAGTACTCGGTTTCACTCGAAAATCGGTTCAAAAAATTGTAGATAAGCTAATAATATCAGACTCTCAAATGAGTGTGGAAGATCTTATCAAGAATACGCTAAACGCAATTTAAATTGAAGGTCAGACGGGATTCTATACGTTCTCTTTGTGCTCTTCTCGCGTTTTTCGCTGTTACACTTACTCAGGCACAAAAATTACCAGCTTTAACTCCCTTTGGAATTGATGAGGTCTATCAGTATGATCCGTTAAATAACAGATACGAGTTACTCCCTTCTGTATTGGGAAAAGTTGTAGGGTATCCGAGATATTTAAGTTTTACCCAGTACTACGAGGCACTTCGAGCGCAGATGATTAAGTCTAACTACCAAACAAAAACTGATGCCCTTTCGAAAGTGAATGACACGGTAGCTGATGCACGAGAGGATTTACTACCCACTTATTACGTTAATTCTGCTTTTTTTGAATCTATATTCGGCGGTAATACCATAACTGTAGACGCTTCGGGAGGCTTTTCGCTTGATCTAGGTGCTCTTAGTCAGAAATCAGAAAACCCATCAGTCTCCGTTCGCAATCAAAGAAGTACCGTTCTTGATATTGATCAGCAATTCGATTTAAATATTGACGCGAAGGTCGGTGAGCGTTTGAGGGTTCAAGCAAATATGGACTCTCGTTCTAGTTTTGATTTTCAAAACCTTTTCAAAATCGAATATACTCCGAATGAGGATGATCTGATTCGAAATATCGAGTTTGGTAATGTAAGTATGCCGCTCAAAAGCAGCTTGATGACTGGAGCTCAGAATTTATTTGGACTTAAAACTGATTTACAGTTTGGACGTACCTCTGTAACCGCCGTTTATGCAGTACAGCGTTCTCAGCGTAGTACAGTAAGTACCCAAAATGGATCA
>PZPI01000149.1 GCA_003045935.1 Bacteroidota bacterium | reverse complement strand
AGAAATACCCATTCATGTTCAGAAACGTTTTTCTCTTGAGGTCGGCTTATGTGCTGTTATTTGTCGGAGTTATTGCCATTAATGGAGCTGCAAACGCTCTTCCTATAAATGGTTTAACTACGGGTGCTGTTTCTGATCTTTATCCGAATTTGTTTACTCCTGCTGGTTTTGCATTTAGCATCTGGGGATTGATTTATTCGGGACTGCTCGCGTTTTTGATTAGAATTTTAATGACCTCTGATACGGCACTAGTCGGCAAATTATTTCCTTGGTTTGCTATAAATAGTTTGGCAAATATGGCCTGGATTTTTGCTTGGCATCATTTACAGGTGGTCATCTCACTTGTACTTATGCTCGTATTGTTAATAAGCCTTATTTATCTCACAGCCGAGCTTAGATCATCTACTAGATCATCGAAAGAAATACGATTTTTTAATGCTGTTTTCGAGATCTATCTAGGGTGGATTACCGTTGCGACGGTGGCCAACTTCACCGCTTTACTGGCAGCCTTTAATTGGAATGCTCAAGGTATTAGTGAAGCGCAGTGGATGCTGATAATACTTCCTGTAATTGTGGCAATTGCATCGGCTATGTATTTCAAATATACGAGCACGGTATACTTGCTGCCTATCCTTTGGGCACTCTACGGTATACATGCTAAACACTTAGGAGTGTTTCAGGGACAATTTCCTTTAGTTATCATAGCGGTCAAACTTTCAATTGCCGCACTTGTACTGTCTATTATTATCAAAAATCGAGACCTAATCCAATTGCTAAAACGATGAAAATTCAATCCAAATTATGGTGTCTAACCTTAGTCCTTACGAGTTCAATTTCAATGGCTCAACAAGGTGTGTTTGCTGAAAAATCTTATTCGAAAGAAGTTCAGAAATTGTCGAAAAAATCAATGATCTCAAAGGCCTTTGATCGAATTAAAGCCCTTGAAGAAGAAACCTTAAGACATCATATCGAGTTGACAGAAATTGCTGCTCCGCCATTTATGGAGCAACAGCGGGCTGCTTCGTTTTCTGATCGTTTGCAAACGGTTGGGGTTGATTCAATCTGGACAGATTCAGTGGGAAATGTAATTGGTTTAATAAGAGGTTCTAAAGGTGATCAAACCGTAGCCTTAAATGCTCACCTAGATACTGTTTTTCCTGAAGGCACCGATGTATCAGTAAGAGTGAGCAATGATACTTTGTATGCTCCTGGTATTGGTGATGATACAAGAGGCTTAGCAATTTTGATTACTGTTGCTGAGGTGATACGTGAACTCGAAATTAAGCCTAAATCAGATGTATTACTGGTTGCTTCGGTTGGCGAAGAAGGTTTAGGAGATCTCAGAGGAGTGAAAGAGTTGTTTAGCGAAAGAGGCCCTAAAATAGATTCGTGGATAGCCATCGATGGTGGATCTATAGGAAGAGTAAACACGAAGGCATTAGGTTCTTACCGTTACAAACTTACTTTTGAGGGGCCTGGAGGTCATTCATGGGGAGCCTTTGGTCTTGCAAATCCACATCATGCATTAGGATCGGCTATATATCATTTTGTAGGCTTAGCCGATGCTTACACCAGTGAGGGTCCAAAAACGAGTTATAATGTGGGTGTTATTGAGGGTGGAACTTCGATCAATTCGGTGCCGTTTTCTTCTTCGATGCTTATCGATATAAGGTCAGTCGAACCTTATCGTTTAGATGAAATGGAGCAATTATTAGATCAGTCTATGCGACAAGCTTTAGAAGAGCAAAATTCAATTCGAAGAAGGGGAGAAGCACTAACTGCTACTCTAGAAAAGATTGGTAATCGCCCCTCTGGAGCTCTAGATCCAGGCTTGCCCCTTATACAGAGAGCTATCGCAGCGACCGAATTGTTTGGGGTTGCGGCTGAGCTAACTAGAGGGTCAACAGATTCGAACATTCCTATTTCTATGGGAATTCCTGCAATCACTATTGGACGTGGAGGTACTGGCGGAAAGGCACATTCTCTCGACGAATGGTGGTTTGACGAAAAGGGATACCAGGCAGTACAATATGCATTACTAGTGCTTTTAGCTGAAGCAGGTATCTAATTTGCAGTTGTCTGCAGCGAGTTGTAATTTCAAAACAAAAAGTTATGAAACAATTCTTAGGTTCTTTTCTTGCGCTTTCAGTACTTTTTCTAGTCTCTTGTTCAGAGGATATCGACGCCCCTTTGACATCAGGTCAGGTACCTAGTCTCTTTGAAACCGCCGAGGAGGCAGAGATCTTGACCTCTTTCTATGCGGCTATTTCTAAAGCGGATGAAAGCCCTACGGTAAATCTTTCAGAGGTTCTACAAAACAATGGGCCATTCACTCTTTTTGCCCCAACGAACGATGCCTTTGATGCGTTGTTCGATTCATGGGACAGATACGAATCGTTAGATGATTTTGATACTGATGCAGAAGGAGAATTGCTTTCACGTGTTCTTCTCTATCACTTGACTGAGGAATTGGTAGTAGCTGCAAGTATTCAAGAAGGACAGACCTTAACCACCCTTCAGGGTGAAGACCTTGTATTTACCTTAGGTGGGGGTATTAAGGTTATCGATGCAACCGCATCAGAGGCTCGTGTACTTACTTCAGATATCAATACCTCCAATGGAATTCTCCATCTCCTTGATAAGGTACTATTGCCACAAGAAATTCAGAATCTTTTCTTGAACGAAGGGCTATAGAATCATGAAAGACATTAAGTATTTATTGGCCTATACGATACCGGTAAGTTGTCTTATCGCTTTGGAGCTGAAAGGA
>PZPI01000148.1 GCA_003045935.1 Bacteroidota bacterium | reverse complement strand
TATTCGTTCGCTGTTGATCGTGCCAGGAAGATTTCCTGAGCTAACGCTAAAGCGAAGCTGAGTATCCGATTGTATTTCAGGGAGCACGACTTCAAAGTTCACAATCAACTCTCCATTAGAAACAATATTAAGGTCACTAAGAAGCACTCGTTCTGCTAAAACTCGTTCACCCTTTAATGAATACAATAATAATTGGACAGGCTCCCTTTTAGAAGAGAGAATATCAAAATCATAAGGGTTTTCAATTTTTATTTTTCCAACCAGTTGGGTTTTGTCTTCACTTAATTCAATAGCGATGGGTGTTACCTGAATTTTGTCCAATGCATTGAACTGACGAAAACGTCTGAAGTGTATTTGAGCCCCATTTGGGGCATCAACGGTTTGGTAGAAATCTTGACCCCTTTTATTATGAACAACAAAAACCGGCTCTCCCCTGAAGTAATCTTCATAACCCCAATAATCAAATTGAGTGTTATTGAAATAAAAGGTGCTTAATGTATGTGCCGGTTCTCCCGTATAAAACTGATATCTCGAGGCATTTTCATAACTATTGATAAACACCACATTCATTCCCTTAGAAAGCTCTTGGACGTTTTCGGCCCAGTCCCTCCAATCATGTAATGGCTCTGTCTTTATCGGCAAACTTTTGGGAACAAAATCATAGATTAAATACACTCTAAAAAGTACTAAGAGTACTAAAGAAACTCGGGCCAATCGACGAAAAACGACTGCTAGTTTTTGACGATTTTCTAAAACTGGAAAGGCTAAAATGATCAGAGGAACCAAAACAATACTTGTCCAGTGTTTATGTATAAAAACTCTAAATGATTGCAAGAAGAAAAAGATAAGAACGCCTAACAAAACAAATAAAAGCGCTCTTGAAAAGGCATCCGTATACTTTCTGCGAAATAAAGCGAAGAGCATCGGTATGCTTACTAATGGCCCTAGTACCAGAGGTTGACCCCCTACATAACCTAATACGTTGGACCACTTAAATGAAATGTCCGACCTTCCGTTTAAATGAAATCTGAGACTTGAAAAATCGTTTTCGATCAACCAGAACAAATGGGGCAGCATTAAAATGATGGTAAATAATACAGTAACCCAGAAGTATTGATTTTTTACTAATCGCCAATTCGATATAAACGTAAATAAAACGACCAAAATTCCGTGGTATTTGCTTAGAAACATACCGGCAATTGCAAATGCGATACCCAAGGAGTTCAGAATATTACTTCGATCGAGAAATCGTTTGTAGAACCAGAAAAACAGCACCTCGAAAAATAATAACGGAACATCTGTTTTTACTAGAAAGCTACCTGCATGTACCGCGAGTAACCCCCCAGCTAAAAAAGCAAAGTTTCTAAGACCCTTTCGACCGATTAAATCATATATCAACCAAAGCGTTGACACACTTAGCAGTGATGAGAATAAACGAACGCCTAATTCATTCTCTAGCAACTCATATCCCAAGCGCCCAAAGAATGCTACGGCTGGTGGATGGTCTAAATACCCCCAATCTAAAGCCTTAGAAAACAACCAATAATAAGCTTCTTCTCCTGAAAGAGGCATAAGTGCAGATTGTATTAAAGCAAACAACAACCATACTGAGAAAAAAAGAATTCTATGGGTTGATGTATCTGCAATCTTAAAAGACATAATTCAGTTTTAGAGGTGAAATTAGGTGAATATATTTCCTATTCAGAAATCACACCAGACCCCACTAATTCATTTTCTATATACCATGCTACAAACTGCCCTGGAGTAATTGCAGATTGAGGCTGATCGAATTTTACATAGGTGGTATCGTCTTTTACAATAATCGTAGCCTGTTGTAAAGGTTGACGATAACGAATTCTCGCTTGAACTCTTAAATCCCCAGCTAAATCAGGTCGTATCCAATGTACTTCATCCTTTTGGATTTTTAGAGCAGATCGATAGAGGCCTGGGTGATCGCTTCCCTGTCCGACATATAATACGTTGCGAACGGTATCCACATCAATAACAAATAAAGGTAGTGCGGTTCCTCCTACCGCGAGACCCTTTCTTTGGCCAATGGTAAAATAATGGGCTCCATTATGTTTGGCAAGCACCTTCCCCATCTCAGGTTGATATTTAAACGGTTTCGAAAGGCCCTCTAAGGCATCACTCTGATTCGAATGATACACTGGATGATTTGGAGAAATTTCAATGATTTGACCTTCCTTAGACTTTAATTGTTGTTGTAAAAAATCTGGCAGACGAACTTTTCCAATAAAACAGAGTCCTTGGGAATCACGCTTCTCTGCCGTAATTAGATCGGCTTTTTTAGCAATTTCTCGAACTTCTGATTTTTGAAGATGACCAATTGGAAACATTGCTTTCGCCAGTTGATCCTGATTTAACTGGCAAAGAAAATACGACTGATCTTTTGAGGGGTCTGCCCCTTTTAATAGTTGGTAAATCTCTTTATCATCTTGCTCAACCACTCCCTTTTGGCAATAATGACCCGTAGCCACATAATCAGCCCCAAGAGATAAGGCAATCGTAAGAAATACATCAAATTTTATTTCTCGATTACACAGCACATCGGGGTTGGGAGTTCTACCCGCCTTATACTCGGAGAACATATAATCAACAATACGCTTTCGGTAGGTATCGCTGAGATCCACCGTTTGAAAGGGAATACCTAATTTTTCGGCGACAATCAATGCATCATTGC
Organism: Bacteroidota bacterium; assembly: GCA_003045935.1. GTDB lineage: Bacteria > Bacteroidota > Bacteroidia > Flavobacteriales > Flavobacteriaceae > UBA3478. The sequence goes on along the minus strand of PZPI01000148.1, from coordinate 180 downwards.
TGTCTTCTAACCAAGGGCACTCATCTGAAATCGTTACAGAATCGTCGTGCCAATTCTTCATGAATAGGCCGATCACTTGATAGCCCTGTTGTTTGAGTAAATAGGCGGTTACGCTTGAATCTACCCCACCAGAAAGACCAACAACTACCTTGGTCTGATTAATTGGCTTAGCTGCCATTC
>PZPI01000147.1 GCA_003045935.1 Bacteroidota bacterium | reverse complement strand
TGATAGACCCGATTCGCTCTTTCTGGATGCAACATGAATTTTAATGTCGTAGAAGCTGCAGTCTCGGCCGCTGCCAAAGGATCAAATGCCACTCCCAATTTAGATTCGAAAGATTCTCGAGTTCTGCCATATCCATAAGTTCTCGGTCCAAAAACAGAACGTAAATACTCAGGTATTTCCAAAGCCTCGGGATCAAGCGTTCGAATGAGCGCTTTCAATGCCTTTTCTTGATCCTTTCTACTTACCTGATGATGAAACTGCGTTGCATCGGTGTATGCATAACTATAGTCAATGCCACCGATTAATTTAGAAACCGCTTCTGTTTGATATCTATGAGAAAAGTATAGAGGAACAAAAACATCCTCTAAAAATGCCACAGGGGAATGTTCAGGGACATTATCCAATGAAAATCGGCTAATCGCTTTAGCTCTCAAGTCGAGCAAACGATATAACTCTTCAGTGATATCTGTTCCATTGTCCCAAAGATGAGCAGTAGCACTCGCAGATCCAGCAGGTCGTGCATCTGAATCGGTTAAATACCGCAACCCTGCCTTCTCAGCATTTTTTAAAATCTCCTGCAGCGCTTGGTTTTCATCAATACCATCACCGAAGTCGCTATAGGCATAGGCAACGGTCACTTTATCCCAATCTCCTATCCCTTTATCATAAGTTTCACTAAAATCAAATTGGTCACCTGCGCCTTCTAGAACCAATGGGTGTGGGTAATCCATTACTGAAGCGCGGTCATTTGTGCTTGCAGCGAAATTGTGTGCAAAACCTAAAGTGTGGCCAATTTCATGAGCAGATAACTGCCTGATACGGTTCAAAGCCATGTCTAACATGGTTTGCTCATGAACACTTAGCTTATTGTACGGTTGATTATAAAGACCTTGAGCAATAAGATAATCTTGACGAATTCTAAGACTACCTAAACTAACATGACCTTTTAATATTTCACCGGTTCTAGGATCGGTAACACTCGAACCATAACTCCAACCCCTTGTCGATCGGTGAACCCATTGAATTACATTGTATCTAATATCTAATGGATCAGCGTCGTCTGGTAGCATCTTTACTTGAAAAGCATCTTTATAACCAATAGCTTCAAAAGCCTGATTCCACCAACGGCCGCCTTCTAAAAGCGCAGTTCGTACAGGTTCAGGAGTACCATTATCCAAATAATAAATAATGGGTTCTACGGCCTCGCTTATTGCTGCATTGGGATCTTTTTTCTCCAATCGGTGTCTTCGAATAAAATCTTTAGCCGTTCCTCCATTCACTGGTGAAGCATAATCGAAAAAACGAAATGGATAAGCACCTGACCTAGCATCAAAAGATCTCATCTCAAAACCGTCCAATTCAGGTAATTCAATGAACGAATGCATTTGAGTTACACTAACTAAACTTGCATCTGGGGTAACAGACCTTATTTCATAACCTTTAGGTTTACCAGAAAAGGTCAACAAAACATCTATTAAAATGTTTTTCTCAAATGATTTCGAGCGTGGTCTGTGATGTGCAGAACGAGAAAGGTCTAATTGATAATTTCCTTGTTGAGTAGCCGACAAACGATCAATAACCCCATGAGCATCTCTTAACAACAAAGGATTTAAATCGATCAGAAAAGATCCATCTTCGGCCGTTTCTAAAATAGTAAACCCAGCGATTACAGATTTAGCAAAAGCCTGGTTTACAGAAGCTTTTTCAAGAGCGTTTTCACTTAGGGCGCGATAATCTTGATTAGGTTCAATAAGCAGTAATTTATTACCAGCCTTTTTAAAATAAACGACTTTTGTCGTGCCCAATTGTCCCCTATCGAGACCGATATCATTACTACCAACACCACTGCTAAGGGCAGTAACGTATAATAGTTCTTCCTCAAGATGCTCTACCTTCATGAACAATCGATCCTGTGATTCATCGTAATAGGTAGTTAAAAATCCTGGAATAGCCTTTAAATCTTTTACCCTATCAAAGTCTTGTGCAAGGAGTGCTGACGGAATAAGAACAAATAGGATAAACGTTTTTAGAAGATGTAGTCTTTTCATTTGATAAGAGATTGAAGGGTTTAAATTATTCAATTTTTAGACAATAGCAGGAGACTAATAAGTATTTTTGCGTTTGAAATTCTTACCAAGCGGATATGAGTCGAACAGAACGACAAAAAGATCTTTTTGAACGCCTAGGTGCGTTAAGGAGGTATCTTTGACATAGATGGCAAAAAGATTGCGATCGAAAATGAGACTGAAAAAACTCTAGTAGCTGGTTTTTGGGACGACCCCAAATCAGCACAAGAGCAAATGAAGAAGCTCAAAATTCTAGAATCATGGGTGGAGCAATTCGAGGAAGCTGAAGAACTATACGGCGAAGTAGAAGTTCTTTCAGAGTTCATCTCACTTGGAGAAGCTAACGAAGAAGATGTAAACAAAGTATTAAAGGGACTCGAAAAACAAATCGAAGATTTAGAGTTTAAAAACATGCTTTCAGAAGAGGGTGATGACTTACCCGCTGTCCTTCAAATAACTGCTGGCGCAGGAGGTACAGAAAGTTGTGACTGGGCATCGATGCTCATGAGAATGTATTTGATGTGGGCCAATTCTCAAGGTTACAGTGTGAAAGAACTCAACTTTCAAGAAGGAGATGTTGCGGGCATTAAAACAGTTACTATCGAGATTAATGGTCCTTTCGCATTTGGCTGGCTCAAAGGGGAAAACGGTGTGCATAGACTTGTGCGCATATCTCCTTTTGATAGTAACGCAAAGAGGCATACTTCATTTGCCTCGGTTTATGTGTATCCTTTAGTTGATGATAGCATTTCTATTGAAGTTAACCCTGCAGATATTGAAATCACAACAGCTAGATCTAGTGGTGCCGGAGGGCAAAATGTAAATAAGGTA
>PZPI01000146.1 GCA_003045935.1 Bacteroidota bacterium | reverse complement strand
GTGCTTATAATCCAAAATATTCTTGTCCTTTAGTGCCTAGTGCCAACCATCTTGAAACAGCGATTTTGGCAGGGGAGAAGAGTTTTGATTTATTTAAGAAATAAAAAAGAGGGCAATTTGCCCTCTTTTAAAACTAAACTAAACTCAGATGTTTATTGATTAGAAGCTGTATATGGCTGCCAAAACGAATGAAGATAAGCTATCAGTACTTCCACTATCATTTGCGTAGAAGGCTTCAGAACCTTTATCTAATCTAAATTCTGGTTTGAATGTGAAGTTTCCACTTGAATAACTTCCGGTTAGTGTTAACGAAGTGTTATCTAGTTCTCCATCTCCAAGAATTCCGGCACCGTTATCTTTAAATATTTCGCCACGTAATCCTAAAGAGAAGTCGTCAGACAAACCAATCTGTGGATAGAGGGCAACACCTGAAAACTCGGCACCATCTGCTAATGAGGCCTTTGAAGCGTTAACACCTAGGTAGAACCCATCAGATAAATCGAATCCTCCGGTATAGTCAATCTGTGTGTAATCCTCTCCTGCGAGAAGGTTTAGATATTGGCCGTACAGACCAAGTTGAGCTCCGAACATATACTTGCCAAACGCTGTTCCGTCTCCGGCACTATCAAAGTTACCCTCGGTATAGTCGGTTTGATTCATTACACCAAGCATTAATGAAATATCATCACTCAGTGCTGCATCTAATTTGAGACCCGTATGAGAGAAGGGGCCGTAAGAAAATAAATACGAAGTAGAATAGTTAAAATTAGCAGCTGGTGAAATCACTTCATAACCTAAGAAGGTATTGAAGTTACCAAACGTTAGGGTTACACTATCGCTCAAATTATAGTATACATATAGCTGATTGACAATGTTTGACGATCCTGATGAATTAAAAACCGCTTCTGTTCCGCGTGGTCCCATTACTAAGTCTGCGACGAATCCGTGATCTTCTCCTTCATAAGCAAAGATGAGGTTTGCCATTCCTAATGAGAAACCTGGAAGGTTCGCAAATGAAGTTCCTGGAGCGTATTCACTACTTCTAAAATAAGTATCAACGGTTCCTGAAAGTGAGAAGGTTGGTTCAGTTTCTTGGGCTACAGCAATACCTATTATAGCCATAGTAAGGGTTGTGAAAAGTTTTTTCATGGTGTTCGAGTTTTGATTATGATTATTGTAAAAAAATAAGGGGCGCTCGTTTTTGTGCGCCCCTTTCCGTTAATGTTGGTTGAGTCTGAAATCTGGATAAGCGTCCATTCCATGCTCGTGAATGTCGAGCCCTTCGATTTCTTCTTCGCGAGAAACGCGTAGTCCCATCGTTTTCTTAAGGCTAAATAGAATGATGAAAGCACTCACGCTACAGAAAGCTGCAACTGCACCTACTCCAGCCAATTGTACTAGAAATTGATCCATTGAAGCTTTTGCTCCAAATAAACCTACGGCTAGCGTTCCCCAGATTCCTGTTACTAGGTGAACAGCGATAGCTCCCACTGGGTCATCTAGCAATAACTTGTCAAGAAGCGTTACGGCAAGTACGATAATGACACCTCCGATGGCACCGACTATCACAGCTTCGTTTGGTGACATTTGATCTGCACCAGCTGTGATACTTACCAGTCCACCTAAGATTCCATTTAAGAACATGGTTAAATCGAAGTTCTTGTATCTGAATAATGAGAATACGAAAGCTGACATACCACCTGCCGCAGCGGCAAGAGAGGTAGTTACTAGAGTAAGTGAAGTAAGTTCTGGGTCTGCTGAAAGCACTGATCCACCGTTAAATCCAAACCATCCTAACCATAGGATAAGCACACCTGCGGTGGTAAAGGGTAGGCTGTGCCCCGGGATTGCATTGGCCTTACCATCTTCGCTGTATTTTCCTATTCGTGGACCCAATAAGTATACTGCGATGAGTGCAGCCCATCCACCCACTGAGTGAACGATTGTAGATCCAGCGAAGTCGTAGAACCCTTCTGCCTCACCATAGCTTAAGCTAGATAAGAATCCGCCACCCCATTGCCAAGATCCCACAATAGGATATACTAGACCTACATATATGAGAGTGAACAAGAAGAAGGATTGAAGTTTTACACGCTCTGCCACTGCCCCTGAAACAATAGTAGCTGCAGTTGCTGCAAACATTCCCTGAAATAAGAAGTCAGTCCACCAAGTGTATCCTCCACTCGCATATTCTGGTGTCATTCCTCCCTCAGGAGCAGCAATTCCGAACCCTGCGAATTTGAAAAATCCAAAATCACCATCTTCAAATCCAGGATACATCAGGTTAAAGCCTCCTATATAGTAGAGAAGTAAACCAGCAGTGATGATAAAAATGTTTTTAAATAATATGTTAACTGTGTTTTTCTGACGTGTAAGTCCGATTTCTAGGAATGAGAACCCGAGGTGCATGAAGAAGACAAGCCCCGTACAAATCATCATCCAGATGTTGTTAGCAGTAAATAAAGCAGTTTCCATGGTTTTCGTTTTTTGATTGATGATTAGTTAATTCCTTCGTAACCGTTTTCTCCGGTTCTAATACGATAAGCTTCTTCAACCGGGCAAACAAAGATTTTTCCATCCCCTACATTCCCGGTTCGAGCAGTCTCCATAATGGTCTTTACAGTTGTTTCAACAAATTCGTCAGAAACCACGATAGAAAGGTATCTACGTTGAATATCTGAAGTTGAGTAAACCACGCCTCGGTAAACGTGTCCTTGTTTTTCGTTACCCACACCGGTAACATCCCAATAACTAAAAAATACTACACCAACGTCGTGCAGCGCTTTTTTCACTTCGTCAAACTTTGACTTGCGAATGATTGCTTCAATTTTTTTCATGGTTTTTTTGATTTTGTTGCGGTAAATGTATAGAAACGAATAAAACACAATAAAAAATTCAGTGT
>PZPI01000145.1 GCA_003045935.1 Bacteroidota bacterium | reverse complement strand
GGATGTTGCCAGCCTAGAAGGACAAATTAGCCGCCAGCTTGAAATGAACGAATAATACTGTACTTCTTAAATTCAGAGCAAATAAGCCTCTTGATTTATCAAGGGGCTTTTTAATTCCCTATCGAATAACTCACAAAGGCTACGCGCTTACTGTCGGGGCTCCAAGAAGGTACGTTAATGGTGCCTTGTCCACCATAAAATATCGAGGTTAGATCGGTGATTTCTCGAGTTTCCAAATTCATGAGTCGAAGCTTGACTTTTTTTCCGAATAGGTGCTGCTGCTTTTGGTCTTCGATGTATGAAATGTACACCATCCATTGGTTATCAGGTGAGATGTGTGGAAACCAATTCGAATACGAGTCGAAGGTTAATTGCTCAGGATTAGAACCATCAACCCCCATTCTCCACAATTGCATATGACCGGTTCGATACGAATTAAAATAAATGAACTTACCGTCAGGAGAAAGCCCATGATCATTGTTAAGCGCAGATAAGTTCCCAGTAGGTAGGACTGAAAGTTCTTTAGTCTTCAAATCGAGTTTCTCTAAATGGCCATAGCTATTAAATAGCAGGTATCCGTCCTGATGCCAATTCGGGGCTTCAAAATGTCTATTTTCAATAAGCAGCGTTTCTACCTTTTTCGAAGTGATATCAACAATGTTCAGGTAACTGGTGGTGTCTGTTTTTTGTTCAGGCAAATGATAAGGATAAAGCGATTGACCGACGAGTTTCCATTCCCCTTTGACTTTTTCTAAAAGGCGCATTTCGTGAGTGTAGGTTTCTTTACCATCTACTCCAACTGAAACCTCATCGTGGTTGACCCAAGCTTGATCGCCGTAAATATTAAATTGAAAATTTGAAAGATAAGCCTGACCTCCCTGGCCGGTCATTTCCGCAGAAGGGTTAATAATCACCTCAGCCGGTATATCTAGAAGCGTTCCTCCCCCTCGGTTAATCCACACCTTATTATAGAATCGTTCTTGCCAACAAGAGGCATGCTCAGCGACATCTCCTGAACGCCACGTTCTAGATTCTTTTTCTAATAGATCCAAAATCTCAAGGGTGTCACTTGCTGTCTGAGCATGTAAGGTCGCGACAGAAAACACGGAAAATAGAAGCAAAAACTTATTCATGGTAAGAATGTTAGGTAGCTATTAAGCTATTGATTATTTTAGAAATCCTAATCAATTTTAACATCATGAAAGAACTACTTTTCGGCGCCGGCCTGTTTTTAGGTCTGTTTTATTTAGGCCTCATTCTAATTTACATCATTGGGGTTTGGAAGGTGTATGAAAAAGCAAATCAACCCGGATGGGCATGTCTGATCCCGATCTACAACATATGGGTACTTCTTAAAATCGTAGGTAAACCCGGATGGTGGATCTTGCTCTTACTTATCCCTCTAGTCAACGTAGTGATTGGAATCCTAATTACTCATAATCTTTCGAAAAGTTTCGGGAAAGATGTAGCCTATACGCTCGGCCTTATTCTATTACCTGTGGTTTTCTATCCGCTATTAGGTTTAGGGGATGCAACTTATAGGGGGCCAGCAGAAAATAATTAAATTCAGATATGCGCGCTGCTGCAGAAAAACCTAGAGAACAGATTTATAGCAATTATACCGAAGAAGATTTTGCAGTATGGAAAGGGCTTTATGAAAAGCAAATGTATAATCTTCAAGGTAAAGTCGTCGATGAATTCAATCAAGGTATAGCGCATCTTAATTTCAATGCGGACGAAATACCAAACTTTGAGAAAATCAATAATAAACTTTTAGCCCTCACAGGATGGTCCATTAAAACGGTACCTAACCTGGCAGAGGCAGATCTCTTTTTTGAACAGCTTTCAAAACGTAGATTCACCTCAACCTGCTGGCTGCGTTCTATGGAAGAATTCGACTATCTCCAAGAGCCTGACATGTTTCATGACGTTTTTGCTCATGTACCTATGCTCTGTAACAAGAAATACACTGATTTTTTTCACAAGATTGGTCAATTAGCAACTAGTTTCCATAATCAGGAAGCTATAAAAAAGCTTCAACGCCTTTATTGGTATACTATTGAGTTTGGAGTTCTTCAAACTAAGGACGATTTGAAAATATATGGCGCTGGCATCATCTCTTCTGTTGGAGAAATCAATAATGTATATGGCGGATTAGCACAAATCAAACCCTTCAATATTCAAGAGGTCTTACATACCCCCTTTGAAATTGATAAAGTTCAACCCCTTTATTTTTACATCGAATCATTTGATCAACTTCAAAAAGCATTAGATGGTATCGAGATACTCTTAAAATCGTAACAAATTGGAAGTACCTTCGTCACTATACTAAACAACTACCATGAATTTTGCACAACAAAGTATTGGCTTCTTAGCCGTAGCAATGCCCATTATCATTATTGCGATCGTATTTTTCTTCGCTTATCGCATCAATCAGGATAAGAACCGTACCCTTCTTGAAATCTCCAAGAATCTTCAAAACGCCGAACAAATCGCAAAACTTACTGAGGCTATTGGTACTAAAAAGACCTCCTCTCTTCAGTTAAAACGAGGCGGAATGTCCACTCTTTTTGTTGGAATCGGTCTCTATCTTTTCGGAATGTTTTTCTTAGGTGACATTTTACGCGGCGCAGGTGCACTTGTCACTTGTATCGGTTTAGGGATTTTTCTTGGCGGATATTTATTCCCCGATAAAGAAGAGAAGTAATGGCCAGGAGCTGGTTAGAAAAATTTGAATCCAAGTCTACTCACGATATAAAGATGATCGAGAAAGACTTTTGGGGTCAAAAAGCGGGTGATCGCATGCTCATACCAACCCCTAAGTTGATCGAAGACTATGTGAATCAAAGTAAGAAAGGCAGCTTCATTGATCCGTTTCAGATGCGTAAGGATTTAGCAGTAGAACTC
>PZPI01000144.1 GCA_003045935.1 Bacteroidota bacterium | reverse complement strand
CCCAGAATTTACCTCGAAGTACGTTTGCCCAATGCATTGTGAAGGTAGTGGAAGCCATGAAGAAGGTAAGTGCCCTGTTTGTGGAATGACCTACGTGCTTAACGCAGATTATCAAGAAGAATCAGAAGAAAATCATAATCACTAAGAAATGATTAATAGGGTTACCTCTCAAAAAATTAGAAAAACACACCGCTACCTAGGGCTATTCTTAGGAGTTCAATTTTTAATGTGGACGATCAGCGGTCTTTATTTTAGCTGGACTGATATCGATGAAATCCACGGAGATCATTTTCGAAGCGAGCCTAAGCAACAGGTTTTTACCGATCTCGGTGGGCTTTCAGAGCTTTCCTTTGATCAGCCGGTTGAGAGTTTGGTGCTCACCAATCTTTTAGGGGAACCCTATTATTTTGTCAATGAATCTACTCTGATACATGCGCAATCAAGTGTAATTAAAAACGGTATTAGCGAAGAGGAGGCGGTTGCTATTGCCCGTGAGAATCTTCGCGATGATTTAATGCCTAGCGAAGTATCACTTATTGAAACTACCGATGCGCATCACGAATATCGCGGTAAAAAATTACCCGCCTATCAAATATCTTTTGACTCGAAAGAAAAGGTTACTGCCTACGTTTCGGTAATTGATGGTTCTTTTCAAGCCGTTCGACACCGGGATTGGAGATGGTTTGACTTTTTATGGATGACCCATACCATGGACTATCAAACTAGAGACGACTTTAATACACTATTACTTCGATCGTTCTCACTATTAGGGCTGATTACTGTTCTTAGTGGTTTTGTTCTTTGGGGGATATCATCACCAACGATTCGACGTTTTACTAAATAAGATTATTTATGAAAAAGCAACTTTTTCTGCTACTCATCCTACTAGCTACACTAAGCTGTTCAGATAAAAAGCAATCTGAAGGTAAAGAAGAGCCACATAACCATGAGCAGTCAGTGACCTACACCTGCTCGATGCATCCTCAGATTACTCAAGATGCACCAGGCAGCTGTCCAATATGTGGTATGGCTCTTATTGAAAAGGATCAAAATATAAGTGCTACTGACCCATCTACCTTGTCGTTCACTGAAGAAGCGTTATCACTTATGAAAGTGGAGACCTTCACAGTAGGGAAATCAGTGGGTTCATCGACCCCGAAAGAGCTGTCGGGTAGTATTCAAATAGATGAAACCAAACGGTTTGATCAGACTACGAAGTACAGCGGAAGAATCGAGCGATTATTTGTTCATTCTGAAGGAGAGGTGATTCGAAAAGGTCAAAAAATTGCTGAAATCTTTTCTCCTGAAATATATAAAACCCAAAAAGAGTTATTGATTGCTGCAAGGTCAAAGAATAATCAGCCTCAGTATTATCATGCAGTTCGCGAGAAGCTACAAATTATGAAGTTTTCAGATCAGTGGATCGATGCCCTTGAGTCTAGAGGCGAGGCAGAAGCTTATTTTGATTTAGTAGCTGAAACGGGCGGAACCCTCATCGATTTAACAATCAGCGAAGGTGATGCCGTTAAAAAAGGTCAACTACTTTATACCGCCGCAGATTTATCTACGGTTTGGGCACAATTAGATGGGTATGAGAATGACCTTGAAAGTGTTTCGGTAGGTCAAAGGGTGCTACTTAAAAGCCCTAACCTTTCCACTTTTACCTCAGAGGGCACCATTGGCTTTATCGACAAGGTACTTAATGAAAAAACACACACCTATAACATTCGAGTGGAAGTCTCAAACGATAGTGGGGTCTTAAAGCCGGGCATGTTCGTTCAGGCAACTTTGGAGCCGAGAGAATCTAATGGGCTTCAAATACCCGCAAGTGCAGTTCTTTGGACTGGAAAGCGTTCACTAGTTTATGTTCAGACCACTTCATCGAGTTTCGAAATTCGTGAAATTGAGATAGGTCAACAAGATGCTGAATACTACAAGGTGCTATCTGGTCTTACTGAAGGAGAGTCTGTGGTGGTAAGTGGCGCATTTCAAATAGACGCCTCTGCACAATTAAAAGGGCTTCAATCAATGATGAGCTACCAAACAGAAGCTAGCGAAAGTATAGCACCTTTTACTGCTCAAGAAGATTCAATGATGAGTGCACTTATTCAGCCTTATCTAACTCTTAAAGATGAACTTGTTCGTTCTGACACTAAAGCTGCTAGTGCGGCGGTGACCAAAATGTTATCGCTTCTTTCAGATAAAAAATATGTCTTCTCAAGATCAAATTTAAAGGCGCTCCTGGGGTCTTTTCAGAAAACAGATGACATTGAAGAGCAACGAGAACTTTTTCGTTTGATCTCAAATGAAATGATTCAGTGGGCGTCTTCTACTCAGTCGGTTTCGAATAAACTCTATGTTCAGTTTTGCCCAATGGCAAATAACAATAAGGGCGCAAAATGGCTAAGCGCCGAAGAACAGATTCGTAATCCTTTCTATGGAGATGCAATGCTTACATGTGGTAGTATTGTGGAGGTAATCGAATAATTAAGGGGAGCAACTTATAATGATAAAACCGTTATACTATTATAGTGTAGCGGTTTTTTCGATTAAATGCGCTATTTAACTGAAAAGGAGAATATCGGATTTGAGGAAAATTGAGATGTAGTTCCCCTATAGACAAATGCATACTCACCTTCTTGAAGATTTGTCTTAATTCTAAATTTAGAATTTGAAATCTCCTCCCATTTGAAATCTAATATATATTTAGAACCAATTTGAAAGCTGGGACCACTTAATAAGCCAAAAGAACCTATTTTAATTGAACGCTGTTCTTTTTTTTCATTCACTTTTAATGGTATCAAGATGAAGTTCGCAGGCGATTGGGCACTTGTACGAACTTGATCATTTGTGATTGTAGATAAAGTGTTACCACTGACATCAACATTACGGTTGATAATTAGAATA
>PZPI01000038.1 GCA_003045935.1 Bacteroidota bacterium | reverse complement strand
ATCGCTTACACTCTGCTGTACGAAACGAGTCTCTTTCTCGCTAAGTCCTCTTTCATAACGCAGATCTAGTGCTAGTTTATTAAGTTTCAGGCCAATACCAAAATTGGCACCAAGGGAGATGTCCTTCAGTCCGCTTTGCGCATCTACACCATTGAATTCACTATCAAGGATATACTGAAAACTAGGGCCTGCGAAAACATAGGTTGGCCCAATAAATCCTGAACCCAGATTAAAAGGAACATCTATTTTAGATAAACTCAACTCTTGACCATCATAATCAGAAGTGGTTTCCGTATAAATAAGTTCGGGTCGTAAAAAAAAGCCTAACACCTGTATTTTTTTATAAAAACCAAAGTGATATCCTGTATTAGATTTCGGACTTTCTTTGATTCCACCAGCTTCGCTAATTAGATCTCCATTTGAATTATAATTCAACCCACCTTTGATTCCCCAAGAATTCTTCTCTTGAGCGAAACTTGGTGTAATACTTAATGCTAGTAGTGCAGTGAATAGGATTTTCTTCATGATCATTATTTATTTTCTTTTTAAAACTTTTTCGGCTGCAGCAATGATGGCAGTGGAATCAAGCCCGTATTTTTTCATGAGCTCAGCAGGGGTTCCGCTTTCTCCGAAAGTATCGTTAGTCGCTACAAACTCTTGAGGTACCGGATGGTTTTGCACAAGAACTCTAGAGATACTTTCACCAAGCCCTCCGAAAAAGTTATGCTCCTCACAGCTCACTAAACATCCCGTTTTAGCAACTGATTTTAAAATCGCTTCTTCATCAAGAGGCTTAATTGTATGAATATTGATTACCTCTGCAGAGATTCCTTTTTTAGCAAGCTCGTCTGCCGCAAGTAGCGCTTCCCAAACTAAGTGACCTGTAGCAACTAGAGTAACGTCTGTACCTTCTTCTAGTAAAAGGGCTTTGCCAATTTCAAATTTCCCTCTAGCTTCTGTAAAATTGGGAACCACAGGGCGTCCAAACCTTAGATACACAGGGCCATCATATTCAGCAATGGCAAGCGTAGCGGCTTTCGTTTGATTGTAATCACAAGGATTGATAACTACCATGTGAGGTAGCATTTTCATCATCCCAATATCTTCTAGAATCTGATGGGTGGCACCATCTTCACCGAGGGTAATACCCGCGTGTGAAGCACAAATCTTCACGTTTTTTCCTGAGTAAGCGATCGATTGTCTAATTTGATCATAGACTCTACCAGTAGAAAAGTTGGCAAAAGTTCCTGTGAATGGAATTTTACCTCCGATAGTTAGACCCGCTGCGATTCCCATCATATTGGCCTCGGCAATTCCTACCTGAAAAAATCTTTCGGGGTTTTCATCGATGAAAGGTTGTATTTTCAAAGAACCTACTAGGTCAGCGCAAAGAGCGACTACATTAGGGTTACTTCTTCCTAGTTCGGTCATGGCATCGCCGTAACCACTTCTTGTATCTTTTGATCCTTGATTAATATAATTCATGGGATTGTCTTTTAATAGTCGCCTAAAGTTTCAGGATTTTGTTCGAGTGCTGACTGTAGTTGTTCATCGTTAGGTGCCTTGCCATGCCATGCGTGGGTGTGCATCATAAAGTCTACTCCATTACCCATTACGGTATGAAGTAGTATAGCCACAGGTTTTCCTTGACCTGTCAATGATTTAGCCTTGTTAAGCCCTTCAACGATAGCTTCAAGGTCGTTTCCTTTTTCAATGCGAACTACATTCCAATCAAAAGCTTCGAATTTAGCCTTAAGATTTCCAAGAGATAACACCTGATCGGTACTCCCATCAATTTGTTGACCGTTATAGTCTACCGTAGCGATTAAATTGTCGATGTTCTTTGCTGAAGCGTACATGATAGCCTCCCAGTTTTGACCCTCTTGAAGTTCACCGTCTCCATGTAGACTATAAACTAAATGATTGTCTTTGTTGAGTTTTTTAGCCTCAGCAGCTCCGACAGCTACAGATAGCCCTTGACCTAAAGAACCTGAAGCGACTCTAACTCCCGGAAGGCCTTCATGAGTCGTTGGGTGTCCTTGTAATCTCGAATCGATTTTACGAAAGGTGGCTAGTTCTGAAACAGGGAAATATCCACTGCGAGCGAGCACGCTATAAAATAGAGGAGAGATGTGTCCATTAGAAAGAAAGAAAAGGTCTTCCCCGATACCATCCATATCAAACACTTCTTTGCGCTCCATAATCTCTTGGTAGAGTGCAACCAAAAATTCTGTACATCCAAGTGAACCTCCAGGGTGTCCTGAATTTACTTGGTGTACCATGCGAACGATATCTCTTCTTACTTGAGTCGTAAATTCGTTGAGGTAGGTTAGATTCATCAGTAGTACATTTGCGGTCAAAAGTAACCATTATCTTTACGTTTTAATAGCTTAGTTTGGATTTTACGATACAATCAAAATGCGGTAAGGCTCGTGCAGCCACATTTGTGACCGATCACGGTGAGGTGCAAACCCCCATCTTTATGCCTGTGGGCACTCTTGGTACAGTTAAAGGGGTACATCAACACGAATTAAAGGAAGATACCAATGCGGATATCATTCTTGGGAATACCTATCATCTTTACCTGCGCCCAGGTACGGATATTATTGAGAAAGCGGGAGGACTTCATAAGTTTATCGGATGGGATCGTGCCATGCTTACCGATAGTGGAGGATACCAAGTGTACTCTCTTGCTGCTAATCGTAAAATTAAAGAAGAAGGCGTCCATTTCAAGTCGCATATTGATGGATCGAAGCATTTCTTTACTCCAGAAAATGTTATGGAGATTCAGCGCATCATTGGTGCCGACATTATCATGGCATTCGACGAGTGCACACCGTATCCTTGCGAGTACAATTATGCCGCGAGATCTATGCATATGACTCATCGTTGGCTCGATCGGTGTATTGAGGCTCTTGATAAGTTACCTTATAAATATGGTTACTCTCAAGCATTTTTTCCGATCGTACAAGGCTCGGTTTACCCTAAACTCAGAGAAAAATCAGCAGAGTATATTGCTTCAGTAGGCGCTGTAGGTAATGCAATTGGTGGGCTATCTGTGGGAGAACCTGCCGAAGATATGTATGCAATGACTGATGTGGTATGTCAAATACTTCCTGAAGACAAACCTCGATATCTTATGGGGGTAGGTACCCCAATTAATCTTCTCGAAAATATTGCTTTAGGTATTGATATGTTTGACTGTGTGATGCCTACTCGCAATGCGAGAAATGGAATGCTTTTCACCTCTGAGGGAACGATAAATATCAAGAACAAAAAATGGGAAGATGATTTTTCACCCATCGATTCTGAAGGACTATCCTATGTAGACACCATCTATAGCAAGGCCTACTTACGCCACCTATTTGCATCCAATGAATTTTTAGGAAAGCAAATTGCTACTCTTCATAATCTCAGTTTTTATCTATGGTTAGTTCGAGAGGCACGAATACATATTATTGCAGGGGATTTTTATGATTGGAAAGAAGTGATGGTTGAGAAAATGAGTAAACGATTGTAAGATGATTACATTACTTGATCGCTACATATTAAAACAATACCTACTCACCTTTTTTGGCATCCTTTTTCTCTTTATTCCAATTGGGATTTTAGCCTCTCTCGCCGAGAAGATTAATAAGATCATTGATAATCAGGTGCCAATGGATGAGGTAATCGATTATTATCTCAACTTCACATTGGTGCTGGGTAATATGCTGATGCCGATTTTATTATTCTTGGCGATTATCTTTTTCACCTCAAGATTGACTGCACGCACCGAGGTGGTAGCTATTTTAAGTTCAGGAGTGTCGTATCGTCGCTTTCTTAGGCCTTATTTTATAGGAGCTACCTTTGTTGCGATATTAATTTTTGCGATGGGAAATTTCTTTGTTCCCAAAGCAAGTGCAGGTTACCATCGATTTGAGAGCCGTTATTTTCATAATAATAAAGAAGATCGAAATACTCGAAATATCTTCAATCAGGTTGATGATAATCAGTTTGTATATGTGAGCTATTTTGATCCCAAGCGACTTATCGGATACAATTTCACCCTCGAAGAGTTTGACTCGATTGGTCAATTAAAATACAAGATGTCTTCAGCTAACATCCGATTCATGGCGGCAGACTCTACCTACCGATTAACCTCCTATAAAAAACGAATATTTGAAGATCAGAAAGAAGTCATCTATCAGAAGAGTCGTTTAGATACTGTATTTCAATTCACGATTGATGATTTAATGCCGGTTTCTTACATCGCTGAGACCAAAAATCTATTCGAACTCAATCAATTTATTCGAGATCAGAAAAGAAGGGGTAGCCCAACGGTAAACACTTATATCTTAGAGAAATATAAACGATGGGCTATACCTATTTCGGCCTATATTTTGACACTAATTGCAGTGGCTGTTTCATCGGTAAAGAGAAGGGGAGGTTTAGGTCTTAATCTTGCTTTTGGTATAGCTATTGCCTTTGTATATGTATTCTTTGATAAGGTGTTCGCAACATTAGCCGAACAGGCCGGTTTCTCTCCATTTTGGGCTGTTTCTCTTCCAGTTTTATTTTTCGGGTCACTTGCTACCTTGTTGTTATCGAGAGCAAAGCGTTAATGTGTATATTTGTCTTTCGACTTAACTGAAAACTAACTATTTCTTTATGGAATATCTAGACTTTGAATTACCCTTAAAAGAACTCGAAGACCAGCTTCAGAAATGCCAAGTGATTGGTGAAGAAAGCGAAGTAGATGTTAGCGAGACTTGTCAGAAAATTGAAGAAAAGCTAACCGATAAGAAAAAAGAAATCTACGGAAGTTTAACTCCATGGCAGCGTGTCCAATTATCGAGACATCCGAACAGACCCTATACCATGGATTATATCAAAGCACTTTGCGGAGATACTTTCCTAGAGTTATACGGGGATCGTTCGGTAGGAGATGATAAAGCGATGATTGGTGGACTTGGTAAAATTGATGGCCAATCTTATATGATCATTGGTCAACAGAAAGGATACAATACAAAAACCCGTCAATACCGAAATTTTGGAATGGCTAATCCAGAAGGATACCGAAAAGCACTTCGTTTGATGAAATCAGCAGAAAAATTCGGCATTCCTGTAATTAGCTTTATTGACACTCCGGGAGCTTATCCGGGTATCGAAGCTGAAGAACGCGGTCAAGGAGAAGCTATTGCACGTAATATTTTAGAAATGTCTCGTTTAGAGGTACCTATTCAGGTATTCATTATTGGTGAAGGTGCTTCTGGAGGGGCCTTAGGCATTGGAGTAGGAGATCGTGTAATGATGCTTGAGAACTCTTGGTATTCAGTGATTTCACCAGAGTCTTGTTCATCGATTTTATGGCGTAGTTGGGAATATAAGGAGTTAGCCGCTGAGGCGCTTAAGCTTACCGCTAAAGACATGAAGAAAATGACGCTCATTGATGAAATTATCAAAGAGCCTCTAGGAGGAGCGCACTCCAACCGAGCGCTTATGTTTGAAACCTTAAGAAAGAAAATTACTAAAACCCACAAAGAATTATCAGAACTTACTGTAAAACAGATGATTAGAGAGCGTATGCAGAAGTACTGTGATATGGGGGTATATCAAGAATAGCATGAATAGTCCTAACCCTAGTCGTATGCAGAATGCATCGGGTAACAACCCGGTGATTTCACTTGAGCGAGGTAAACTGCCACCACAGGCTGTAGACCTTGAGCGAGTTGTACTTGGGGCCATGTTAATCGATAAAAAAGGAGTAGATGAGGTGATTGATATTCTACATAAAGAAGCTTTTTATGTAGAAGCACACCAACACATTTTTGAAGCCATTTACGACTTATTTCAAGAGACCAAACCGATTGATATCCTTACGGTTTCGAACCTATTGAAGCAAAAGAACAAGTTAGAGAAGGTAGGAGGAGATTACTACCTCATTGACCTTTCTCGAGCAGTAGGATCATCGGCGCATATTGAATTTCACGCTCGAATTATTCTACAAAAATTTGTTCAGCGAAGCTTGATTAAGATTTCGACCGAGATCATTGAAGAGGCTTATGGGGATAATCAGGATGTTTTTGATTTATTAGATCAAGCTGAGGCTCGACTCTACGAGGTGACCCAAGGCAACCTGAAGCGTTCTGCTGAGTCAGCTCAAGATTTAGTAATTCAAGCGAAGAAGAAAATTGAGGAGATTTCGAACAAAGAAGGTTTAAGCGGTATTGCTTCTGGATTTGAGCGATTAGATGCTGTTACCTCAGGATGGCAACCGAGTGATTTGATTATCATTGCGGCACGTCCGGGTATGGGTAAAACCGCTCTTACACTCTCTATGGCCCGAAACATTGCAGTTAATTCGGGTCAACCTGTAGCTTTCTTTTCCCTTGAGATGTCTTCAGTTCAGTTAATTACACGATTAATCTCTTCAGAAACTGGATTGAGTTCTGAGAAACTTAGAACAGGAAAATTAGAAAAGCATGAGTGGGAACAGTTAAACGTCAAGGTTAAGGCCTTAGAAAAGGCGCCACTTTATATTGATGACACTCCTTCACTTTCTATTTTTGATTTGAGAGCTAAGGCAAGACGTTTGGCTTCTCAACATGATATAAAACTAATTATCATCGACTATTTGCAGTTGATGACAGCGGGTTCTAGTCAAAAAGGAGGTAACCGAGAGCAAGAAATTTCAACGATTTCAAGAAACCTTAAAGCACTTGCAAAAGAATTGAATGTGCCGGTTATCGCGCTTTCACAGTTATCTCGTGCTGTTGAAACCAGAGGGGGCTCGAAGCGACCATTACTCTCTGACCTTCGTGAATCGGGAGCTATTGAACAAGATGCGGATATCGTGTCTTTTATCTATCGACCAGAATATTATAAAATAGAAGAGTGGGATGATGAAGAGCAGTCACCTACTGAAGGTCAAGCAGAACTGATTATCGCTAAGCACCGAAATGGAGGATTAGATAATATTCGTCTGAAGTTTATTGGCTCTCTAGGTAAATTTGATAATCTAGATCGCCACGATTCACCTTTTGAGTTTGCCTCAAAAATGAATGATGATATTAGTCAAATTCGACCCTCGATATCAGATGCATTTTCTGATGACGATGACGATATGCCTTTTTAGTGCTTAAGTAATTCTTGAAGTACTTTTTCAACTCCAAAATTGTCGTGACTTTCAGTAACGAGTGTGGCCATTGCTTTAATCTCAGGGTGCGCATTCCCCATAGCTACGCTATTGGGCGTCATCCGTAGCATTTCGATGTCGTTGAGGTAATCACCAAAGACTAGAATTTCACTACGATCGATGTTGTAATGGTCTAAGAGCTTTTGTAATGCTACCCCTTTATTAGCTTCTTTATGTGACAAATCAACCCAATAATCTCCTGATATCTTTACTTGTAATTCCTTGTCATACTCTTTTACTGCCGGATAGATATTGCGCTCACCACTGATAGGGTGATATAAAGCCACCTTTAGTGGGTTGTGCTGAATTTCTTTAATGTCTTTAATGGTCTGATGACTGGAGTAATATTCTTCTAGAATCTGAATAAACTTAGGATTCTTACTTGGAGTATAGGCTTGATTGGCACAGCATACTACAGGTTCAATTTCGGGATGAGACTTAAGTGTATTCAGTACCTCTTTTACGATATGAATTTGCAGCTCCTGTGCATGGATGATTTCTTCGTTTTCAACAATCAACGCGCCATTTTCTGCGATAAAGCTCATTTTCTCACCAATTTCAGTGAGTTTGACAATCATCGAAGGATATTGACGTCCACTTGCGGCAACAAATCGAATGCCTCGTTTATGTAACTGATCATGCAGTTCTAAGAAAAGGGGACTAACCTCGTGTTTGGAGTTGAGAAGGGTGCCGTCCATGTCTGACACCACCATTTTGATATTGGATAGATTCATAATTGGAAAAAAAAATCCCGACACCAAAGGTATCAGGATTTTTATAGCGGGGGTGAATAAATATTACTTTACCTTATCGACTAACGCTTTGAAAGCTTCTGGCTGATTCATTGCTAAATCTGCAAGAACTTTACGGTTAAGTTCGATTTGGTTTTTCTTTAGCGCTCCCATGAATTGAGAATAGGACATGCCGTGCAGTCTTGCACCTGCGTTAATACGGGTAATCCATAGGGCTCTAAAATTTCTCTTTTTGTTACGACGGTCACGGTACGCGTAAAGAAGGGCTTTCTCTACCGCATTTTTAGCAACTGTCCATACATTTTTTCTTCTTCCGAAGTATCCTTTCGCTAGTTTAAGGACCTTTTTTCTGCGTGCTCTTGAAGCAACTGAGTTTACTGATCTTGGCATACTAATTTGTTTTTGTAGTCGGCGTTCTTTAAGAATCTTTTATTGGGCCGAACTCCATGGTTAATAAATCCCTTACTTATTTCAGACGTAATTGTTCTTTAATACTGTTAACGTCTGATTCATGCACTAGGGTACTGTGCGTGAGTTTAAGCTTACGCTTTTTTGATTTCTTAGTCAGGATGTGACTTTTGAAAGCGTGCTTTCTCTTGATTTTCCCAGAACCAGTCAGCTTAAAACGCTTCTTGGCACTAGATTTAGTTTTCATTTTTGGCATGATCCTATAATTTAATTACCCGCTACTTATTTTTTTGCCACTTTGGGTGCGATGAACATCGTCATACGCTTGCCTTCTAGTTGTGGCATTTGCTCTACTTTACCGAACTCTTCTAGCTCTTGTGCTAGTTTGAGTAGTAAAATTTCACCTTGGTCTTTATAGACAATCGATCGTCCTTTAAAGAAAACAAAAGCTTTCAGCTTTGCGCCTTCCTTTAAGAATTTTTCAGCATGTCTTTTCTTGAACTCAAAATCGTGTTCATCGGTTTGTGGACCGAATCTGATTTCTTTGATTACCACCTTAGTTGCATTCGCCTTGATTACTTTTTCTCGCTTCTTCTGTTCATAAAGAAACTTCTTGTAATCGATTATCTTACAGACCGGTGGGTCTGCTTTTGGAGAAATTTCAACAAGATCTAGTTCTAGATCTTCTGAAATAGTTAATGCTTTAGAAGTAGGATATACACCTACTTCAACATTGTCTCCTACCAGGCGCACTTCTCTTGCAGTTATTTCCTGATTGATTTTGTGCGGATTCGAAATTTCTCTTCTACCCTGGGGTTTAGTCCGTTTTCTGCGTATTGCTATGGCGCTATAATTTTAGTTCAACTTCTATTTAAAAGATTTAAGCGTCTGCTTAATTTCTTCATTGATCATTTGGGCAAAGCTTTCGATATCCATCGATCCTAGGCTTTCACCACCGTGCCTTCTAACGCTGATTTGATTTGCATTTTCTTCTTGCTCACCAACTACAATCATTAAAGGCACTTTTTTCATCTCAGCCTCGCGAATTTTCTTTCCGACAGTTTCGTTACGGGCGTCGATAAGGCCGCGAATTTCGTGATTTTCTAGCGATTTTAAAACTTTTTCTGCATATTTTTCATGTTTCTCACTGATAGGCAGAACAATAGCTTGTACTGGGATTAACCATAAAGGGAAATTACCACCAGTATGCTCAAGTAGTAATGCGATGAAACGTTCGAGACTTCCGAAAGGGGCGCGGTGAATCATAACTGGACGATGGTTTTCATTATCGCTTCCCTTGTATTGTAAGTCGAATCGCTCTGGCAGGTTATAATCTACTTGAATTGTACCGAGTTGCCACTTGCGTCCTAAGGCATCTTTAATCATGAAATCGAGCTTTGGTCCGTAGAAGGCAGCTTCTCCTTCTTCGATCACATAATTAAGCCCTTTATTCTGAGCCGCAGTAATAATGGCTTGTTCGGCTTTTTCCCAGTTAGCAACCTCGCCGATGTATTTTTCTGGTTTTTGCGGATCTCTCACAGAAACCTGAGCGGTAAAGTCTTCGAATCCTAAAGATCCCAGAACGTAAAGGGTTAAGTCAATTACGTTTTCAAATTCACCGAGTAGTTGTTCTTGAGTACAGAAAATATGTGCGTCGTCTTGAGTAAATCCTCGAACTCTTGTCAATCCATGCAATTCTCCACTTTGTTCATAACGGTAAACGGTACCAAATTCGGCAAAACGCTTAGGGAGATCTTTGTAGCTCGAAGGGCTATGTTTATAGATTTCACAGTGATGAGGGCAGTTCATAGGCTTAAGTAAGAACTCTTCATCTTCTTTTGGAGTATGAATCGGTTGAAAGCTATCTTCACCGTATTTTGCGTAGTGTCCAGAAGTTACGTAGAGTTCTTTTTGACCAATATGTGGTGTTACTACCATTTCGTATCCAGCTTCCTTTTGAGCCTTTTTTAAGAAGGTTTCTAAACGCTCGCGAAGTGCTGCGCCTTTAGGAAGCCACAGTGGTAGTCCTTGCCCGACTTTTTGTGAAAATGTGAATAATTCTAATTCTTTACCGAGCTTTCTATGATCCCTTTTCTTAGCCTCTTCAAGACGTTCTAGGTGCTCGGTAAGCTCTTTTTGCTTTGGAAATGAAATTCCGTAAACCCTTGATAATTGAGGCTTGTTTTCGTCACCTCTCCAATAGGCTCCTGCAATACTTAGTAATTTGAAGGCTTTGATAAAACCGGTGTTTGGGAGGTGTCCCCCTCGACATAAATCGGTAAAATCACTATGATCACAAAAGGTGATATCTCCGTCTGTAAGATTCTCAATAAGTTCTACTTTGAACGGATTGTTTTGAATTTTATAAAACTCAAGCGCATCAGCTTTTGAAACTGAACGCATTTTGAATTCGTGCTTTTCTCTAGCAATTTCAAGAGCTCTTTTTTCGATCGCTGCAAAATCCTTTTCGCTAATAGCGTACTCTTTAAAATCAATGTCGTAATAAAAGCCTTGCTCGATCGCAGGACCAATGGTTAAGTTAACCCCTGGGTATAATTGTTCGATGGCCTGAGCCAGTAAGTGAGCACTTGAGTGCCAAAAGGCTTTTTTACCTTCATCATCATTCCAGGTGTATAGGGTAAGTGTACCATCGGTTTCTAGTGGGGTACTGGTCTCAATGGTTTTCTGATTGTAACTTGCGGATATAACATTTCTAGCAAGTCCTTCGCTTATCGATTGAGCTACTTGAAAAGGAGTGGTTCCTTTCGATACCTCTTTTACCGCGCCATCGGGTAGGGTTACCTTAATCATGTTTCTTACTCTAATTAGGTCGCAAAGATAGTTATAAGCCTTTGTCAGCCAAAGTCTACTTAATGCTTAATTTTGTCTATTCAAAAGTACAGTAATGAATCTACACCTAAAGCGCTTGTTTCCTTATCTAGTGCTTATTTTTATTGGGTTTCCCGGTGTATTTTACCGAAGAGGATGGCTGTTCGAAAGACTAAACGATTGGCATTCCCCTTTTTTAGATGGCTGGTTTACCACCATTACCTGGTTAGGTGATGCCACTTTTGCTGTGCTTATTCTGTTTTGGTTGTATTGGTTTAAAAATTATAAATGGGTATTTGCCTTTGTTTTAGGGTTTGTTCTGCATGTTATTTTCGTTCATATTTTTAAACAATGGATTGCACATGGATTTGAGAGACCCTTTTTGTATTATCAACAGATTGGATTAGAAAGTTCTTTTGATTGGATCGAGGGGGTATCTATTCGAAAATTGAATAGTTTTCCTTCGGGCCATACAGCTACGGCATTTTTCTTTGCAAGTTTTCTTAGTCTATTAGCCAAAAGAGGACTTTATTTCTGGTTAGTTTTAGCTGTTATGGTTGGTGTTTCACGAGTTTACATTGGTCAACATTGGTTTATAGATATCTATATCGGAATGCTATTCGGTCTTTGGTCTACGTTACTTAGTTTGTATTGGGTAAATAGGTATCCAAGATCCTGGTTTGAAAAACGCAGAAAGCAATGATCCAAATAGCATCCTTACTAAGAAAATATCCTTGGCTCATTTTCAGCCTAATCGCCTTTGTTGTCTTTATACAATTCAATTGGAGTTATCCTATTAATATTCTAGACGAAGCAAAAAACAGTGAGGCAGCTCGTGAAATGCTTGAAACGGGAAGATGGTTTTATCCGACCTTCAATGATGTCATTCGAACGGATAAGCCACCGTTACACTATTTTTTCATGGCGTTAGGTTATCTTGTGTTTGGAGTTGGTCCTTTCGGAGCTCGATTCTTTTCTGCCGTGTTTGGAGCATTAACCTTTTACCTTATTGTAAAGCAAACGGCGAAAGAACTCGGAGATAAGACTGCAATTTATGCGGGACTAACCTTTGTCAGTTCTTTGTTATTCGCCCATGAATTACACATGGCGGTGCCTGATCCTTATCTGATCTTCTCGGTGACCTGGGCAATTGTATCCTTTTATCGTTTTGAAAATGAGTTTTCCAAAATTCATTTATGGACTGCCTATATCGCTATTGGGCTAGGTCTATTGGCTAAGGGTCCTATTGCAGCAGTTATCGTACTCTTATCAGCGGCCTTGTATTTCACGCTCACTCATAGATGGTCTAAATTGTTCACTTACAAGCCTTTTACGGGCGTGTTTATTTCTTTGGCGATAGCTGCCCCATGGTATTATTTGGCACACATCGCTACTGAAGGTATTTTTACTGAAGGATTCTTTTTAGACCATAATCTTAACCGCTTCAGCGATCAAAAAGAGGGGCATGGTGGGCCTTGGATTATTACCCTACTATTGATTATTGCAGGTCTATTACCTTTCGGAGTTTGGCTCATTTCTGCTCTTATCAAGGCTTTTAGATTACGACAACGTTCGAATTGGCTAACCCTCTGCTTCTCGGTCTCTATTGCAGTACTTAGCTTCTTCAGTTTTTCGAGTACTAAACTTCCAAATTACCCGATGCCTGCCTTCGGATTTATGACTGTGATCTTGGGTTTTTACTTTTCTGAGCTAGTTTCGAATCAGAACTTTAAAGCGTTTAAGATTGGTCTTTGGGTATTGACTTTACTGGGTACAGTGCTGGTAGCAGGTGCTTACTTTGGACTGGCTACTCATAGTAGTTTGTTTTTACACAAGAATCTTGCATTTTTCATCTTAATTCTACCAATTAGCAGTGTTCTTATCATTCTGACTTTAAAAGCAAGATCCCTGCATCAATCATTAATACTTACCGCGTTTAGTTGGATGATTTTCGGATCGTTTTTATGGGGATATCTCTTCGGTCAAATAAGTCTTGAATCGCCGGTAGCTAAGGTGGCACCACATATCAATCGGTCATCTATTCAGACGGTGGTTTATCAGCGAATGGATCCAGCTTTTCCCATTCAACTGAAGCAAACCTTTAAAACAATTTATCAGCGAGAAGCACTGTTAAGTGATGATTCGTTTGATTATATTCTTACCAATACCAAGAATAACGAAGACCTTCAGTGGTTAGAGACTCATTTTGAAAAAGTAGTGGAGGCTCCTGCACTATTTGAGGATCATATTACTAGACTATATCAGCCAATCAAATAGGCCAGTAGCATACCGAGCAGAACCATTACGATTCTTGCAAAATTAAATCGATGCCCCTTTTCACTTTCAAAGAGAATGATTGCTCCTACATGAAGAAATATTCCTGCCGATAGCGCATTTAAGTAGGGGGTATAGGTAAGCATCCAATCCAAATTGGTAAAAAGACTGCCCAAGGGTGTGATCAATCCAAATAATAGGAGCGCCCCAAAGGCCTTAATCTTTGTAAGATTAGCTTTAAGAGCTAGGGTATACAAAATCATTGCAATAGGTACCTTATGTAGACTAACCGCGAGTAATAAGTGTTTTTCACCATCAAGCGGTATGCCTTCTACAAAGGCATGTACAAATAAGGCAGAGAAGATAACGACAAAGCCAGAAAAGCCATCAGATTCATTAAGATGGGCGTGACCGTGTTCGGCACCTTTAGAAAAA
>PZPI01000037.1:11121-13911 GCA_003045935.1 Bacteroidota bacterium | reverse complement strand
TGGCAGCTTCCTGTAGTGTTTATCTGTGAGAACAACGGATACGCCATGGGAACTTCTGTAGCAAGAACGGCTTATGATACAGACATCTATAAACTTGGTTTAGGGTACGGTATGCCGTGTAGTGCCTTTGATGGAATGGATCCTGCAGCAAGTGCAGAGGCTATTAGTGAAGCTATAGAGCGCGCACGTGCAGGCGGAGGACCAACTTTCCTTGAAGCAAAGACTTATCGTTATAGAGGTCACTCAATGTCTGATGCACAGCATTACCGAACTAAAGAAGAGGTAAAAGAATACCAAAAAATAGATCCTATTTCTCAAGTTAAGGAGCTAATCCTTGACAAGAAGTGGGCTTCAGAAGACGATATCAAAGTAATCGATGCGCGCGTTAGGGATCTAGTTGCGGAATGTGAGAAGTTTGCAGAAGAGTCAGATTTCCCACCAATCGAGCAGCTTTACGATACGGTATACGAGCAAAAAGATTATCCATTTTTATCTCATAAATTACAATAATGGCAGAAGTAGTTACCATGCCACGACTGAGCGACACCATGGAAGAAGGGACTGTCGCGAAGTGGTTGAAGAAAGTAGGAGACAAGGTAGAAGAAGGTGAGATCTTAGCAGAGATTGAAACCGACAAGGCAACCATGGAGTTTGAATCCTTTTATAACGGAACGCTTTTGCACATAGGTATTCCTGAAGGAGATGGAGCACCCGTTGATGCGCTACTTGCAATTATTGGTGATGAAGGAGAGGATATATCTGCACTTTTAGGGGGAGCAGCAACACCCCCCTCCGCATCATCGGATGAAGTGAAGCCTGTTGAGGCTGCTTCAGCTCCAGCAAATGAAACTAAAGTAGTCGCTTCTATTCCTGTAGGAGTAGAAATCGTTACTATGCCACGCCTTAGTGATACCATGGAAGAAGGTACTGTGGCTAGTTGGTTAAAGAAAGTTGGAGACTCTGTAGAAGAAGGAGAAATACTTGCTGAAATCGAAACTGATAAAGCAACGATGGAATTTGAATCGTTCTACTCAGGTACCTTATTACATATCGGTATAGGTGAGGGCGGGTCAGCACCTGTTGATTCTGTACTAGCAATTATTGGGCCTGCAGGAACTGATGTGTCTTCTGTTTTAAGTGGTGCTGCTGCTCCAGCGGCTCCTACAGAAGCAGTCGAAGAAAAAAGTGAAACACTCGCTGCTGCCCCAGTTGTAGCTGCTCCAGTTTTACAAACCACTGAAATTGCTCCTTCTAACGGAAGAATATTTGCCTCTCCATTAGCTAAAAAATTAGCCAAAGAGAAAGGTCTAGATTTATCTACAGTAACAGGATCTGGAGAACACGGTAGAATCATTCGCCGTGACGTAGAGCAAGCGCAAGTAGTTGCCGCTCCGGTAGTTTCTGCTAAAGCTCAACCAGAAGCTACACCTGTAGTTGCCGCTTCAGGAGTAGAAAATAAAGAGTCAGTTAAGAATTCTCAAATGCGTAAGGTGATTGCCAAGCGTCTTTCAGAGTCTAAATTTACTGCACCTCATTACTACTTGACTGTTGAGGTTGAAATGGACGAAGCTAAAGTCGCTCGCCAGCAAATCAACCAACTTCCTGACACTAAGGTTTCATTCAACGATATGGTTTTAAAGGCCTCTGCTATGGCACTGCTTAAGCATAAGCAAGTGAATACCACTTGGAGCGATGAAGCTACGATCATTAATCACCATGTACACCTTGGGGTTGCCGTTGCTGTGGAAGACGGACTGGTTGTTCCAGTTATCAAGCACGCGGATCAATTATCATTTACTCAGCTTGGTGCCACTGTAAAAGATATGGCTGGAAGAGCACGTAATAAGAAGCTTACCCCCGCAGAGATGGAAGGAAGCACTTTTACAGTTTCTAACTTAGGAATGTTCGGTATTGAGGAATTTACTTCGATTATCAATCAACCCAATTCAGCAATACTTTCAGTTGGCGCAATCATTGAAAAGGCTGTTGTACGCGATGGAGCAATTGTGCCAAGAAGTATGATGAAATTAACCTTAGCTTGTGATCATCGAACAATTGATGGAGCTACAGGAGCACAATTCTTACAAACCTTAAAGATGTATTTAGAGCATCCAGTTACCTTACTGGCATAGTCTCATTTTCATAGATCTATATTAAAAGCATTCCTCTTCAGGAATGCTTTTTTGTATCTTTTTAATTCAATTATAAACTATGGCTAAAATTATTGTTACAGGTGCTAGTAGAGGTATTGGTCTTGAAGCGGTTCGATTTTTATTAGAAGAAGGGCATGAAGTAGTGGCCATTTCTCGCACTGAAAGCCCATTGCAGGGAGCTGATTTACCTTTACTTAGATCGGTATGTATAGATTTAGCTGATTCTAATTTTGAGTCATTACACGAATTAATCAAAGATTGGAGCCATGTTGATGCCTTGATTCATAATGCTGGCGCTTTTTTGAATAAGCCGTTTAGCGCGACAAGTGTTGAAGATTTTGAATCAATTTATCAGGTAAATGTTTTCGGGGTAGCAAGACTTACGCAAGCTTTAGAGGCTAAATTAGTTCGAGGATCTCATGTGTTAGGCATCAGCTCTATGGGTGGTATCCAAGGAAGCGCTAAATTTCCTGGCCTTTCGGCATATAGTTCGAGTAAGGGCGCATTAATTACTCTATTTGAATTATTAGCTGAGGAGTATAAGGATGCAGGTGTGGCTTTTAACACCCTTGCTTTAGGGGCTGTAAATACAGAAATGCTTGCTAAGGCATTTCCTGACTTCGTAGCCAACGTATCT
>PZPI01000037.1:0-11111 GCA_003045935.1 Bacteroidota bacterium | reverse complement strand
CTCACCGGTCATGAATTGTATAATGGAAAGGTGCTACAAGTCAGTAATAGTACCCCTTAAAGTTGTGGTTGATGATTGATATTCTTGCCCCCTATGTGCCTGAAAAGGCTTTGATGCCTTGTTTCGAACTCATTCAGACCCATGGGGTACATCTCAAGATCGTTAATCAAAGAAAAACAAGACACGGCGACTATCGTTTACTTCCTAGTGGAAGTCATCAAATTACTGTAAATGCTACTGAGAATAAATATCGTTTTCTAATTACACTTATTCATGAAATAGCTCATTTGGTTGCTTTTACCGAATTCGGAAGAAGAATAAAACCACACGGGATAGAATGGAAAAGTGTTTTTAAGCATCTGATGTTACCTTTCTTAAATCCTGAGATTTTCCCCTCCGAATTACTCCCTGTACTCGCAAGACATTTTAAAAGTCCGAAGGCTTCAAGTAGTTCAGATGCATTTCTTGATCGTGCTTTATCGCATTATGACCGCTTTAATGATGCTCTTCTATTTGTTGTTGATTTAGCTGAAGGAAATCATTTTTATTTCGGCAACTCGCGTATATTTGAACGTGGATCTGTACGACGTAAACGTATTGAATGCGTGGAAGTTAAGACCGGCAAACGCTATTTATTTCAACCTAATGCTAGAGTACTAGCGACCGAAAAAAATGAACAACACTCCTGAACTTAAACAGTCTGCTAAGGGACTTTTTGAAATTCTAAGAAGTTTTTTAAGTGAGCTTCTCAACATCCGTACCAATACGGATATGCAAGCGACTAAAGATTCGATTATTGCAGATATCCCATTCAAAGGACATACCTCCTGGATCTTAATTTGTTCCATCTTTATTGCTTCTATTGGATTAAATGCAAATTCTACTGCGGTAGTTATTGGAGCCATGTTGATCTCTCCACTTATGGGTCCTATTTTGGGTTTAGGGTTTTCACTGGCAACGAACGACATTGATCTACTTAATCGCTCATTAAAGAATTTTATGGTGATGGTCGGTTTGTCTGTGGTTACAGCATTTCTATTCTTTTGGATTTTTCCTCTTCGAGATGAATCTTCTGAGCTGCTAGCTCGTGTTAAACCGGACATCAGAGATGTGCTAATTGCCTTTTTTGGAGGAACAGCATTGGTAGTAGCTAGGGCAAGAAAGGGAACGATGGCTAGTGTAATCTTTGGTGTGGCTATTGCCACAGCACTTATGCCTCCACTTTGTACAGTTGGTTTTGGACTGGCTATTGGTAATGCTAGTTATGCGTTAGGAGCTTTGTATCTCTTTTTGATTAATACCATTTTTATTGCCATTGCAACCTTTTTAGTGATTAAGTATTTGGGCTTTCCTATGGAACGCTATGCGAATTCTGCTAGGCGAAGAACCATTGCTAGAATCGCCTCTATTTCGGGAATTGTAGTAATGATCCCTGCTACTTATACTTTCTATGGAGTATTACAAGAGTCCTTATTTAAACGCGATGCTCAGGCTTTTCTAAGAGAAACCGTAGAGAGTTATCCTTTCGAGAATGGGGGAGTGTATCGAAAAGAATTTGCTACACTCGACTATAATAAAGGAGATAATTCTGAGATTAGTGTGATGCTTTTGGGAGCAGCAGCAGTTCCCGACGAAGTAATTACTACTTGGCGTATACGTCTTCAATCATTTGATCGATTAAAGGAAACTGCATTTGAGGTGATTCAATCATCAGATGCAGATGACCCGAATTCAATGCAATATGTGCTCGAACTTTATGAGAATAAGAAGAACGAATTATCTTCAAAGGAAGATCAAATTAAACTTCTAGAGAATGAAATTATTCGTTTAAAAGAGTCGATGAGTTTTGCAATTCCATTTACTGCAGTAAGTACTGAGTTAGTAGCTGCATTTCCTGAAGTGAATAAGGTAGGCTATTCAGCAAGAGTTCAAACCGACTTTAGCACTCAGGATACTTTACCGGTTTTTGAAATAGATTATCATTCTGCACTTAAATCAGCTAAGAAGGCAGAATTGAATCCTAGAATTGAGAATTGGTTAAAGGTGCGTTTACAATTAGATACCCTACTGATCAGATCTAACTAACGATTCTTCTTGTCTAAGTATACTGAGCGAACATTTTTAAAGAGCTCTGAGGCGTAGACAAAATCACCCACAGCCTGGTTGTCGGTAATGAAGATTTCTTCTTTGCTACCTTCCCAGGCTAATTCTCCCTCTTTTAAAAAGACAATCTTTTCTCCAATTTCCATTACCGAGTTCATGTCATGTGTATTGATGAGCGTTGTGATGTCGTATTCCTGAGTAATTTCTTGAATCAGATTATCGATAAGAATTGCGGTCTTGGGATCGAGGCCAGAGTTCGGTTCATCGCAAAACAAGTATTTGGGATTAAGTACGATAGCTCGAGCAATAGCAACTCTCTTCATCATTCCACCTGAAATTTCTGAAGGATATTTGTGATGTGCATCGATGAGGTTGACGCGCTGTAGCACAGAATCAATGCGATCTTTTTTCTCTCCTTTAGATAGTTTGGTGAACATTTCTAAAGGGAATCCTACATTCTCTTCAACAGTCATTGAATCGAAAAGTGCACTTCCTTGAAATACCATTCCCATGGCTTTTCTTAATTCTCGTTGTTCGTCTTTTTCAAGTTCTAGAAGACATACTCCATCGTAGACTATTTTGCCTTGCTCCGGAGTGATAAGTCCGATAAGGGATTTTAGAAATACGGTTTTTCCCGATCCACTCTGTCCAATAATTAGATTCGTTTTTCCTCGCTCAAAAGTGGTGGTAATGTTTTTTAATACCGCTTTTCCTTCAAACGATTTATGTAGACCTTGAACTTCAATCATTATCCGAGTAGTAATTGAGTGAGTATATAATTCAGTATGATCAGAACAACACTAGTCCAAATAAACGAGGTTGTCGCAGCTTTACCGACCTCTAAGGCACCACCTTTTAAATAGTATCCGTGATAGGCGGGAAGGGTAGCTATCACCACAGCAAAAACAAGACTTTTAATAAATGCATAAACGACATGAAAGACTACAAAGTCTTCTTGTATTCCAGCAATGAATTCAGAAGTAGGTGCATAGCCCCCAAAAACCGCTGCAGACCAGCCCCCGAATATCCCTACATACATCGAGACGGCAATAGCAAAAGGGTAAAATAACATGGCGATTAGCTTTGGGAAAATCAAATAGTTCAAAGAATTTACTCCCATAACCTCTAATGCATCAATCTGCTCAGTAACTCGCATAGATCCTATAGAAGAGGTAATGTAGGAGCCTACCTTTCCGACCATGATGATTGAAGTAAAGGTTGGAGCAAATTCTAGAATTACCGATTGTCTAGTAGCAAACCCGATCAAACTTTTAGGCAAAAAGGGACTAGTTAAATTCAGAGCAGTTTGAATAGTTACTACTCCGCCGATGAAAAAGGAAATGAATATGATAATACCTAGGGAGCTAAAAATCAGCTCATCAATTTCTTTTAGGATCAGTTTTTTCATCACCCCCCACTTGGTAGGTTTTTTAAACATCTCCAATAACATGAGGCCGTATCGACCAATGTTAGCTAGGTAAGTCATATTTCAAAATTACGCTTTTTGAAAGCATTTAACATTGATTTATCCTTCGAACTAATTGCATGTCTTAGATTTGTAGTATAAACGGATTACAATGAAAAGAGCGGCCCTAATTCTTTTAGTATTAACTACTGTTGTTAAACTACAAGCACAAGAAGAAAAGCCTTATACTCAGCCGAAACTTGTCGTAGGCGTAGTAGTTGATCAAATGAGATTTGATTATTTGACCCGGTTTTGGGACCGATTTGGGGAGGGGGGATTTAAGCGACTTGTCAATGACGGTTTTGAGGCAAAAAACCATCACTTTAATTATGTGCCTACGGCCACTGGCCCAGGTCATACCTCAGTTTATACTGGAACCACTCCGGCGGTACACGGAATCCTCGGAAATAACTGGTATGATAAATTTCTTAAAGAGTCAGTTTATTGTGCAGCTGATGAGAATTATACAGATTTAGGAACGGAGAATACCGGGGGAATGGCGCCAACACGTTTACTGACTACTACAATTACCGATCAGTTGAGATTACATTACCAATTTCGATCAAAAGTTGTTGGTATAGCGATTAAAGACAGAGGTGCTATTTTACCCGTAGGCCATACGGCTAATGCAGCATACTGGTTCGAAGGTCGATCGACGGGAAATTGGATTAGTTCAACTTACTACTTTGAGTCACTTCCAAATTGGGTAAAGAAATACAACAAGAAGCACTCTGTTGATCAGTATCGAAAAACTTGGGAAACACTTAAGCCCTTGAAGTCTTATGTTGAAAGCGGAAGCGATGTAAATAATTATGAAGGTTTGTCAAATGGAGAGAACAATTCGGGCTTTCCTCATCAGATTGACAAGTTGTGGGACCAGAACGGGCAGTATAGTAGTTTAGCTGCGACGCCATTCGGTAACAGCCTTACTACCGATTTTGCCTTCGAAGTAATCAAGCAGGAACAGATGGGAGCCGATGAGATTCCTGATTTCTTGGCGATTAGTTTTTCTTCACCTGACTATATAGGACACAAATACGGCGTTAACTCAGTAGAGGTTCAGGATAACTACATGCGATTAGACCTTGAATTAGAGCGCCTATTAGAATTCTTAGACGCTGAAGTAGGCGAAGGTGAATATACCTTGTTTTTAACTGCAGATCACGGGGCGATTCATGTACCTGCTTTTCTAAACGATCAAAAAATTCCTGCAGGTTACCTTGATAGTAAGTCGATGGCAGAACGTTTGTATCAAGAGGTTGAGGAGAGGTTTGGTGAACGTGCGCTCATTGAGTCTATTTCGTACAATGAAGTATATCTAAACAAGGGAATTTTAAAAGCGTTAGAAAAGGAAGGTTTTGCTTCAGCCTCGGTACGCAAAGCTATTGCTAATATGCTTTATGATTTTGATCATGTCGAACGGGTTTATACGTCAGATCAACTTAGAAATTTTGGCGCTACTTCAGGTTTTGATCGAATTATCTATAATGGGTACCATCCGAAGCGATCAGGGGATATTGTATTTGTACAAAGTCCTGGATACGTTTCGTACTCTCGTACAGGTTCAACACATGGTTCAGCCATGATTTACGATACTCATGTACCACTTTTGTTTTTCGGAAAGGGAATCCCCACGGGATCAACTGCAGAGCGAACAGAGATTCCTGATATTGCTCCTACTTTGGCGGTTCTGTTAGGAATTGGTATGCCGAACGGAACCACTGGTACGCCTATCGAAGACCTGCTAGAAGATTAAGCTTACGAGCCATTTTGCGATAGCGCACCATGCAAATCGCTTTAGCGTTTGTATCACTAACCAGTCTTTGATCGTTATCTCTAGATTTAAAATAGCCTTGTAGAAGTGCTATGAATATGCTCAGGCTTTTCTTTTTAAAAGTCAGTTTTAGGGCGCTTAAAAGGCTGATTGTAAGATCGTAACCTAAGAGGTGATAGCTTGCTCCTCTGCGTTTAAAATAATCGAGATTCGTATAGTCTTTATTGGTAGGCCTTAGATGTTTTACATTCAAATCAGCATCGGTCTGAAGCTCAAATCCATTGGCCTCGGCAAGTAAAGTATCTATACTGTCCCAACCTAAGGCAGGGATGAGGCCATCAATCGCTTTAAAGCACTCTTTACGGTACAATTTTATTGGTCCACGAATATGGTTTTTATCGGCTACGGTTTCATACACCCAACGATCTTGTTGTTTAATATAAAGGTGTCCTGAAAACATACCTAGGGTTGGATGATTACGAAAGGCTTGGATGGCTTTTTCGAAATAATTAGGTGGTAGAACAACATCGGCATCGAATTTTCCGATGATATCGAAATCTTCTACCTCTTCTAAACCATGATAAAATGCATGAATATGTTTTGCTCCTGGGATTCGACCTGGGTCACTTTGCTTTTTATAGTACCTAATAAATGGGTGAGAAGCGACGAATGTTTTTGCTATAGCGCCCCCCGTATCGATACTTGAATCATCGACTAAAATGAGTGTATCAGGAGTTCGTGTTTGATGAACAAAACTCTCTAAACACTCAGCGAGATACTTTTCTTCGTTATAAAAAGGGATTATAACGACAAGTTTTATGGCCTCACTAGTATCGATATACGATGCAGTTTAAGTTCATACCGGCCCCTACACTTGCAAATAGAATAATATCACCTTTATTCAGTTCGTGTTCAGCCATTTGATTTCTGCGAACCATATCGAAAAGAACGGGTACCGTAGCCACCGAGTTATTACCCACTTCTTTAATATTCATTGGCATCACCCCATCGGGAGCATCAGCTTTGAACTTGCGGTAAAGTCTTTTTACCATGGCCTCATCCATCTTTTCATTGGCTTGGTGTAAAAATACTTTCTTTACTTCTGAAATCGATACGCCGGCCTCTTCTATAGCTTCAGCCATAGCGTTAGGTACATGTACTACGGCTAGTTCGTAAACCTTTCGGCCAAGCATTTTAATATAACGTGTATTTTCTTCTTTTGAGGCTTTGTTTCCCTTTCCGAAATAAAGGTAATAGGCTTCATCGTTGGCTAGTGTGGTGGTTACATTAGCAAGAATATCTCCTCCATCATTAGTCGCACTTACGATGGTGGCTCCAGCACCATCGGCGAAGATCATGCTATCCCTGTCATTAATATCTACCACTCTAGAGAGTGCTTCGGCTCCAATAACTAAGCAATTCTTGGCCATACCACTCTTGATAAATGCTTTGGCTTGAATGACTCCTTCTACCCATCCTGGACAACCAAAAATCATGTCGTACGCAACACATTTTGGATTTTGTATACCTAATTTATTTTTAACTCTCGAAGCTAAACTAGGTAATAAGTCGGTTTGAATTTCTCCATGACGAACATCACCGAAGTTGTGTGCGAAGATGATGTAATCTATTTCTTCCGCAGATATCTCAGCGTTCTTGATGGCTTCTTGTGCCGCAAAAAACCCCATGTCTGAAGTGTTAAGGTGCGGCTCTAGGTAGCGTCTACTTTCAATCCCTGTTATGGCTTGAAATTTTTCAATGATTTCCTTGTTATTCGCCCCAAAGGCTTTCCCATTTTCATCGATGAATTCGCTTTTTTCGAATTGGCTATTCGGCTGGATGATCTCGGGAAGGTAATGCCCCGTACCTATAAAACTTATATTCATGAAGTCTGTTTATAGCGGACTAAGTTAAAAAAAAAGGGACGTCTAGCGTGAAATCTAGTTCGTCCCTTTATTTTGGGCTTAAATAAGATTAACTCTGGTATGCTTCTATTGGTGCGCAACTACAAATTAGATTACGATCTCCAAAGGCTTCATCCGCTCTTCTAACTGAAGGCCAGAATTTACTTTCTTCTACAAAGGGAAGCGGATAGGCAGCCTGCCTTCTAGAATATGGAAATTCCCATTTGTCTGCGGTAAGCATAGCCATGGTGTGTGGTGCATTTTTCAAAACGTTCACAGGATCCTTTGCATCACAGTGATCGATTTCGTCCTTAATAGCAAGCATCGCCTCACAGAATCTATCGATTTCTTCTAGCCCCTCACTTTCTGTAGGCTCAATCATCATTGTACCGGCTACGGGGAATGAGACGGTAGGAGCGTGGAAGCCATAGTCCATTAATCGTTTTGCGATATCTGTTACTTCGATTCCTTTTTCTTTGAAAGGTCTACAATCGATAATTAATTCGTGAGCAGCTCTCCCTTTTTCTCCGGTATAAAGCACTGGATAACTAGCTTCTAAACGCGCCTTGATGTAATTCGCATTTAATATAGCGTATCGCGTAGAATCAGTAAGACCTTCACTTCCTAACATTCGGATATAGGCGTATGAAATAAGGCAGGCTAATGCGCTACCGAATGGGGCTGCAGAAATAGCGGTGATTGCTTCAGAGCCACCTGTTGGTATAATAGGGTTACCTGGCAGGTATGGAGCCAGTTGAGGCGCTACACAAATAGGACCTACGCCAGGACCTCCACCACCGTGTGGTATAGCAAAAGTTTTGTGCAAATTAAGGTGACAAACATCTGCACCAATGATAGCCGGGTTCGTTAACCCTACTTGAGCATTCATGTTTGCCCCATCCATATAGACTTGACCACCATGCTCATGAATGAGTGCCGTGATTTGTCGAATCGAAGACTCGAATACCCCGTGAGTTGAAGGATAAGTAACCATTAATGCGGCCAGTTCATTAGAGTGCTGAATGACTTTTTCTTCTAAGTCAGCCAGGTCTATATTTCCCTTTTCATCTGTTTTAGTGACGACTACCTTCATTCCGGCCATAACTGCAGAAGCTGGGTTTGTACCGTGAGCAGAAGCCGGGATAATACAGATATTTCTATGCTGATCTCCTCTGGCATGGTGATAAGCTCTGATTGTCATAAGACCTGCATATTCACCTTGGGCTCCTGAGTTTGGTTGGAGAGAAGTAGCAGCAAAACCGGTAACCTCATTTAAGTACTGAGTTAACGCTTCAAGGATGATGCGGTAACCTTCAGCCTGTCCTACTGGAACGAAAGGGTGCAGATTAGCAAATCGAGACCAGCTTAGGGGTAACATTTCAGTAGCTGCATTTAACTTCATGGTACAGCTACCTAAGGCAATCATCGAATGATTGAGTGCCAAATCTTTCTTTTCGAGTCTTTTAATGTAGCGCATGAGCTCGGTTTCGCTTCGGTAGCGATGAAAAACTTCGTGTTCTAGGTAACTGCTTGTTCTTGTATTTGCTTCTTTTAATGAAGGATGAGATGCCAGCTGAAGTCTAGTGTTTAATTCATCGATGGATACCGTTTTGCCCGTTAGAACTTCGATAAGTTTTTGTAAATCTTGGGTTGAAGAGGCTTCATTCAATGAAATACTAACCTCGTTGGCAGATGGATAATATAGATTGATTAAAGCTGCTTCTGCTCTCTGCTTAAGGACTGCAGCATCTATACCTGTGAAATATAAGGTATCAAAGTATTCCTCATTCATTGAGATTATGCCTGCTTTAGCCGCTTCTTCGGCTACTATTTGGGTTTTTCTGTGGATGTTTGAAGCGATTGATTTTAGTCCGTCAGGGCCATGGTATACTCCATACATACCAGCCATAACGGCTAGTAATACTTGTGCCGTGCAGATATTCGAGGTTGCTTTATCTCGCTTTATGTGCTGCTCTCTAGTTTGCAAAGCCATTCGGAGTGCAGGGTTCCCGTCGGTATCTACTGTTTTACCAATAATTCTTCCAGGAACATTTCTGCGATAGTCGTGCTTCGTAGCAAAATAGGCAGCGTGAGGACCTCCATATCCGAGAGGAATACCAAAGCGCTGTGTCGTTCCAACAACGGCATCAACCCCGTAGCTTCCTGGTTCTTTAAGTAAGGTTAGGCTAATCAGGTCTGCTGCTACTGCAACCTTAATATCAAGTTCTTTCGATTTAGCGACTAATTCACCTAGATCACAAATGTTGCCGTACTTGCCTGGGTACTGCGCTATTACCCCGAAATACGAATCATTTGGATTAAAATCTTCAATCGCTCCTTGAACCAATTCAATTTCAAGCGGAGTTGCTCTGGTTTGTAGTAGTGAATAGGTTTGAGGTAAAATCTCAGAATCAACATAGAATTTAAGAGCTCCTCTCTTTTTTTGATCCCTACTTCTAAGATCAAAAAGCATAGTCATAGCTTCTGCTGCAGCCGTACTCTCATCAAGTAACGAGGCATTAGCAATCTCCATTCCTGTTAATTCGATAACCATTGTTTGGTAGTTGAGAAGTGCCTCAAGCCTTCCTTGCGCAATTTCTGCTTGGTAAGGAGTATAGGCAGTATACCAGCCCGGATTTTCGAGGATATTTCTCTTGATCACTGATGGAGTGATTGAAGGGTGATACCCTAACCCTATATATTGACTGAAGAGTTGGTTCTTTTGAGAGAGTTCTTCAAGATGAGCCAGAAGTTCATTTTCAGACATTGCCTCAGGCAAGTTCATCTCTTTCTTCAGGCGAATATCTTCAGGAATGGTTTCATCGATTAAAGTGGCCATCGAAGAAATGCCAATTGTCTTGAGCATAGTAGGTAATTCACCGCTTTGAACACCGATGTGTCTTTTTGCAAAAGGAGTACTCATCAATCATCAATTTTAGATCTGTAAAATTACCGAATAAACTCCTTTTTGGAGTGTTGTGATACCCTATAATTGAGGCATTTATTAAAAAGTGTTGAGAAGTACTACTTTTGTTTAATGAAGAGAATAAAGCTATTGTTAAACATCTATGTAAAAGGTAGTATTCACGTGGCTTTTTCTGTTTTTTCATTGAGTGCTTTAAGTCTTTTGAGCTTAAACAAAATCATCCCTGAATCATCGTTGTTGATCATCTTTTTTGCGAGCTATGTTTATTACAATTTGATCAAATTTGCCCCGGTAAGTTTTAAGGGAACTAATCAGCCGACTCTATTTTGGATTTGGTTAAAGCTGTCTACCCTTTTATCCCTTTTGATCTTGCTGTATCTAGTGAAGGATTTATCGAAGGATTCGTGGTTTGTTCTCGCTTTATCTTCGTTTTTTGGAGTTCTTTATGTTCAAAAAGAGCTACTTCCAATTTCTAGAGAAAATGGATGGATTAAGGCCTTCTTGGTTAGCCTGGTTTGGGCGCTCATAACAGCGGTTTTGCCATTCACTTTATTAGACAAGGATTGGTTTAGTTTAGAGATAGTTTTGTTGTTTTTCTCCCATTTTTTTCTGGTACTTGCTTTGCTTGTTCCCTTTGAGATAAGAGATATGAGTGTCGATAAGCTTATGTTGCCCAACTTAGCTCAGCAGTTGGGTGTTCGGAAAATAAAATGGGTCGGATATCTTTCATTAATTCTATCGATCATCCTTTGGATGTTGGCTACAGATCTTGGATTCTATTACCAATTGGCCTATTTCATCTTCTATTTTATTACTGCGGCTTTAATTGCCTGTGCTAAAATATATCGACCACAGAGTTATACCTCATTATGGGTTGAGGCGATACCTATATTTTTGTTAGTCAGTGTTTGGGCTTTAGGCTTTCTTTAGCTCTTCAGC
>PZPI01000143.1 GCA_003045935.1 Bacteroidota bacterium | reverse complement strand
TACCTGACCCTACATCTCCTTGTAACAGTCGATTCATTTGGATCCCAGAGCCTAAGTCCTTTCTAATCTCCTTGATCACTCGTTTTTGTGCATTTGTTAGATTAAAGGGGAGGTGGTGCTCATAGAACTCGAGAAAAAGATCTCCTACATGATCGAACAGACGTCCCTTAATTTTCTTTTGACC
Organism: Bacteroidota bacterium; assembly: GCA_003045935.1. GTDB lineage: Bacteria > Bacteroidota > Bacteroidia > Flavobacteriales > Flavobacteriaceae > UBA3478. Next base: position 2,786 of record PZPI01000143.1, on the reverse strand, counting down.
AACTAAATTTTTATACAGTAAGCGCAGTTGTAAAAAGAATAACTCTTCAAATTTGAACCGGTTTAGGGCAAGATCTACCTGTTTCAAATTTTGAGGAAAATGAACGTTTTTTATGGCTTCTGTTTTTTGAGGAAGCTGTAGTTTTTCAATTAGAGATTTCGGGAGATTTTCTGCTAAACTAAAGTCGATAGCGGTGACTATTTTCTTAATTCCTTCTTTTACGATTCGTTGGTTTAATCCCGCTTTTTGAAGTTTATCGGTCGAAGAGTAAATAGGCTCAATTCCAAGTCCTTTTACATCTATGGGGTTAGCCAATTTTGAAATTTCAGGATGAGCAATAGAAAAGCTATTATTAAATCTAGTGATCTTTCCAAAAACCTGATAGACCTGCCCGTTTTGCAGTGTTTTTAATAAAAATTGCGGTGGCTTGAACCACACCAGCTCAAGGCTACCAGTAGCATCTTTAAGCTCACCAACAAGACGTTTTGTACGACCTTCTCCAACAGTTCTCAGATCAAACATTACTCCTTTTACGAGAACATAGGAGTGATCCGATTGTATTTCTGAAATCGAATAAAATCGACTCTTGTCAACATACCTTATAGGAAAATGAAACAGTAAATCGTAAAGAGATTCAATGCCAAACTCTCTAGAAAGTAGCTCTGCACGATGTTTGCCAAAACCGCTAAGCAGAGCTACTGAATTTTTTAAAGAAGGATGGTCACTCATTAACTAAATGAATTAGTAAATGGTTTGAGAATTTACCTTTTCAATATTGATCGAATTCGTTCGTAAGACCTCTGAAACGAAGGCCTCAGGGTAATGATTACCGTGTCATTATTCAGGGTAGGAACTAGTTTTATTCGGTTTTGATCTAGATCAAATTTCTTTGAGAAGACCTCATAAAACCTCGGAGCTATTAACTCATTATCAATGGTAACAGAGTCAATGATAACCGGTTCAAAAGCACCACTAATCATAAGTTCTAAAACGGTTATGGCACGAAGGGCAGAGTCAATACGAACTAATTTGGGATCTAGATGTAAAGAATCTTTAAGTGCATATTCTAAGGCTGAAAAGGACACCTCTATACTACCTCTGTTAATCAACATCCCATTCGCTTTGTTAACAACGGGAGCTAATTGTTTCATTGTTTCAATGAGCGTCGAGTCTTCTTCAATGATCAATTGTCTTAAGGCTTGATCTTGTTTTTCTAAAACGCGCATACTCTCGATTTGATCTCCAATGCTAATGATGTTACTTACCGACTGACTTGTAAAATTGCTCAATCGTTTCATCAAAGCAGAATTCGTCGTCTTTAGATTTTCAATCTCGAAGAGGTAGGTTTGATTTAAGGTTTCTTCTGCGACAAGTGATTTTTTTAATCGGCTAATCTCATCATCCTTTCTTCCTACTAACTCATTGAGAGCTTTTAAGTCTTCTATCAGATCGGTTTTCTTTTGAGCCAAAATCATGCTGCTCGCTCCTGATAGAAATAAGAAAAAAACTAGGGTTAATCGCATGTTATTGGTTTAAGTAATCAAGACTCATTTGAGTAAGCACTTTCACCCCATGAATTAATCCGTTCTCATCGATGAAAAAATCGGGTGTGTGGTGCGGAAATGGGGTTTCATTACCTGGAGTCATACCCCCTAAAAAGAAGTAAAATCCAGGCACTTCTCTAGAGAAGTAAGAGAAATCTTCGGCTCCGGTGGTTGCTTTGGTAAGTAATACATTTTCTTTTCCTAGCGCTTTTTTCATTGATGGTAACATTCGTGCTACGAGTTCTGGATCATTGAAAGTGATGTCGGTTGATTCTGAAATAGAAACCTCTGCAGTTCCTCCGTAGGCTTCGGCGATTGCAGGAATCATTTCATGCATTCTTTTTTCAATGTGGTCTCTCATGTCGTAGTCAAGTGTGCGTATGGTTCCAATAAGTTCTGCTGATTCAGGAATAATATTGAATCGCACTCCACTTTTAATTTTACCGACAGATACTACCGCTGCTTCTTTTAGTAGGTTAGATTCACGACTAATAATAGATTGAATTCCGTCGATGATTTTGGAGGAGATATATACCGGGTCAACACCTGACCAAGGTTGAGATCCGTGGGTTTGTTTTCCCTTAACGGTAATAACAAATCGTTGAGCTGAGGCCATGATGCCTCCGGTTTTGTAACGAACTTGCCCAACAGGTGTCGCTGAATTGATGTGTAATCCGAAAATAGCATCCACATCTGGGTTTTTAAGAACACCTTCTTCAACCATTAACAACGCTCCACCTTTCTCTCCCGGTGGTGGTCCTTCTTCAGCAGGTTGAAAAATAAATTTAACCGTACCAGCAACTTGGTCTTTATTCTTAGCAAGCACTTCTGCTACACCCATTAAGATTGCAGTATGTGTGTCATGGCCACAGGCATGCATAACACCAGTGGTTTCACCTAGAAATTCGGTTACAACCTTTGACTTGAAGGGAAGGTCATTTCTTTCAGTAACTGGCAGCGCATCAATATCTGCTCTTAAGGCTAAAACTTTTCCTGGCTTACCTCCTTTTAAAATTCCTATGACACCTGTAATTCCAACTCCAGTTTCAACCTCCAGTCCTAATTTACGTAGATGCTTCTCTATGTAGGCAGCGGTTTTGAATTCTCGATTCCCGAGTTCTGGGTTTTCATGGAAATGTCTTCGCCATTCAACCACTTTTACATGGATATCATCATAGGTTTTTTCGCTTACTGATTGAGCTTGGACTGTAGAAAACATAAGTGCGAAAGCCACCAAAAGGG
>PZPI01000036.1 GCA_003045935.1 Bacteroidota bacterium | reverse complement strand
CACCTGTTTCTTTTAGTGCTTTTAGTGCGTATAGAATCATTACATCGCCACCCTTCATGTCATTTCCTCCAGGCGCTAGTGCAATACTGTCATTGATTTTTTCAAAAGTTTGAAAGGGACTATTTTCTTCAAACACAGTGTCAAGGTGACCGATAAGTAGGAGTTTTTTTCCTTTATTGCCGTTAGTTGTTGCGATAAGGTGACCTGCTCGGTTCATCTCTTTAGGCATGCTTTCCCATTCAGTGTTAAAGCCAATTGCTTCAAATTCTTCATTGAAAGCCTCGCCAACCTTTTTAACGCCTTCGATATTTAGACTTCCGCTATTGATGTTAACTACCCTCTCAAGAAAGGCGATAGCTTCATTGTTATTTGCGCTAACCCGTTCTATGATTTTTCTTTCACTGCGATTGAGTTTTTGAGCCTGAACCGGTACGAAAAAATAAAAAATAAGGCTTAAAGTAAAGAGGTTGCGAATGAGTTTCATGGATATATGATTATATTGAACTTGTCTAAAACTAAATAATATATTGCTATGGCTACTTATTCTTGTGATTCTTGTGGAATGTCGGTAAATGCTTCTTGTGCTAAGTGTGATGTTCCTTTAGAAAATGGAATGTTAACGTTAGATAGTGGCGCAGAGGTTCAAATCTCATTCTGCCCATCGTGCGAAGGAAAAATCAAGTCACCACAATGTTGTGGGGCTGATATGAGCTGCTCCATGTAATGAAGAAAATAATTTTTTTTGGCGCCATTCTGGCGCCATTTCTCGTTTTTTCACAGCAATTAAATACTAGGCAGTTAAATCGTTTAACTGAACTGCATTGGCAGAAGGGTCTTGATTTACTTCAAGAGATTGTCGCGGTTCCTAACGATGCCGCAATTGCTTCAGACCTTGGAGAAACTGAGCGCTTAATGACAAAGGCTTTTGCCAGTCGAGGTTTTGAATTAGAGCGTTTAGAAACTGATGGAGTTCCTCTTTTACTAGCAACGTATGAACCCAAAAAGCGCTTTTCAGGGAGTACCTTACTATTATATTTTCACGCAGATGGTCAGGCGGTAGACCCTTCTAGGTGGTTTCAGAATGATCCTTACGAAATAGTCTTAAAGCAGCGTTCTGAATCATCAGATTGGGAAACACTAGACATTGATTTACTGTCTTCTTCTTATGATCCGAACTGGAGGCTATTCGGCAGGTCGACCTCTGATGCCAAGGGACCAATTGTAATGTTTTTAACCGCTTTTGATGCGTTAGTAGCTCAGAATAAGCTAACGTCAAACCGAATTAAGGTGGTGATTGATTTGGAGGAGGAACAAGGGTCTCCATCTTTGCCTGAGGCGGTTGCTCGTTACAAGGAAAAATTGATGGCCGATGCTATGTTAATTTTTGATGGACCGAGACATGTTTCAAATCGTCCAACCTTAACCTATGGAGCACGTGGAATCGCGAGTATAACTTTAAAAACTTTTGGGCCGAGGCTGCCACAGCATAGCGGTCATTACGGAAATTATGCTCCGAACCCAGCTCTTGCACTTTCTCAACTATTAGCATCTATGAAAGATTCAGAGGGTAGGGTGCTTATCGAAGGTTATTACGATAACATTGTGCTTAGCGATTATGATAAAGAGCAGTTGGCAAAGATTCCTGATGACGAGGTTGCTCTTAGAAAGCGGCTAGGTTTTTCGAAAGCTGACGAAGTTGCGGGCACGTATCAAGAGAGTTTACAATATCCCTCGTTGAATATTAGAGGATTACAGTCGGCTTATGTTGGTGCTTCGGCAAGAACTATTGTTCCTGCTATCGCTACTGCTGAGATTGATGTACGTTTGGTGCCTGAGTCAGAACCGTATCGACTAATGCAGTTAATTAAAACTCATATCGAAAATCAAGGTTTTACCGTATTAGATCATGAGCCTAGTGATGAAGAGCGTCAGCAGTTTGATCGTATCGTACAATTGAGCTCTAAAGTATCCTACGCGGCTTTCAGAACCGACATGAATTCGCCGATCGGAGAGTGGTTACGCTCGCAGATGAATCGCGCCGGATTTGAAGATTTAGTACAGCTTCGTCTTATGGGAGGATCTATACCTATTTCTCCTTTCGTGGAGGCTTTAGGAATCGACGCTGTCATTATACCGACTGTTAATGCTGATAATAATCAGCATAGCCCTAATGAGAATATTCGATTGGAAAATTTCAGAGAAGGTATAACAACAATGCTCAGTTTACTTAGCGCTCAAGGCTTATAGGTAGCACGCGATAGTATTGGCGGTCGAGATAAGTGGTATGGTATTCGTCCCAGAGGCTAGCATGTCTTTGATCGCTGAGCCCAGATGCGGTTGCTCCCCAAGTCCCTGAGTTTATGAGAATCTCATCGCGTTCAAGGTTACCTTCTAAATTTGCGGTTTGATAGTCGATGTAATAATAAAACTCTCCTCTGAATTGATTGGTCGCTGCTTCAGTGATGAAACGTGAGGCGGTCAAATGGTCAGAATGATCGTCAACATTCAAATCTTCACTAAGCTCGGTGAGGTGTATTTCTAATTGGGTTCCTGTGTGTGTTGTAGTGATCAATTCCTTTAGGGTTCCTAATAAGTCTTCTTTGTTGGTGTAGGTAGTACTTTGGTCAATAGCTATAAAATCGACCACCTGTCTGTTATAGAATTTCTCAAGACTTTTTTGGTTGTGTAGAGGGAATCCTGATCCATCCCCGTTTCCATCAGGAAGTCGAAGAAAATAAACTACCGTATTATGATAGGTGTAAGTGAGTATCGGATGATTTCTAATCATCGTTATCGACCGGCTCATTTCATTGCCAACTTTTAATCGATTTTCTGCTGTATTTGAAAGAAACCTGACCGCCCTCAGAACGCCTTCTTCTCTTGCCTTGTAAAAGGCATCGTTACCCATTCCATACCCGGCATCTCCTGCTGTAAGATGTATGATTACTGTCTTGTCTTCAGCATTCTGAATACTGTTAGCAACATTAGGATTCATGAATAACTGCCAATCGTCTTGATGCGCTACACCAAACACTCTTGTGGTTTGGGCTGAGAGCATATTGGCACCTAGCAATAAGGCAAAGATGGTGAAGAACTTAATTTTCATGAATACAAATATTAGTACAAAACGAAGATACATAAGATGTTCAAGGCGGACAATGATGAAAAAATTGGGGCTCTTTAAATTTTTGGATATTGTACAATAATTCTTTTTAAAACTCTAATAATCAATATTTTAATCTTCAAATTAAATTTTGAAAATAAAATTATATTTTCGACAGAACAAAGAAGCACTCTTTCGAGCGGTATTTTTACTTGTTAGAAATTACACATAGATGAGTACCCCGCTTAACAAATATAGTCAGGCAGTAAGCCAAGACCCAACCCAGCCAGCAGCACAAGCAATGTTGCATGCGATTGGATTAACTAAGGAAGATTTTAAAAAGCCCTTCGTTGGTATAGCAAGTACTGGATATGAAGGAAACCCTTGTAACATGCACCTTAATGATTTATCTGTGGTGATTAAAGAGGGCGTTCAGAGTTCTAATTTAGTGGGTCTAATCTTCAATACTATCGGTGTAAGTGATGGTATTTCAATGGGAACACCAGGGATGCGTTTTTCATTGCCTTCTAGAGATGTGATTGCCGACTCTATTGAAACGGTGGTACAAGCTATGTCCTACGATGCGGTTATCCCTGTAGTAGGTTGTGATAAGAATATGCCAGGAGCACTTATGGCGATGCTTCGATTGAATCGCCCAAGTATAATGGTTTATGGCGGCACTATTGCCTCAGGGTGTCATGAAAGTAAAAAACTTGATGTCGTATCAGCCTTTGAAGCTTGGGGAGAGAAAGTTGCTGGTAAAATTGATGATGCTGAATTTAATTCAGTGGTTGAAAATGCATGTCCGGGCGCTGGAGCTTGTGGCGGTATGTATACTGCCAATACGATGGCTTCAGCTATTGAGGCGCTAGGAATGACCCTTCCTTACAACTCTTCGAACCCTGCGGTTAGTATTGATAAAAAAGAAGAATGTGAGCGTATAGGTACTGCCGTTAGAAAATTAATCGAACTTGATCTGAAGCCAAAAGATATCGTTACCCGTAAATCGATTGAGAATGCAGTTCGACTGATTGCTGTTTTAGGGGGTTCTACCAATGCGGTGCTTCACTTCTTAGCAATTACCAGAGCGGCAGAAATTGATTTTACTATTGATGATTTTCAGATAATGATGGATAAGACACCATTCTTGGCAGATCTTAAACCTAGTGGTAAGTACTTAATGGAAGACTTGCATCGAGTAGGAGGTGTTCCTGCCGTTCTGAAATTCATGTTAGAGAACGATATGTTACACGGGGATTGTATGACCGTTACAGGAAAGACCTTAGCCGAAAACTTAAAAGACGTTCCTTCGCTTGAGGCTGGTCAGGATGTGATCTATCCAATTAATCAACCGATCAAAGAGTCAGGGCACATTCGAATTCTAAAGGGTAACCTTGCCCCAGAAGGAAGTGTTGCTAAAATCACTGGTAAAGAAGGCCTTCAGTTCAAGGGGCCTGCACGTGTTTTCGAAGGAGAGTATGCAGCCAATGATGGTATTCGAAATGGAGAGGTACAACCAGGCGAGGTAGTGGTTATTCGTTATGAGGGCCCTAAAGGCGGGCCAGGAATGCCTGAAATGCTTAAGCCTACCGCTGCAATTATGGGAGCTGGACTAGGAAAGTCTGTCGCCCTGATTACTGACGGACGTTTCTCTGGAGGTACCCACGGATTTGTGGTAGGACACATTGTTCCTGAAGCCCAAGAAGGAGGTCCTATTGCGCTAATCGAGAATGGGGATATTATTGAAATTAACGCTGAAAATAACACCTTAAATGTTCACTTGAGCGATGAGGTTCTTGCAGAGCGCGCTAATAAGTGGAAACAACCTCCTTACAAATTCCAAAGTGGGGTATTATACAAATACATAAAAAATGTCTCAACAGCCTCTAAAGGTTGTGTGACCGACTTATAAATGAAAGAAAAAACTATGCATATAAGTGGAGCTGAGGCGGTTATTCGCTGCCTTCTCGCAGAGGGTGTAGATCTAATCTACGGATACCCAGGAGGTGCGATTATGCCCGTGTATGATGAGTTGTACAAGTTTCAAGACGATCTGCACCATGTGCTTACCCGTCACGAACAAGGTGCTACTCATGCTGCTCAGGGTTACGCCCGAACTTCAGGAAAGGTTGGAGTAGCGATTGCCACTTCTGGGCCTGGTGCAACCAACTTAATCACTGGTATTGCCGATGCGCAAATTGATTCGACACCAATGGTTTGTATCACTGGTCAAGTAGGTTCACATCTGTTAGGATCTGATGCCTTTCAAGAAACAGATATTATCGGGATTTCAACTCCGGTAACTAAGTGGAACTACCAAGTGACTCAAGCAAAAGAAATTCCTGAAATCCTAGCTCGTGCATTTTATATTGCAAGATCGGGACGTCCAGGGCCAGTCCTAGTTGATATTACCAAAGATGCTCAATTCGGCATGCTCGATTTTGAGTATAAACCTTGTGTAGGTATCCGAAGTTATAAACCAGTTCCAGCTTTAGATCAAAGTCAAGTAGTAGCTGCGGCAGAGGCAATTAATAAGGCAAAGAAACCACTGATTGTTTGGGGGCAAGGTGTTATCCTCGGAAACGCTGAAGCTGAATTCAAGGCCTTCGTTGAGAAGTCAGGGATTCCCGCGGTTTGGACGATACTAGGTCTCTCAGCATTAGAGACCTCACATCCGCTTAATAAGGGGATGGTAGGTATGCATGGAAACTACGCGCCAAATCTTCTTACCCAAGAATGTGATGTTCTTATCGCTGTAGGTATGCGATTCGATGATCGTGTGACCGGACGACTGGACGCTTACGCGGCTCAAGCAGAGGTAGTGCACCTCGAGATTGACCCTGCCGAGATTGACAAGAATGTTCATGCTGATTATCCAGTACTTAGTGATTGTAAGCAAAGTCTTGCTGCACTTATTGAATTGGTAGTTCCGAAAAAATTAGACTCATGGTTAGCACGTTTTGATGAATTATATGCCAAAGAATATGAGGTAGTCATCGAAAAAGATACCAAACCTACTAAGGAAGGTCTAACCATGGGAGAGGTCATTGTTGCCGTGAATAAAGCAGCTGATTCAGATGCGGTTATCGTTACCGATGTTGGGCAACACCAAATGATTGCCTGTAGATATGCAGAATTTATCAGATCTAAGAGTAATGTGACTTCAGGTGGTTTAGGTACTATGGGATTTGCGCTTCCTGCGGCTATAGGAGCCAAAATGGGTGCCCCAGACAGGCAGGTAGTAGCTGTAATTGGAGACGGTGGCTACCAAATGACTATTCAAGAGTTAGGTACTATTTTTCAAACGGGTGTGGCGGTTAAAATTCTAGTGTTGAATAATGAATACCTAGGAATGGTCAGACAGTGGCAACAGTTATTCTTTGATCGTCGCTATGCTTCAACAGAGATGACTAATCCAGATTTTGTTACCATTGCTAAAGGGTACCATATCCCTGCACAAAAAGTAACTGAGCGTAAAGATTTACCTTCAGCTATTCAAGAAATGATTAACGCCGAAGGCCCATACTTTTTAGAGGTTGCGGTTGAAAAGGAAGACAATGTGTTCCCAATGATTCCGACAGGCGCTTCACTAAATGAAATTCGTTTACAGTAATGACAACTACCTATACTATTTCTATTTATTCAGAAAACAACGTTGGCTTACTTAACCGTATTTCAGCGATATTCTTGAAAAGACATATCAATATTGAGAGTCTAGCCACATCACCTTCTGAGATTACTGATGTATTTCGATTTGTAATCGTAGTGAATGTGACCGAGCCACAAGTTCAGAAACTCGTGCAGCAGATTGAAAAACAAGTTGATGTGATCAAGGCTTATTATCACACCGATGAGGAAACAATTTTTCAAGAAACCGCACTTTATAAAGTAAAGACAAACTTCCTTTTTGAGGAACGTCAAATTCAGAATTTCATAAAGCAAAGTCATGCTAATATTGTGACGGTTTCTCCTGAATTTTTCGTTATCGAAAAAACAGGATTTAGACACGAGACTGAACAATTGAGAGAGCAGCTTGCTCCTTTCGGATTATTACAATTTGTTCGATCAGGTCGTCTTTCAGTATCCAAAGCCCCAATGGGCATTTCAAAAATTTTAAATTCCTTTACAGAAAATAACCAATAATTATGGCTAATTACTTCAATACGCTTTCACTTAGAGAGCAATTACTTCAACTAGGAAAATGTCGTTTCATGTCTTCGGATGAGTTCGCTGATGGCGTATCTGCTCTAGAGGGCAAGAAAATCGTTATCGTAGGATGCGGTGCTCAAGGTTTAAACCAGGGCTTAAACATGCGCGACTCGGGATTAGACATTTCTTATGCTCTTCGTCAATCAGCGATTGACCAACAGCGTGCTTCTTATGTGAATGCGACTTCGAATAACTTCAAAGTTGGCACTTATGAAGAACTTATTCCGTCTGCAGATGTAGTGATTAACCTGACTCCAGACAAACAACACACAGCGGTTGTTGAAGCAGTTATGCCACATATGAAAAAGGGAGCTACACTTACCTATTCTCACGGTTTCAATATCGTTGAAGAAGGTACGCAGGTAAGAAAAGATCTTACGGTAATCATGGTTGCTCCAAAGAGCCCAGGTTCTGAGGTTCGCGAAGAGTACAAGCGTGGATTCGGAGTACCTACCCTTATCGCGGTTCACCCAGAGAATGATCCTGAAGGAAAAGGTCTTGATCAAGCAAAGGCCTATGCGGTTGCTACAGGAGGTCACCGAGCAGGTGTACTAGAGTCTAGTTTCGTTGCTGAGGTGAAATCAGATTTGATGGGAGAACAAACGATTCTTTGTGGAGTGCTTCAAACCGGCTCTATCCTTTCTTTCGATAAGATGGTTGAAAAGGGAATCGATCCAGCTTACGCTTCTAAACTCATTCAGTACGGATGGGAAACCATCACTGAAGCATTAAAGCACGGTGGTATTACTCATATGATGGATCGACTTTCTAACAGCGCTAAGATTAAAGCCTTCGAATTATCTGAAGAGCTAAAAACAATCATGGCTCCGTTATTTCAAAAACATATGGACGATATCATGTCTGGACACTTCTCCTCAACGATGATGGAAGACTGGGCAAATGATGATAAAAACCTTCTTACTTGGAGAGCAGCAACTGCTGAAACCAACTTCGAGAAAACCGAAGCTACTTCAGCCGTTATCGATGAGCAAGAGTATTTTGATCACGGAATTCTTATGGTTGCCTTTGTACGTGCTGGTGTTGAATTGGCTTACGAGACCATGGTAGATGCGGGTATCAAGTCAGAGTCGGCTTACTATGAGTCACTTCACGAAACACCGCTTATCGCTAACACCATTGCCCGTAAGAAGCTTTATGAAATGAACCGTGTAATCTCTGATACAGCTGAGTACGGCTGCTATTTATTTGATCACGCTTGTAAGCCGTTACTTACTGATTTTATGAAGACTATTGATACTGATGTAATCGGTAAGGGTGTTGCTTCAACAGGTGTAGATAATAAGAAACTTATTGAGGTTAATGCTGCACTTCGTAATCACCCAATCGAAGCGATCGGAACTACGCTAAGAAGAGCAATGACAGATATGAAGAAGATTGTATAATCACTTCAATCTAATTCAAAAAAAGGGCGCCATCGGCGCCCTTTTTGTTTTCATTACTTATGCTTTTTCAATCAGCGAGACTAAATAATCTCCCACCTCTGAAGTCTTATAAGCTTTTGCGCCGTCAGCAAGGTCTTCGGTAACTACACCATCCGCTAAAGATTGATTCACTACGGAGCGAATGAGTTCAGCTTCTTCTTTTAGGCTGAAGGACATTTCGAACATCATTGCAGCGGATAGAACCGTTGCTAGTGGGTTAGCGATGTTTTTACCTGTAGCTTGAGGGAATGAGCCGTGAATGGGCTCGTAAAGGGCTACTTCTGAACCGATCGAAGCAGAGGGCATAAGGCCCATTGACCCAGAAATTACAGAAGCTTCATCGGTAAGAATGTCACCAAATAAATTTTCTGTGATTAAAACATCGTATGCACTAGGCCATTGGATAAGTCGCATCGCAACGGCGTCAACGAGTTCATAGGTCACTTTTACGTCTGGGTATTCTGCTTCCATTCCTTGAAGGGTTTCTCTCCAAAGTCTAGAAGTTTCTAATACGTTCGCTTTATCTACTAGACAAAGAGACTTGCGTCTTGATCGCGCAAGTTCAAATCCTTTACGAGCTAATCTCTTGATTTCTTCACGAGTATAGGTGCAAGTATCGTAAGCAGTTTCGCCTTCGTCTTGTCTTCCGCGTTCACCAAAGTAGATTCCACCAGTAAGTTCACGAACGAAGACTAAATCAGTTCCTTCGATGCGATCTCTTTTAAGCGGAGACTTGTCGATTAGCGAGGGGAAAACAAAGGTCGGTCGCACATTTGCAAATAACCCCAGTTGTTTTCTCATACGAAGTAGTCCTTGCTCTGGACGCACCTTTGCTGAAGGATCATTATCAAATCTAGGGAGACCAATTGCTCCGAATAATACAGCATCTGAGCTTGCGCAAACCTCATGAGTTTCTGGTGGGTAAGGATCTCCCACCGTATCAATAGCCGCGGCTCCAGTTAGTGCTGGTTTCCAATTTAGTTCGTGGCCGAATTTTTTGGCAATCGCGTTGCTTACTTTTACAGCTTCGGCGGTTACTTCTGGTCCAATTCCGTCGCCAGCAAGCAGTGCAATAGTATAATTCATTAGGTAGTAATTTGATTTAACATTTTTTCAGTAGCCTTAATAGCCGATACGGTTTGATCAACATCGAGTCCTCTAGTGGTGAATTCACGTTCGTTGTGCTTCCATGTAATCGTAGTTTCACAAAGCGCGTCGGAGTTACTTCCGGGTGGAATCATCACCAAATAATCAATAAGTCTCGGAAGCTCTAACTGCTTTTTCTTGTAGATTTTACGAACCGCGTTGATAAAGGCATCATACTGACCATCTCCTGAAGCGATTTCTTCGTGAGTTTCGTTTCCGATTTGAAGACTAACCGTTGTTGAAGGTTTTAGGCCTTTAGAATGAGTAAGAACGTATGAAGTTACCTTAACATGTTGCTCATAGCTTGATTCTCCTAAAACATCTGAAATGATGTAAGGTAGATCGTCTAAGGTAACTTTCTGTTTTTTGTCGCCAAGCGCAATTACCTGAGCGGTTACCTTCTTCAGTTCTTCATCGCTTAAGGTAATTCCTAGAGTACTTAGATTTTTAGCAATATTGGCTTTACCTGAGGTTTTGCCAAGTGCATAGGCACGTTTTCGACCGAAACGCTCAGGAAGTAGATCATTGTAATAGAGATTGTTTTTAGCATCGCCGTCTGCGTGAATACCAGCAGTTTGCGTGAACACATTTGCACCTACTACGGGTTTATTAACTGGAATGTGGAAACCACTGAAAGTAGCAACCAGTTGACTAACCTTAAATAATGCCCTTTCTTTTACATCGGTTTTAACGCTAGGCTCAAAGTCGTTTAGAACCGCAATAACACTCGCCAGAGGTGCATTACCAGCTCGCTCACCCATGCCGTTAACTGTTAAGTGTAAGCCATGTACTCCCGCGCGTACAGCTTCTAGTGCATTGGCTACGCCTAAGTCATAGTCGTTGTGTCCATGAAAATCGAAGTGCTGATCTGGATAGCGATCGAGTATTTCCTTTAAGTATTTATAAGTCTCATCAGGGGTTAGTACCCCTAAGGTATCAGGTAATAAAATCTTTGATACAGGCTGGTTGCTTAGGAAATCTAAAAACTCAAAAACGTACTCACGCGAGTTTCGCATTCCATTACTCCAGTCTTCAAGATAAATATTAGAGGTAATCCCTTTAGAAACAGCTGCACTTAGGTTGTCTGCGATGAGTCTAAAATGTTTTTGTGGTGTTTGTCTAAGTTGATGCGTTAAATGATTCATCGAGCCTTTAGTGAGAAGGTTTTGAACTTTAGCGCCCGCATCGATCATCCAGTCTAAAGAGACTCCGTTATCTACGAAGGTTAGCACCTCTACTCGTTCTATATACCCTTTGTTTGAAGCCCAATCAGTGATTCTTTTAACTGCGTCTAACTCTCCTTTAGAAACACGAGCTGAGGCAATTTCAATACGATTAACGCCTAATTCTTCTAGCAGAAGTTGGGCAACCGTTAATTTTTCACCAGCGGTAAATGAGACCCCTGAAGTTTGTTCACCATCCCTGAGGGTGGTGTCCATTATTTCGACAAGTCGCTTTTTTTGAGGGCTCATTTCATTCAGATTTGAACCTACTAGAAAGGTCTTTGGGTAGCGAATGTAGCGATATCGTCACCGAGGTTGAGTAGGTAATCGATATCGTCAAATCCGTTTTTCATGTTTTCTTTCTTGTATGCATTGATGTCGAAAGATTCAACGGTCTCACTTCCCTCTAAAGAAACAGTTTGACCCTCAAGGTCAACAGTAATCTGAACCTCTGGGTTTGCTTCAACTGCTTCGAAAATCTCTGCCAAAAAAGCTTCAGATACCTGTACAGGTAATACCCCGATATTTAAACAGTTGTTTTTAAAGATATCAGCGAAGAAGCTTGAGATGACACAACGAAATCCATAATCGTAGATTGCCCATGCGGCATGCTCTCTAGAAGATCCAGAACCGAAATTCTTACCTCCAACTAAGATTTTTCCTTTGTAAGTCTCATTATTCAAAACGAAATCTTCTTTAGGAGTATTGTCTTGGTTGTAACGCCAGTCTCTGAATAAGTTATCTCCGAACCCTTTGCGCTCTGTTGCTTTTAGAAAACGAGCAGGAATGATTTGGTCGGTGTCTACGTTCTCGATCGGTAGGGGTACGGCAGAACTAGTTAGTTTGGTGAATTTATCGTAGGCCATCTTAGTTGCTTAATGTTCTTGGATCAGTTACTACTCCCATTACTGCTGTTGCAGCGGCGACAGTCGGGCTTGCAAGCATCGTTCTCGCTCCAGGTCCTTGACGACCTTCGAAGTTTCTGTTTGAGGTGCTAACTGCTACTTTACCTGCGGGGATTTTGTCCTCATTCATTGCAAGACATGCTGAACAGCCAGGCTCTCTTAGTTCAAAGCCTGCTTCGGTTAGAATATCATAAAGACCCTCGTCGATAATTGCTTCACGCACTTTGTGAGAACCTGGTACTAACCAAGCCGTAATGTGATCCGCTTTTTTACGTCCCTTGATAATGTTGGTAAAGGCTCTAAAATCTTCAATACGACCATTGGTACAACTACCTAAGAATACATAATCGACTTTCTTACCTAATAGGGGTTCGTTTTCGTTGAATCCCATGTATTTCAGTGATTTTTTATAGCTGTCGACACTGTCCTTTGACTCGCTTGCAGATGGGATATTCTTAGAAATACCCACACCCATACCAGGATTGGTACCATAAGTAATCATCGGTTCGATGTCAGACCCTTGAAGAATTAATTCTTTATCGTAGGTAGCTCCTTCGTCAGTGTATAAGGTCTGCCAGTAATCCATGGCTTTATCCCAGTCGGCTCCTTTTGGGGCAAATTCACGTCCTTTGATGTAGTGAAAAGTAGATTGATCTGGAGCGATCATACCACCACGGGCTCCCATCTCAATCGAAAGGTTACAAACGGTCATACGCCCCTCCATACTCATGTTTTCAAAGACCGGACCGGTGTATTCTACAAAATATCCTGTAGCACCTGAAGTGCTCAGTTTTGAAATGATATATAGCGCTACATCTTTAGGAGTAACACCATTCCCAACTTCTCCTTCGATATGAATACGCATGCTTTTTGGTTTAGGCTGCATAATACATTGTGAGGCAAGTACCATTTCTACCTCAGAAGTACCGATACCAAAGGCAATCGCACCAAATGCACCATGTGTTGAGGTATGTGAATCTCCACAAACAATCGTTGCTCCTGGTACTGTTATGCCATATTCTGGTCCCACAACGTGAACAATTCCATTTTTCTCATGACCAAGACCCCAGTAAGAAATACCGTGCTCCTTCGCATTGCGTTCTAGAGCGGCTAGTTGATTTGCTGAAAGCGGGTCTTCAACCGGTAAGTGCTGGTTAAGAGTTGGAGTATTGTGGTCAGCGGTAGCAAAAGTACGCTCAGGGTGAAGCACCTTGATTCCACGGTTTTTAAGGCCTAAAAAGGCTACAGGACTAGTTACTTCGTGCACCATATGACGGTCGATGAAAAGCACATCGGGTCCTCCAGGAACTGATTTTACGACGTGGGAATCCCACACTTTATCGAATAGTGTTTTTTTCATTGGTAATTAGGGGACTATTAAATCTGTTTCATGAGTTCGACGATATCGTCGTCTCCAATTTCTTTTTTAGTATCGGCCATGATGAGAAACTTCTCATACATTGCATCCAGTTGTAACTTGTCAAATTCGAATCCGATATTCTTTGCACGGTAGGCAAGGGCAGCTCTTCCGCTTCTTGCTGTTAGCACAATCGCTGATTGATCAACACCAACCTCAAGTGGGTCGATGATTTCATAGGTTTCACGGTTCTTAATAACGCCATCTTGATGAATTCCTGAACTATGAGCAAAGGCATTCGCTCCTACAATTGCTTTATTTGCTTGAACCGCCATACCCATTCGATCAGAAACGAGCTGACTGAGGTGATTGAGCATTCGACTATTTACATCGGTGTAAAGATTGAGGGTCGGATGTTGTTTCATGATCATCACCACCTCTTCTAAAGCGGTATTCCCTGCGCGTTCTCCTATTCCGTTAATGGTACATTCGATTTGACGCGCACCATGACTAGCCCCTGCAATTGCATTAGCTGTGGCTAGGCCCAAGTCGTTATGACAATGACAAGAAAGTGTTGCCTTGTGAATGTCTTTCACGTTAGCCTTTAAATAAGCCATTTTCGCTCCGTATTCTTCAGGAAGACAGTAGCCTGTTGTATCTGGTATGTTTAGAACGGTTGCGCCAGCTGCAATCACAGCCTCGCAAACTCTAGCTAAAAATTCATTATCTGTTCTTCCGGCATCTTCAGCATAGAACTCGACATCTTAGATCGGAAGAGCG
>PZPI01000142.1 GCA_003045935.1 Bacteroidota bacterium | reverse complement strand
CCAGCCGATGACTTTCACCATTTTACCGATCACAGAGGTCATTTCTGAGTCGAAAACACAAGAATGTCTATTTCTAAGAATGTCTACAGAAACGATAGGATCGGTAGTGTATGATAAAATTCCTTTCCATCTAGATTCTTTACTTGCGTTTAAAAAGTGTTGATTGATTGTTTCGACACTAACCGATTCCTTCACGTTAAAGGTTATATCAGTTAAAGAGCCATTGGATACAGGTACGCGTATACCGCAAC
Organism: Bacteroidota bacterium; assembly: GCA_003045935.1. Lineage (GTDB taxonomy): Bacteria > Bacteroidota > Bacteroidia > Flavobacteriales > Flavobacteriaceae > UBA3478. The sequence goes on along the minus strand of PZPI01000142.1, from coordinate 2,764 downwards.
CGCCCATAGCGTAAGATAGATTAGGAAATATTCTAGTTAGCGCCTTTGCTGCGCCGGTAGTAGTTGGAATAATCGAAGCAGGAGCAGAACGCGCTCTTCTTAAATCTTTGTGATACTTATCGTGTAACGACTGATCTGAGGTATAGGAGTGAACAGTTGTTACATAGGCTTGGTCAATGCCGCATAATTCCTCAATGAGTTGAATCATTGGTGCTGCATTATTAGTGGTACAGGATGCCCCTGAAAGTATTTTATTAGATAGGTCTACGGTTTGATCATTGACTCCTAATACCACCATTGGTATTGCATTATCTTCAGGAACGGCTGCCAGGATTACCCTTTTTGCCCCTGCGTTTAGATGTTTTTCAAGGTGGATACGATCTTTAAACTGACCGGTAGATTCTATGACCACATCAATGTTGTGGGCACCCCAATCGAGGTCTTCGATTTTGCTCTCGCTGAAATAAGCAATGGGTCTATTATTTATTATTAAATTTTGATCCTCAATCTGAATATTCTTTTCAAGAATCCCGAAGATACTGTCGTATTTTAATAGGTGAGCTGCTGAATCTATAGTGCCCAGCTCATTAATGGCGACTACTTTTATGTCTTCACAAGCTAAGGAAAGTCTTAAGAATCGTCGACCAATTCGGCCTAAGCCATTAATGGCTACTCTGGTCATCAGTTGACGTGCTTATGCGCTTTGTACGAAGAACGAACTAGTGGGCCACTCTCTACATGTCTAAACCCTAAATCAAGACCATACTCTTCGTATTTCTTGAATTGTTCAGGGCTAATGAAGTCTTTGACAGGTAAGTGCCTTTTAGAGGGTTGTAAATATTGGCCTATGGTCACCACATCCACTTGATTCGCTCTTAGGTCACGAAGCGTTTCGTAGACTTCTTCTTCGGTTTCGCCTAGGCCTAGCATGATTCCAGATTTGGTTCTTCTTGCTCCTGCCTTTTTGAGGTAATTCAATACTTCCATACTTCTTTCGTATTTCGCTTGAATTCGCACCTCTCGGGTTAGCCGCTTTACGGTTTCAATATTGTGTGAAATCACCTCTGGGCTCGCAGCGATAATTCGATCCAGATGTTCGGTGATTCCTTGAAAATCAGGTATTAGTGTCTCTAAAGTGGTAGATGGGCTCATTCTTCTTACTGCCCCGATGGTCTCGGCCCATAGAATAGACCCCATGTCTTTTAAATCATCTCTATCAACCGAGGTAAGCACCGCATGTTTAATTTTCATGATTTTGATAGAACGTGCAACCTTCTCGGGTTCAGCCCAATCTACTGATTCTGGACGCCCAGTTTTTACCCCACAAAACCCACAGCTTCTTGTGCAGATATTTCCTAAAATCATGAAGGTTGCAGTACCCTCGCCCCAACATTCACCCATATTTGGGCAACTACCGGAGGTACAGATAGTATGTAGGTTATAAGTGTCTACTAAGCCTCTAAGTTGCTTGTATTTTTCTCCTGTAGGAAGGGTTACTCGCAACCATTTTGGTTTTCCTTTCTTAGTAGTTTTTTCGGGGGCAACTTCCATTATTTTCTTTTTGACAAAATTAGGAGTTATTCTTCAAATTATCTGCAAGAGATCTTCTTGCTCTTAGTAATAATACTTTAATGTTTCCTTCAGATTGATCGAGTCGATGTGCAATTTCAGCAATAGGTAGTTCGTCGAAGTATCGCAGCTGAAGAACGGTTTGGTGTTTAGGGTTTAGTTTCTCAATTCCAGCTTTGAGCTGTCTATTTTGAATTTCATCTGCTTCTCTTTCTTCAAGGGTAGTCGAGTCATCGATAACTTCAGAATTTTCTTCTATAAATGCATCGAAAATTTCACCTTTCTTTCTAGATCGCAGATGGTCAATGTGTAAGTTTTTTGAAATCGTGATGAGCCAAGTATTGAATTGAAAATTTGAATCGTAACGATCCAATTTGTCAAAAGCCTTAGCAAAGGTTTGGATACATAAATCTTCAGCATCAAAAGGGTCGACCTTTCGGCTAAGATGAAAATGATAAACCTGATCCCAATACTCATTAAGGAGTTGATTGAAAGCAAGTTGATTCCCTTGTTTAGCCTCTAGAATCAGTTGTTGTATTTGGTCCTTACCCAAATTAGATTAATTAAGGGCTTCTTTTTTACACTGCTCAGAAGGAGCTTTCCCGCAATAACTACAGTTTTCACCATCCTTATTTAGGAATGGGCTCTGACTCGCACAAGTTCCCGCGAACTCACCATCCTTTTTAGCCCATAGCTTGATCCCAATACCAGCTACTGCTAGGAGTAATATTCCGGCGGTTAATAGAACTAATTTCATAGTGCAAATTTACGAACAAACTAGAGAATAGTTACTTCGGGTTCTAGTCTAATTCTAAATTGATCAAATACTTTTTTTTGAATTTGAACAGAGAGATTAGCGATGTCTTCACCAGAGGCACCTCCTTTGTTGACTAGAACCAGTGCTTGTTTGTCATGAACTCCTGCATCTCCTTTGAAATAGCCTTTGAATCCGGCTTTTTCAATTAACCACCCTGCTGCTACCTTGACTCCATCAGATGTAGGGTAGAGAGGTAAATCGTTGAATTCCCTCTTTAGATGAAGGGCAAGTTCTTTCTCGATAACTGGATTTTTGAAAAAGCTACCAGCGTTTCCTAGTTTATCGGGGTCGGGTAGTTTTGATTTTCTGATTTCAATTACTAATTCTGCAATCTTTTTTGGTGTAGGTTGAATATTTGGATGCTCCTCAAAATAGTTT
>PZPI01000035.1 GCA_003045935.1 Bacteroidota bacterium | reverse complement strand
GGTCAAGCCTGTGAGTTTGATTATTCTGGTTCACAATCTCTTCGTTCATTAAGAGAAGATGGAATCGAAACTATTCTTATTAATTCGAATCCTGCGACTATCATGACCGATCCTTCAATGGCCGATCACGTCTATTTGAAGCCATTGAATACGAAATCAATTATTGAGATTCTTAAGGCACATCCAAATATTGATGCTGTTTTGCCAACAATGGGTGGACAAACTGCGTTAAATTTATGTATTGAAGCTGACGAGAAGGGTATTTGGAAAGATTTTGGTGTTGAAATTATTGGTGTTGACATCGATGCTATTCAGATTACCGAAGACCGTGAAAAGTTTCGTGATTTGATGCAAAAGATTGATATCGGAATGCCTCCTCAAGCATCGGCAAACTCTTTCTTAAAAGGTAAAGAAATTGCTCAAGAATTCGGATTTCCGCTTTGTGTACGAGCTTCATTTACTCTCGGTGGTGCGGGAGCCTCGATTATTTATGACCCAGAGAAATTCGATAACCAATTGAGTTATGGTCTTGAGATATCTCCGATTCATGAGGTAATGATTGATAAGGCGCTTATCGGATGGAAAGAATATGAATTAGAGCTTCTTCGAGATAAGAACGATAATGTAGTGATTATCTGTACGATCGAGAATATGGACCCGATGGGAATTCACACAGGGGATTCGATTACCGTTGCTCCTGCGATGACGCTTTCTGATCGTACTTTCCAGCGTATGCGTGATATGGCCATCAAAATGATGAGAAATATTGGAGACTTTTCAGGAGGGTGTAACGTTCAGTTTGCTGTAAGCCCTGACGAGGCAGAAGATATTATAGCGATTGAGATTAACCCTCGAGTTTCACGATCCTCAGCCTTGGCTTCTAAGGCAACAGGATATCCAATTGCAAAAATTGCCTCAAAACTGGCTATTGGATATACGCTCGATGAATTACAGAATCAGATTACCGGCACAACTTCGGCCTTATTCGAGCCAACACTCGATTACGTTATCGTAAAAATTCCTAGATGGAACTTTGATAAATTCGAAGGTGCAGATCGCGCCCTTGGGCTTCAGATGAAATCAGTAGGAGAGGTAATGGGTATTGGAAGGAGTTTTCAAGAGGCATTACACAAGGCTACCCAGTCCCTTGAGATTAAGCGCAATGGACTTGGAGCTGATGGTAAAGGCTATACCAACTACGACGAGATTATTCAAAAACTTACGGTCGCTAGTTGGGACCGTGTTTTTGTAATCTATGATGCCATTCAGTTAGGTATTCCATTGGAGAGAATTCATGAGATTACAAAAATCGATCGCTGGTTTTTACGTCAGTATGAGGAGCTATATCTTCTTGAAAAAGAAATCTCAAAGCATACCATAGAGACGCTTAATCGCGATTTACTTCTTGAAGCGAAACAAAAAGGTTTTGCTGATCGTCAAATCGCTCATATGCTTGATTGTCTCGAAAGCCAGGTTTATCAAAAGCGAGAAGAACTAGGAGTTAAACGAGTTTATAAACTAGTAGATACCTGTGCTGCCGAATTTGAAGCTCAGACACCTTACTATTACTCGACCTTTGAAGCAAGTCTTAGAAATGCTGACGGAGAAACCTATGTTTCTAACGAGTCTGTGGTTACCGACCGTAAGAAGGTAGTTGTTTTAGGATCTGGTCCGAACCGTATTGGTCAAGGAATCGAGTTTGACTATTGTTGTGTTCATGGAGTGCTGGCTGCTGCTGAGTGTGATTACGAGACCATCATGATTAACTGTAATCCAGAAACAGTTTCAACCGATTTTGATACGGCAGACAAACTCTATTTTGAACCCGTATTCTGGGAACACATCTATGATATTATAAAACACGAGAAGCCTGAAGGTGTTATCGTTCAGTTAGGAGGTCAAACGGCACTAAAACTTGCAGAAAAATTGGAACGATACGGAGTTAAGATTATCGGAACAAGCTTCTCTGCTCTTGATTTAGCTGAAGATCGTGGGAGCTTCTCTACGCTCCTAAAAGATAATAATATTCCTTACCCTAAGTTTGGTGTGGCTGAAAATGCAGAGGAGGCTTTAAAGCTTGCGGATGAGTTAGGATTTCCACTCTTAGTGCGACCTTCATATGTGCTTGGAGGACAGGGAATGAAGATTGTAATCAATAAGCAGGAGCTAGAGGCTCACGTAGTTGACTTACTTCGCAGTATCCCAAATAATAAGTTGTTATTAGATCATTATCTTGACGGTGCGATCGAGGCTGAGGCCGATGCTATTTGTGATGGTGAGGATGTTTATATTATCGGAATTATGGAGCATATAGAGCCCTGTGGAATTCACTCAGGAGACTCAAATGCTACCTTACCTCCCTTCAATCTAGGAGAATTCGTAATGCAGCAGATTAAGGATCATACCCGAAAGATTGCTTTAGCACTTAATACAGTTGGTTTAATTAACATCCAATTCGCTGTTAAAGACGACACCGTTTACATTATCGAAGCTAACCCGCGTGCTTCTAGGACGGTTCCTTTTATTTCGAAGGCATATGGTGAACCTTATGTAAACTATGCAACTAAAGTGATGTTGGGTGAGAAGAAGATCAGTGATTTTAACTTTAATCCACAACTAGACGGTTATGCGATTAAACAGCCAGTATTCTCTTTCAATAAATTCCCAAATGTCAATAAGAATTTGGGTCCTGAAATGAAAAGTACAGGAGAGAGTATCTTGTTTATTGATGATCTTAAGGATGACGCCTTCTACGACTTATACACGCGCAGAAAAATGTATCTATCGAAATAAGAAATTCTTTACAAGAATAATATTAAAGAGACCAGTTGTGGTGAAAAATGCCCGGCTGGTCTTTTCTTTCATAGGTATGTGATCCAAAGAAATCTCTTTGCGCTTGCACCATATTTACCGGTAGATCTGAACAGTGTAGCGTGTCATAGTAACTTAGACTACTTGAAAGTGTTCCGATAGGCAAGGCATTTTTTACGCCAGATAAAACGAGTTCTCTTAACCCTTCAACGGCTTCAGTTAAGGCTGATTTGAAGTGAGAAGATTCAAACAAATGTAGGATAGATTCTTTTTCAAAGCTCGTTGCTAAATCACCTAACATTCTAGATTGAATAATACAACCTCCTCGCCAAAGTTTAATAACACTTACTAGGTCGATTTGATAATCATAAACTTTTGAGGCTTCGCTAATTTGTTGTAATCCTTGAGCATATGCGATTGCAAAGCTTGCGTATAATGCCTTTTCTGCTTTTTCTACCAGTGTATTAAAATTGATCTTTTCTGGATTAGGCTTATTACCTGATAGCCGTACTCGTAATTCTTTTAAGGCCGACAAGGCTCGTTGACTAACGGCCATATCAATACTAGGAATGGCAATTCCCAGGTCCATGGCGTTTTGAGAGGTCCATTTACCTGTACCCTTTTGTTTTGCCTTGTCTAGGATATTGTCGACGAGTTCCCCCTTTCCTTCAGGGTCTTTCGTTCCTAAAATCGCTGCAGTTATTTCGATTAAGAAAGAAGATAATCTTCCTTTTTGATAACGATCAAATGCAGACTTTACTTCTGTATTGGAGAATCCGTAAGATCTGAAAAGTGCGTAGACTTCTGCAATACTCTGCATGATGGCATACTCAATACCATTATGAACCATTTTTACGTAGTTGCCTGCACCTGATCGTCCGACATAAGAAACGCAGGGTTCGCCCTCGTATTTTGCTGTAATTGCTTCGAAAATGGGAGCCACCCTTTGATAAGCTTCAAAATCACCCCCCGGCATAATACTAGGCCCCTTCCTTGCTCCTTGAGCACCACCAGATACACCAGTTCCTAAAAACAGTAGCCCTTTACTATTTAAAAACTGCTCGCGCCGCTCAGTGTCAAGATAATGACTATTACCCCCGTCAATGATTAAATCACCTTTGTCGAGTTTAGGGATCAATGATTCTATGACCTGATCAACAATAGCTCCGGCAGGAACTAAAAGCATGATGGTTCTAGGTGAGGCGAGACTTGTAATAAAATCATCACTGGATGTAAATGCCTCAAGCTGGTGACCTTCTAAACGCTCCGATTGCATGGCGATAACCTGTTTCGGATCAAGATCTAAGCCACTTACTTTAAATCCATGATCTGCAACATTGAGCAGTAGATTTCGTCCCATTACACCTAATCCAATTAAACCGAAACTTGACTTATTCATAGTTATTCACTTTAAATTCTAAAACGAAATTAAGGATGTATATTCGCCTTGTCGCAAAAATCGAATAATTCTGACCAATTAAAAAGCGTTTATGTCATTCACGAAGGCCGATTCTCATTTAATTGTTCTATTTGGAGCATCGGGTGATCTTACTTCAAGAAAATTAATTCCGGCACTAATTCGTTTATTTGACAGCGATTTAATCTCTCAAAATACTCGCATACTGGGGGTAGGTAGAAGTCCTTTTTCGAACGAGGAATTTGCCTCTAAGGTATTTCTCGAAAACGAACACCTTTCTAAGGATATTCGTAAAATAAGTTTCGATAATTACGCCGAACGATTTTTATACTTCACCTTAGAGAATGACTATTTAGATGACTATGAGGCGTTGGCAAAAAAAGTTTTTGAAACCGATAAGACTTTTTCTTTAGAGGGTAGGTATTTATTCTATTGTTCAACGCCCCCCAATCTTTATGAATCGATCGCTGAACGATTAAAGGCAGCAGGACTGTTAGATAATCACAAAGGGTCAACATCATTTCGACGATTGGTTGTGGAAAAGCCCTTTGGCTATAGTTTACAGACAGCTAAAGCGATTAATGAAGGTTTACATCGATATTTTAATGAGGAGCAAATCTTCAGAATTGATCATTATCTCGGCAAGGAAACTGTCCAAAACCTTTTGGTAACTCGATTTTCGAATTTGATTTTTGAGCCTCTATGGAACTCCAAACACATAGAGCGTGTCGAAATTACCAATGCAGAAGCTGATGGTGTTGCCCTAAGAGGTGGTTATTACGATCATACAGGAGCACTTCGCGATATGTTTCAGAACCATCTTTTACAATTAGTTTCTCTTGTGATTATGGAGCCTCCTCAGTCTGAAAGCTCGGAAGATATTAGAAATGAGAAAGTAAAGGCTCTCGAAGCATTAAGACCATTGCTTACTAGTGAAGATATTGAGCGTAATACCCTAAGAGGTCAATACACGGCTTCTAGAATTAATGGTTCGGTTGTTGAGGGTTATCGAGAAGAACAGGGAGTTTCTGAACAATCACTAACCGAAACGTATGCGGCCGTCCGATTTTTTGTAGATAATGAGCGATGGAAGGGTACCCCTTTTTACGTGAGAACGGCAAAGCGAATGCCTACAACGGTTACAGAGCTTGTGATCTACTTTAAGCGACCTGAACAGCAGATATTTCAGTATAGTGCTGGGCATTCTAAGAAGAACATTTTGGTCATTCGCATTCAACCGAATGAGGGTATTCTTTTGAAGTTCGGTGTAAAACAACCTGGTCAAGGATTTAAGGCTCAGCAAGTAAATATGGACTTTTATTACGACAGTTTTACAGATCGAAAGGTATTGCAGGCGTATGAACGCCTTTTACTAGATGCTTTAAATGGTGATGCTACTCTCTACGCTAGGGCTGAAGAGGTTGAGAAGGCATGGGAGTTCGTAGATCCGATCATTGCGTATTGGAAAAGTCAAAATATGCCGATGCACGGGTATCCTGCGGGTACTTGGGGTCCTAAAATGTCTAATGAATTTATTGAGGGTCCAGGTTATTGGAGAAATCCGGGAGAGCACCTCACCGATGATGAAAATTATTGTGTAATTTCATCTTGATGGATAAAAGAATCTACTCGAATAAATCAGCTTTAACTGAAGCGTTTGCTCATTACTTAGCTCAGCTAATTACAGAAAAGTTAAGTACACCCTTAGGTTATAAAGAGGGTTTTCATTGGTCTTTATCTGGAGGAAGTACTCCGATCGGATTGTTTGATTTTTTAGTCGAGCGTTATCGCACACAAATAGATTGGTCCTCTGTTTACTTTTATTGGGGAGATGAACGTTGCGTAGCTCCAAATGATTCGCAGAGTAATTACGGGATGACCTGTAAACATTTACTCAATCATATTGATCATCAAAATGATCGTGTCTTTAGAATTAAAGGGGAGGTTGATCCAGAGGTTGAAGCAGATCGTTATCATCAACTTCTAAAGGCTCATCCTATTATGGATTTGGTAATGTTAGGTTTAGGTGAAGATGGGCATACCGCCTCGATTTTTCCGCATGAAATAGACTTATATAGTGCAGAAGCCAATGCCGTCGCCGCTAGTCATCCTTCAGGTCAACGCAGAATAAGTATGACCGGTAAAATGATAGATGCTGCTACTCAAACAGTGTTTTTAGTTTCAGGTGCGTCTAAGGCAACAGTTGTTGAAGAGATTGCCAACAATAAGTCTACCGCCTCTACCTATCCAGCAACTTTAGTGAAGAACGCGATTTGGTTCTTAGATGAGGACGCCTCGTCACTCCTCTAAAGCTCTATTCAAATTGGCCTCAGGAAGATCCTTTTTCGTTTTAGCTCCGAGCTCTCTTAATTTATCAATACTACGAACGACATTACCACGACCTAAATGAAGTTTATTCATAGCTTCTTCATAGGTTTTCTTGGCATCATTCATTCTTTGTCCAACCTTATTCATATCCTCAATAAAACCAACAAACTTATCGTGCAGCGCTCCCGCCTTTTGAGCGATCTCCAGTGCATTTTTATGTTGTCTATCAGTGTTCCACATAGCGTCGATGGTACGCAATGTCGCGAGAAGTGTAGTAGGTGTAACGAGAATGATGTTTTGGTCGAAAGCCTTAGAATATAGTAATGGATCTCTTTGGAGAGCAACACCGAAAGCGGGTTCGATAGCAATAAATAAGATTACAAATTCAGGCGAATTGACTTCATATAAGTCTTCATAACGCTTTTCACTGAGCTCTTTAATGTGTCTTTGAATTGAATTTAAATGGAGCTTTGCAAAGGTTTCTTTCTCTGTTTCATCTTCAGTATTGACAAATTGTTCGTAGTTCACCAGAGAAACTTTTGAATCGACGATAAATTTTTTGTCATCCGGTAAATTGATAATTACATCAGGCATTAAGCGCTTACCTTCTGCCGTTGTAAAACTCTGCTGAACCGAGTATTCAATGTCTTTACGAAGGCCTGATTTCTCTAGAATTCGCTCAAGAACCATTTCACCCCAGTTACCTTGCATTTTATTATCACCCTTCAACGCTTTTACCAGGTTTGCAGCTTCATTTTGCATGAGAAGACTTTGCTCTTGCATATGCTTTAATTCGACCTTAAAGGTTTCGTGAAAGGTTAAATTTTGCTTATTCGAATCTTCTACCTTTTTTGAGAAGTCACTGATTCGTTCTCTAAGCGGATCAAGTAAAAGCTTAATACTTTCCTTATTTTGCTCATTCATTTTCGATGATTTTTCATCTAGAATTTTCTGAGCCAGGTTTTCAAATTCGGTCTGAAATTTTTTCTGTAAGTTCTCTAATTCTTTTACCCTCTCATCCTCCTTTGATTTTAAGGAGGTTAACTCTGCTTCGAGATGAATGAGCTGACGTAACTGCTCTTCTTTTTCTTGTGAAATCGATTTTAAGCTAGTTTCTGAGGTGGTGAGTTGATCTGTTAATTGTCTAATTCGTTCATTGAGAAGTGTTTGTGATTCAACAGTACTTAATCTCTTACCGAAATAAAAGCCTGCGCCACCTAGAACAAGTGCGAGTATAGTAAGTGCGATCTCAGCCATTTCCTAGTTTTTAATCGTTACGTCCATGTAGGGTCTCTTGAATTCAATGGTCTTTTTGGGCCCATTCTCTACTGTAAGTAATTCAGCTTCACGAGAAGAAGAGACTACTCCTGTGATTTGTTCGATTGCCTTTGCAAGGAGCGGTTCGGTAATTGAGCCAAGTTGTCCCATATTTAGTACCGATTCTGACTGAATAATATCTGGAACGAGGCCTGTGATATAATCAGAAAAACCTACTGAATTTTCATACCTACCGACTAATGGTTGAAGCGCCCATGAAACATTCGAATTGATGTAAGGTTCTCTGCTTGGATGATAGAGGAAGGGAAAATTTGAGTAACCACTAACATCATCTACTAGAGTGATTGAAAATTCGTTTTTACCTCGAGTTGTGTCGCCAATATGGATGACTTGCATGTGTGGGTCTAATCCATTGATCAAAAGTTCGCTTGCTGAAGCACTTGTTGTTTCAGTTAGGATGAAAACTCGCTGAAGGTTAATTCCTTTTTCGGTGTCAAAATAATCTTCTAATTGGTTTCCGAAGGCTTCATTCCATTTTTCGTTCCAGTCTTGGCGGGCAAAAACTGTTTCTTCTGTAGCGTTATAAATACGGCTCGCAATTTTTCTAGCTGAAGCGGTAGCCCCCCCTGAATTATATCTCAGGTCAAGAACCACTTCGTTTACCCCGTTACTTTGAAATTCATCAAACACTGCCATAACCTCTGTATCGTAATTAGCGATAAAGGCGTTATACATGAGGTAACCTACTTTTTTATCTTCTATTGAGAAGATGGTGTCTAGATAAATCGGATGTTCAGCTAAATTCTCTTCTTTGGTTAGCAGTACGGAGTCTTCATTGTCTACAAAGTCTCCATCAATGTATTCTACTCTTCCCAAAGTGTAGCTGTCATCGGTTGAAAACAATAATTCAACATAATTAGAGGTGGTAATTGGTGTTCCGTTTACTCTATTGAATAAGTCTCCGCGTTGAACGCCTTGTCTCTCGGCATCTGAGTTTTTAATGGTATACTTGGTATATAGAATTACTTTGTCGCTATCCTCTGCTTCTAAGACTAGTCCAAATTCTAACCCATTACTTTTCGAAATTCCTGATAGGGTATTCGTTAATTCGGTGTAATCATCTGAATAAAAAGTGAATCGATCCTCTGGGTCGAGTAAGCTTTCAATGAAATTCTGTGGGTCTGGATTATTGTTTAAGTAGTCAAGATAATCTGAAGTGTTTTCAATCTTTGAATCTGCCAAATCAGGAACTCTGCTTTGCCAATAGTACCATAAGTTCATCGATCGCCACATGAAATTTTGAATTTCGATGTCTTCAAGACTTACTTCATCAATCTCAGGATTGACTGGATCTGATGTGCAAGAATTAAATAAGATGGTTATTGCGACCAATAGGAGGTAAGATATCCGCTTCAATTTCATAAATCGTGCTTTGTAACAAATTTAGGATGATTTCGTCTTAATTTGGAGAACCTTAAGAATCATTTGTGAAAGAGGCCGTTTACCTAGAGACTGTTCATCAGATCGAGCAGAAATTATATCGCATAGCGAAGCGGTTACTTATTTCACACGAGGAAGCTCAAGATGCTACTCAAGAGGTGTTAGTTAAGGTTTGGCAAAGATCATCAGAGCTCTCTCATGTCAAGAGTATAGAGGCTTATGCCATGGCCATGGTGAAGAATTACTGTTATGATCGTTTGAAGTCAAAACAGGCTTCGAATATGAGTATAGAGTATTCTATTCATGATAAAAGTCATGATCAATCGGCAGCCTTCGAAGCAAAAGATCGGCTTTCCTTTGTCGAGAAAATTGTAAATAATCTGCCTGATAAGCAGAAACTCATTTGGCAGCTCAGGGATGTTGAAGGTGCAACCTTTGAGGAAATTGCTGAAGTGGTTCAAATGGAGCCAACAGCCATTCGAGTAAACCTGTCAAGAGCAAGAAAGAGAATAAAAGAAAGTTTAGAACAAATAGATGCCTATGGAATCTAAAGAAATAAAAGAATTAATAGATCGTTATCTAGCGGCAGAAACAACCCTTTCAGAGGAAGAGCAACTCAAAGCCTACTTTAGAAGTGGGAAGGTGGATTCATCATTGAATTGGGCAAAAATGCTTTTTGCTTACTCAGCGACCGCTCGTGAGGAGCAATTAGATCATTCTTCAGTTTCCTCATCGAGATTCGATTGGAGACGTGTTGCTGCATCTGTTGCTATTATCTGTGTAACAAGTTTTGGAGTTTATCGTCTACAAGAAAACCACCAACAGAAAAAAATGCAATTAGCTTATCAGCAAACTAAAGAAGCTTTTGATTTAATTGCTACACAAATGAATAAAGGGACGACTTCGGTTTCTTACCTCGGTTACTATGAAAAGAGTGTTAGCTCACTATTAAACAAATAAAAAAGACTATGAAGAATTTTAAACACATCTTATTCTTAGCGGCATTCATGCTGACTTCGTTTGCCATGTACTCTCAATCGATCTTTGATAAGTACGCAAGTAAAGACGAGGTAACTTCTGTGGTGATCTCAGAAAATATGTTCAAGCTATTCGCGAATATGCAGCTAGTGGTTGATGATAAAGAGGCTCAAGACTTTATCGATATCGCGAAAAATGTGAAAGGTTTACGCGTGCTAACTACCTCAAATAGTGCTATTGCTGAAGATCTCCAAAACGAGGCACTAGACTATGTTCGTTCAAAGAAACTTTCAGAGCTTCTCGTAGTGAAGGACAAAGGTTCGTCGGTATACTTCTACATCGCAGAAGGAGCTAGTGAAGGAAAAATTAAGGAACTTCTCATGTTGGTTACTGAAATTAAAGAGGTAACTATTAATGGTCGAAACTTTGAGACAGTATTACTCTCTTTAACAGGAGATCTTGATATGGAAAAGATTGGGGCTCTTGCTAATAAAATGAATTTACCAGAAGAGTTAGGTCAAATCAATTCAGCACAACGCCAATAATTGATATCCATGAAACGATTTACTTTACTTGTTCTAGCAGTTGTAACTCTAGTCACGTCATGCCAACCAGCGATGACCTTACAGCGTTACTTTCTTGAATCACAAGAAAATACCGATTTTACACTCATTGAAATTCCTGCTAGTTTATTAGGTGGAAGTCTAGAAGATTTAACTCCCGAGCAAATGGCAACCTTTACTTCTCTAAGAAAGGTGAGTGTTTTGATGTATAGAAATGCTGAGAAAAAAGAGTTCATTGCTAGTCAACAGTCTTTGATTAATAGCTTTCTAAAAAGTGACGGTTTTGAAGCTTTAGTTTCGGCACGAACGAAAGGTGAGGCGCAAGCTAGTATACTAATTCGTGGAGAGGTAGATCAAATTGATGAGGCTGTTTTCTTTGGCTTTGCAGAGGGAGAGGGCTTTGTTTTAGCTAGAATTTTAGGAGAACAAATGAACCCTGCCGCTTTTCTTCAACTAGCAGATTCACTTAAAGAATCTGATTTTCAGTTCTTGAGCGAGAGTGTTCTAAAGGATATACTCGGAGAAGAGGAACTATAATCGGGCTTAGAACCCAAGGTAATTTTCTGGTCGTATTGCTTTAAGCTCTGACTTCACTGAATCACTAACATTTAATGTTTCAATAAAGTCGTGTATTGCTTCTTCGTTCATCACTGAATGAGTCCTAGTAAGTGCCTTTAGACTTTCATAGGGATTGGGGTATTGTTCTCGACGTAGAATCGTTTGGATTGCTTCGGCAACTACCGCCCAATTATCTGATAATTCATTGACCACTTTCTCTTTATTGACAAGAAGCTTACCAAAACCTTTAAGAAGGGATTGCATGGCTAAGATCGAATGTCCGATAGGTACTCCAATATTTCTTAATACCGTACTGTCAGTAAGATCTCTCTGTAATCGAGATACAGGAAGCTTCGCAGATAAATGCTCGTAAATAGCATTCGCAAGACCTAAATTACCTTCAGCATTCTCGAAGTCGATAGGGTTTACTTTGTGAGGCATCGCTGACGAACCTACCTCACCCTCTTTGATTCGTTGCTTGAAGTAATCCATTGAGATATAGCTCCAAACATCTCGAGATAAATCGATGAGGATGGTATTGATTCGTTTGTATAGATCAAAAAGTCCAGCTAAATGATCATAATGTTCGATTTGGGTTGTTGGATAACTAAAGTGCAGTCCAAGGTTTTCAGTTACAAAAGTTCTTCCGAACTCGGGCCAATTATTCGATGGATAAGCTACTTTGTGGGCATTATAGTTCCCTGTTGCCCCTCCAAATTTTGCTGAAAACTTTTGTGATTCAAATTGAGAAATTTGTTCATGTAAGCGCACTGCAAACACCTTAAACTCCTTACCTAATCTAGTAGGTGAAGCGGGTTGACCATGAGTTCTGGCAAGCATTGGAATGTCACTCAAACTTTCTGCTAGTTTTTCGATTTCGATCACTAATTGTTGAAGCATTGGTAGAACCACTTCGAAATGCGCTTCTTTTAACGATAGCGGAATAGCGGTGTTGTTGATATCTTGAGAGGTTAATCCGAAATGAACAAATTCCTTGATATCATCCAATCCCAAACGATCAAATTGGTTTTTGATAAAATACTCCACCGCCTTAACATCATGATTGGTTACGCGTTCAATGTCTTTAATCGATTGCGCGTCTTCTTCACTAAAATTTTGATAGACCGCTTTTAAATCTTCCTTAGTTTTCTGGTCTAAAGGGTGTAAAGGTTTGACTCCTGTTTCGCACAATTCGATGAAGTATTCGATTTCTATTCGAACGCGATACTTGATAAGTGCGTATTCTGAGAAATAAGGAGCAAGGGTAGAAGTTTTTGATCGGTATCTACCGTCAATCGGTGATAGGGCTGAAAGTTCAGTGAGATTCATGATGATAAGCTAAAAAGCGAAATTAAGACATTCGAGAGAATCAATTAAGGAAACTCAGGGGATAAAAGCACCGTTGATTGATTGGTCTTTATGTGTAATGTTCCATTTTGTGCTGAAATCGATTGATTTGAATAGGAATCATACCACTTTTCTACATTTGACCACTGAGAGGGTAATTGAATAGTGATTTCCTTATCTTGAATTAAATCAAGCCCTACAATTGCCGTATCACCCTCATAGGATCTGCTAAAGAAATAGGGCTCGATTTGAAGCATTTTGTGTTCCCCTAATCCAATTGCTGGGTGTGACTTTCTAAATTGTCCTAATTTCTGCCAATGCGTTAAAATCTCCTTGGTTTCAGGTTCTTCAATTGAAGACCAATTCATGACAGACCTAAGATTAGCATCTCCTTCTGCGCCCTCCATTACCAGCGGACGTGCAATTTCATCGCCGTAATACATCTGTACACCTCCTGGTGCCAATAGAAGCATATTTGCAGATTTAATAGGTTCTTCTCTTTCGATATCGAACGGTTGCGAATCATCGTGAGAACTGATGTAGCTTAGTACACTTATGTTTTTATGCGTCTTATTAAGCAGTGAGTCGTATTTATTAAAAACGAATTCATAATGGTTTGCGGCATCTGCCTTGAAATCGAAATTGATTAATGCATCAAAACCATAATCGAAGTAATTGACCTTTTTATCTCCAAAATCATATTCTGGTCCACCACTGATACCATAAAAATAGACTTCACCAACCATATAAAATGGGGTAGAAGGGACGCTGTTATTATTTTGATGGTATTCTTCAAAAGCGCGTTCAGCCTCTTGTTTTAAAACGACCCAAGAATCTTCATCTACGTGTTTGGTAGTGTCAACTCTAAAGCCATCGATACCTAATTCTCTAACATAATCAGTTAGCCATTTGATTACATAATTCCTAGGGGTTTTCTTTAGCCCTGTTTTGTTGAAAAAAGCATCAAGTTCTGCAATTTCCTGTTCCATACGATTCTCTGATTCCCAAAAGTCTAGAAGCGTTTGCGGAAGTTCAACCTCTTCGCCAGATTCAGTTTTGATATCGGGTAAATTAGCCACCAAAGTACATTCTACCGTACCTTGATAATTTTTGAAATCACAAGGAGGAGTTTCTCTTACCCACTGCTCTGGAAAGGTTGGGTCTAAGTCAGTCACTGGGCCAGTATGATTTAATACGGCGTCCATTACAACTTTAATACCTGCCTCATGTGCAGTCTCAACAAATTCCTTTAATTCTTGATGAGTGCCGAAAGAGGGTTCAATACTAGTCCAATCCTTTGTCCAATACCCGTGATAACCGTAAGTAACTCCTGTTCCTTCATCGGTAGCATCATCAATTTGTCTGACTACTGGAGTGGTCCAAATGGCATCGACTCCTAACTTTTGAAAATAACCCTCTTTGATTTTATTGGTTACTCCTTTGATGTTTCCTCCTTCGAACCCTCTTAAAACAGCAGTCTCTTTATCTGCACCAACTCTAGTGGTATCTGATTCAGCTGCATTAAATCGATCAGTAAGTAAAAAGTAGATGTTAGCAGACTTCCAACTGAAGGTGTCCTTTGAATCAACTTCTGAAGATTTAAGGGAAGACTGACAACTTATTAAGCTTAGACTGCAAATAATCGAAAGAAGGATAGATGAGTACTTCATAATTATCGGTTGAGGATTTTATATTCTTCATAACACT
>PZPI01000141.1 GCA_003045935.1 Bacteroidota bacterium | reverse complement strand
CAAATTCTGTGTCGAAAGCTTGGTAAACATTAATCTTACCCGCCTCTATTCGGCTAAAATCTTTAATCCCATGAAATTTTATGTCCAAATTCAGCTCGCTGATCTGGCTTGACATGGTTTTATTAGAGGCAAAGAAGACTGGGGTGCAATTGCTTAACATCCGCGAATCAAGAAAGGTTTTTAGGGCTACTTCACAGCCTATGCCGTTTAGATCGCCAACAGAAATACCTATTTTTACCGTGTTGTTTACTTTCATAGATGAACTATTGAAGAAACGAAGTTACTGAAATTTATACCGGAGTATGTTTACAGGAATCATAGAAACCTTAGCAAAAGTTGTTGCTGTTGAGAGAGAAGGCACTAACCTTCATTTAACCCTTGAAAGTGACCTAACTAACGCATTAAAAATCGATCAAAGTCTGGCGCACAACGGAGTGTGTTTAACGGTCATTAAAATAGACGGATCGAAATATACAGTAACTGCCATCGAAGAGACCTTGTTAAAATCCGCGATTGGAGATCTTGAAGTAGGAAATGTTGTAAATCTTGAACGAGCGATGCAATTGGGCGCACGACTTGATGGACACATTGTTCAGGGCCATGTTGACACCACAGCCTCTTGTACTGAGGTTATAAACAAAGACGGTAGTTGGATCTTTTCATTCGAATACCCTTCAAACCCAGAACATATCACCATTGAAAAGGGCTCAATAACCGTGGACGGCACCTCATTAACGGTGGTAAATTCAAAAGACAATAGCTTTAGTGTCGCTATTATTCCTTATACCTATGAGCATACTAGATTCAACAGCTACAAAGTCGGAACAAAAGTGAATCTAGAGTTTGATCTGGTGGGCAAATACATCGCGAAACTACACGCCAGACAGCAATAGGTTATTTCTTAAGGGCTTTTCGAAGTAAGAGGCCTGCAGCTAACGCAATAACAAAGAGAATCAGCGCCGAGAAGCTCTCGCCGTAAAGCGCCTTTCCAACCGCAAATAGCAGTCCATAAACTAGAACGCAGCCCAAAAGCATTGACTTAATTCCTGAGCTCAAATACGTAGAGTGGCTCTTGCCCCCAAAATTTTTCCAACCTGCTCCAGAGAGATCTAGCGATTTTACAAACCCTTCTAACAATGCTTTGTCCTCAGCCGGAGTTAAAAAGGTAACGGCTAGCCAGACGATCGTAGTGAAGAGAACGATGAAGGGATATTGCATATATCCCGGCATAAGGCCTTCTGCTCCAAACAAAGCCGCGCCTAGAGGGGTAAATGCTAAGCCGATTGACAGAATCCCTGACACCAACATCGCTGCAATTTCAGACCAAGCATTAATACGCCACCAAAACCAGCGAAGCATAAATAGAAGACCTGTTCCCGCACCAAACATCAAAATCACATCGAAGAGCTGTTTTGCGTTTTGCAGATTTAAGGCAACTATGGCGCTTAATGCCATAAGTAGCAAGGTGCTAATCTGACCAACAACAACTTTTTGACGTTCGCTTGCTTCGGGTTTGTATGCTGCATAAACATCGTAGACCAAGTAAGAAGCTCCCCAGTTCAAATGACTAGATAGTGTAGATACGTAAGCTGCTCCTAGAGACGCTAAAACCAGCCCTAATAACCCTGAAGGCAGAGAGGTCAACATTGCAGAATAAGCCAAGTCATTTCCTAGTTTGTCTGGGGTAACATCAGGAAAGGCCGCTGCGATCGAGGCAATGTCTGGATAGCGAATAAGCGATGCCAAGGCTACTAAAATCCACGGCCAAGGACGAACCGCATAGTGCATGATATTAAAAAAGAAGGTAGCCCAAACTGCGTTTGACTCGTCTTTGGCTGCCAGCATTCGTTGAGCTACATATCCGCCACCTCCAGGCTCAGCACCAGGATACCAACTGCTCCACCACTGCACTGCAATCGGAATAATAAAAAGAGTAATCAGCGCCTCGGTATTCGAAAAACTAGGCACTAGGTCTAACTTATCACTTACGTTTGGGTGAGAAAACAGCTGTGTAAGCCCTCCAATATCAGGTTCGTTCACCAAAAAGTATGCAGCACCAAAAGCCCCACTAATCGCTGCGATAAATAGAACAAAGTCTGTGTATATCACCCCTTTAAAACCGCCAATGGCACTAAAAAATGCGGTGATCAAACCCGCTACTACTACTGTAACCACTGGGTCAAGACCTAACATTACTTGCCCTATTTTAATCGCTGCAAGAGTAACGCCTGACATTGCGAGCACATTAAATAGAAGCCCTAGATATAAGGCTCTGAATCGTCTTAAAAAACGAGCCGGCTTTCCTCCATAACGCAATTGATAAAAACCCATGTCTGTGGTAACACCACTCTTACGCCATAATTCAGCAAAGACAAAAACCGTTAAAAGACCTGTGAGCAGAAAGGCCCACCACACCCAGTTTCCTGAAACTCCAGAGGATCGTACGATATCGGTAACGAGGTTAGGGGTGTCTGTAGAAAAGGTAGTTGCAACCATCGAAAACCCCAATAGCCACCAGGGCATATTTCGGCCCGATAAAAAATATTCTGAACTGCTCTTGTTAGCTGACTTAGCGCTATAAATCCCAATACCAAGTAATAGGGCAACAAAGGCCCCAATGATCACAAAATCAAAAGTTTTAAGTTCCATACTTTGTTAGGTTTGGAACCTAATATAGCCAATTTAATTTCCCGACTTACTCTTAAGAGCCAGGAATGCTGTCTACTACCACTTTTACTCGGCGGCCTTGATCTTTAGTCATCTCTAATCGAAGAGAGCCCATAACGGCTTCTATCTGCTCTGGGGAAGCGTTCTCAGGCATTTCAATTTTGATTTCAATTTCTTCTGGGAATCGAACTGCCACACAGCTGCTCATAAACAAAAGAGTGAGAAGAGTAAAAAAAACAGGTTTCATTGAATGTGATTTTCTACAAATGTATCTTTCTTTTCTTTTCCATTCAATTCTCTTTTCTTTTAAAATATTTCATTCTCTTGAATGATTTTAAAAGACTGTAAACCATCATTCTCGATCCTTTTACTTTCTAGATTAATAGCTCGTACTATTTTACGAACACTTA
>PZPI01000034.1 GCA_003045935.1 Bacteroidota bacterium | reverse complement strand
TCCTATTGCTGTAGAGGCTACTGAAGAAGCATCAGAAGAAGTAGCTGAGGCTCCTGTTGCTGAGGAGGCTCCTGTTGCTGAAGAAGCTGCTAGTGAAGAAGCTCCTGCAGAAGAGTCTTCTGAAGAAGAGAAACCAGCTGAATAATTGATTGTATGCGACTCGAGTCCTGCTACCAACTAGGACATATCGCATCAAAATTTAGCTTCAAGGGTGAGGTGCTTCTAAAACTAGACACCGATTACCTGGGTGAATATCTTGAAATGGAATCAGTTTTTGTTCAATTAGAGCATGAATTGGTTCCATTTTTTATTGAGCGTTCTCGTTGGCACAACGGATCGCTCAGAGTTAAGTTTGAGGGAGTTGATTCTGAACTTCAAGCTGCTGCACTTATTGGAAAATCGATTTATCGCCCGTTAGACGAGCTTCCTGAATTAGAAGAGGGACAGTATTATTATCACGAACTCATCGGGTTTGAAGTAATTGATACTTCTTTTGGTCATATTGGTGAATTAGTTGGGGTGAATGACAGTTCCACTCAAGCCATTTTTATTATCGATCATAAAGGGAAAGAAGTTTTATTGCCGGCGGTAGACGAAATCATCAATTCTATAGATAAAGGCCAAAAACGTATCTTGGTATCAGCGCCAAATGGCCTGATTGAACTTTATTTAGAGCCCTGAGGGTGTTTCGATTCAAACAATTTTCAATAGACGATAGTAATGTTGCGATGAAAATCGGGACCGATGGTGTTTTGATCGGTGCTTGGTCTTTTGCACCTGATCCTAAAAAAATCTTAGATGTTGGTTGTGGTACTGGGCTTATAGCTCTTCAATTAGCGCAGCGTTTTTCTTCGAGTCAAATTAAGGCAATAGATATTGATGAGCGAGCCTGTGAGGCTACTCAAATGAATTTTCGTAATTCTCCCTGGTCTGAGCGACTAGGAGTAGTTATGGGTGACTTTTCAGATCCGTCTTCGATCATTGACTCTGACTTTGATTTGATTGTTTCGAACCCACCTTATTTTCAAGGAGCTGAAACTGTAGATGATTCTAGAACTCTCGCTAGAAATGCGAATCATTTACCCTTGCAGTTACTAATTCAGTCATCATACCGTCTATTGAAGGCTGAAGGATTATTTTCTTTAATTCTCCCTTCAGATCGATTTTCTGAGGTGCAAAATGTTGCGTTGGAGGTAGGCTTTAAGATTCGAAGGTATTGTCTAGTCAAGGGTCGCTCAGATTTACCAGTTAAGCGGGTGATGTTAGAACTTCAAAAAACCACCTCTGCGATTGTAGCTGAGCGTGAAGAATTAGTGATCGAGATTGAAAGACATCTTTATACTGAAGAGTATCGTCATCTTACAGCGCCGTTTTATTTGAATTTTTAGTAGGAGGTATTACTTACATATTCGCAGCGCTCCTTTCTTTTTACTTCAATACTTTTGAACCCGAATTCCGTACAGACTAATCCTTCGATGAGGTAGATTCCTTTGGATAGTACGGGATATTTTTGGGCTATTTCAGGAAACGAAGTGGTGTCAAAAACGGCGCCGTTGACATCTAAATAGGTGGCAAACTGCATGATCTTTCCGTTCTTTGTTCTAGTATTTTTCACCGTAACCAGATACCCGAGTATTCGCACTGCCTTTCGATCGTAGTGCTCTAGTTGGTCGGCGGTAATGCCTTGAATCGGAGTTTTTAAAAGTTCAAAAGTCATTGAAAGTGGAAATCCTAAAAGTTCCCAAAGTTCATAGGTTCTTTCAACTGCTGATTCTTTGAGGTGTGTTAGGCTTACTCCCTTTTGCTCTGATGCGAAAAGTTTAGGTTGAAAGGTTCTTTGTTTACTATTTTTTAAACCTAACGCTTGCCATAATAGCGAGTGTTTATTTTTATTAGTGAAGCTGAAGGCTCCGGCCCGTATTAGAAGTTCTATTTGTGAACTGCCTACAGGTACTCGATCAATAAAGTCGAATAGACTTTTGAACTCTCCTCGAGTTCTGGCCTCTACTATTTTTATAATGCTTCGTTCCTCTAACTCTTTAAGAGATGTAAAACCTAGGTATAATTTGTTTTTGATGATCGTGTGTTGAATATGGCTCTTATTAATACAAGGGGTGTACACTCTTGCGCCTAGTCTAATCGCTTCTTTGAGATAGAATTCTATTCCGTAGAATCCCCCTCCATTATTGATTACAGCTGTGAGATATTCGAGCGGATAGTAGGCCCTAAGAAATAGGCTTTGATAACTCTCAACAGCATAAGAAGCGGAGTGCCCCTTGGCAAAGGCGTAGCCAGCGAAACTTTCGATTTGTCTCCATACTTCATTCACTTCTTCTTCGCGATACCCTTTTTGATTGCCATTTTCGAAGAATTGCACCTTGATACGATCAAACTCAGTCTTTGATCTTGATTTACCACTCATCCCTCTGCGTAGTACATCGGCCTCAGCAAGGCTCAACCCTCCGTAGTAGTGTGCGACTTTGATAACATCTTCCTGATAAACCATGACTCCATAGGTCTCGGGCATAATGTTTAGAAGTACGGGGTTGGCTCTTTGGTGTACTTTTTCAGGATTTTGATGCCTAAGTATGTATTCATTCATCATTCCGCTTTGAGAAACCCCGGGTCTAATAATCGAGCTAGCAGCAACAAGACTTAAGTAATTGCTTACTTTAAGTTTCTGCAAAAGCATTCGCATAGCGGGAGATTCAATGTAGAAGCAACCCATGCAATCTCCACGGGCTAATAGTTCATTGATATTAGTGTCATTTTTAAAGGTCTCGATTTGATGAATGTCTACCTGTTTATTTTGATTCTGCTCGATGAGTTTTAGGGCATCAGCAATTTTTGATAGACCTCGTTGAGACAGGATGTCAAATTTGTGAAGCCTAGCGTCTTCAGCGATGTGCATATCAAGATGTATGGTTCGAAACCCTTTGGGAGGGAAAAAGGTGGTTGCGTAGTAGTGTATAGGCTTTTCAGTAATAAGCATTCCTCCGGCATGTATGCTAAAGTGGTTGGGCAAGCCTTCAATAAACTGGGAATAGTGCAATACTAGTCTCTGCAGCTCATCACTCTCCTTGTTGCGACCTAGAGGTTTTGTATTAGCTACTAGTGCATCAATTTCTTCCTTAGAGAGTCCGAATACTTTTCCGATTTCTCTGATTACTGCTCTTTTTTGAAAGGTTACATACGCACCCAGCAAACACACATTGGGATACCTCTCAAATAAATATTGAATCATTTGGTCTCGCTCTCGCCAGGAAAAATCAATGTCAAAATCGGGAGGACTACTTCGGTATTTGTTAATGAAACGCTCAAAGTAGAGATTGAGCTCGATAGGATCGACATCGGTAATGCGTAAGAGATACGCCACAAGACTATTGGCTCCACTACCTCTTCCTACATAGAAAAACCCTCTTTTTCTAGCTTCTGTAGTGAGATCCCAGTTAATTAAGAAATAGGTGGTGAAGGATTTCTCACAGATCAATTGTAGTTCTTTAGCTAGTCGCACATACAGTTCTTTAGGTTTTTCGTTAGGATACCGGTACTCTATGCCTTCGTGACATAAACGTCTGAGTAGCCATTCATCTTCTTCCTGGTTTTCTCCAAATAATTGTTGGTTTTCTGAAGGGAGTCTGGGGTCAAAGGGATACTCAAATGAGCATTGTTTACTGAGTTTCGTAGTTTGCTCTAATAAAAAGTCAAGATCGTTAACCGCTTTTTTTAATTCGCTTATATCGAGCATCTGATGATCGATATCCCCTTGTTCTTCGATGGCTAGTTTACTGAGTAATGTATTATTGTCAATGGCCCTTAGAAGACGATGGGTATTAAAGTCTCTTTTAGATCGAAAGCTAACGGGGCTAAGAAACACAAGTCGTTCTTTGTTCTCAATAAGTTTACTAAATCGCAAGCGGTTGAGATCTTTGATCGATACCCCTATGTAATGATTGGGGAGTGTGATTTGTAGATTTTCAATTTGCACCTGAGTAAAGGGATAGATAAAGCTTACCTCGTCGAGATCTGGAGCATATTTTGGATACCCTTTTTTTGAGGCTTGAATCTCTGACACGAATTGATTGAGATTATAGAAGCCTTGTGTACTTCTCGCGATTCCTACATAACCCTTCGAGTTTCTCTCGCGGCAGTCAATACCTATGATAGGTGGTATGTTTTTTTTCTGACAGTATTTAACAAAGGATAAGACAGCAGCACTGTTGTTGATATCGGTTAGCGCGGCGAAAGAATGACCTTTAGCAATCGCCAGGTCGACGAGCTCTTCTTCTGAGATCGTTCCGTATCGTAGACTGTAATAACTGTGACATTGTAGATACATTATTGCTTGCGGTGAGCGAGTACGATAGGGGCGTTTCCGTTAAATGGGTTTTCAATTCGTCCGATAGTTTTAGCACCTAGACTCGAAGCTCTGATAATACTTCGGTCACCAAATCGTAGTCTCATTCTGTCTATGGCTTGATAGAGCTGAATCGCTGATTCGTTATCGTCAAATAGGTTGATCTGATAGTTGCCTCCTGCCAGGTGACTGAATTTGACTCCTATTAGTCGAACTCTTAGTCGTCGATTATACAAAGCGTTGAATAGCTCTAATATTCTAGGAATTAACAAGTGATCTGCGCTAGTGTAGGGTATTTTTAATTGCCTGCTCTGAGTGTCGAAGTCGGCATATCTTATTTTAACGCTCACGCAAGAAGTTAATTTTTGACCTCTTCTGAGCTGATAGGCTAGGTTCTCGGTCATTGCGATAAGCAATTCTCTCAAGAGAGTCATATCGATGGTGTCGTAGTCAAAGGTTCTTTCAGTAGAAATAGATTTTCTTTCATTGTAAGTGATTACAGGGCTGTGATCTATTCCTTGAGCTCTTCGCCAAATGATTCCTCCTGTTTTGCCTAGCGTTTGTAAAAGAAGTTCTTCGGGCAGCTTTTGAAGGTCGCTGACGATTCTAATGCCTAATCGCTGCAGCGTTAGCCCTGTTTTGTCGCCTACCATTGGGATTTTTCGAATAGGGAGTGGAGCTAAAAATTGCTTCTCGTACCCTTGATCGATTTTAATTTGATTGTTGGGTTTTGCCTCGCCGGTGGCTACCTTAGAAACTATTTTGTTTATTGATAGCCCAAGCGATATGGGTAACCCACTTTCTCTAATGATCTTAGTTCTTAGTTCTGAGGCGAATTTATAAGTGCCGAAAAATTGATCCATTCCACTTAGGTCTGCGTAGAATTCATCGATACTGGCTTTCTCGAAAGCAGGTACCTCTGATTTGATAATCTCAGTGATGAGGTCTGAATATTTGGTGTAGGTACCTGAATTACCTCTTAGTACAATAGCTTCTGGACAGAGTCTGCGAGCTAATTTCATAGGCATTCCTGAGTGCACGCCAAAAGCCCGTGTTTCATAGCTGCAAGCAGCTACTACTCCGCGGTCACTGATACCGCCGACTAGAAGAGGTCTTTTCTTAAGCTCGCTGTTAATGAGCCGCTCTACAGAGACGAAAAAACTGTCTAGATCTAGATGTAAGATATTTCGATTCATTATTCAAAATTATGGAATTATTCCAATTATTAGGAATTATTCCTTTAATGAAGTTTTCAACAATCGAATAAAAAAATTGCCCCTATATTTGCAATGTTGTGTTGTGCAGGTAAAACTGCATCAAGTGTGGTATCCACAGTGATACTGACCTTTGAAAGGCTTTCCTTAGGGGAGGCTTTTTTTGTTTCTAGCCCATTAGTACTTTTAGTACTTTAAAAAATATTGCTCATGGAATTAAGTGAATTAATACGCACTCGAAGAAGTGTATATCCAGGATCTTATAACGACCGTCCAATCGCTGACCAGCTTATCGAAGAGATGCTTGAAGCGGCTAGATGGGCACCAACGCATAAGAAAACTCAGCCTTGGCGATTTGTAGTTATTCGATCAGAGGCTCGCAGCCGACTTGCTGACGCTATTGGAGAAGTATATACTAAGACTGCCCAAAAATTCAGTCAAATCACTCACGATAAGATGCGATCAAATGCGATAAAGTCTCAAATAGCAATAGCCATTTGTATGAAAAGAGATCCGAAAGAATCGCTTCCTGAGTGGGAAGAAGTTGCAGCAGTAGCGATGGCTGTTCAGAATCTATGGCTAAGTAGTCATGAAAAAGGAATTGGGGGTTACTGGAGTTCTCCAGGGGTTGTCCAGCATTTAGGAGATTTTCTTGAATTAGAAGAGGGAGAGCGTTGTTATGGACTGTTCTATATGGGCTACTACGATGAAAAACCTGAAGACTCTGAGCGTTTACCGCTTGCTGAGGTCGTTCGCTACTTCGATCGTTAAATCGTTACCTTAGTAGTATGTCCGCCTCGAAAATTATCTTGGGAGTAGATCCCGGAACCACCATTATGGGTTTTGGCCTTATTGAGGTGAATGGTTCTCAAATGAAATTCTTGCAGATGAACGAGTTACGCCTTCAAAAGGTAAGTGACCCTTATCTGAAACTGCGTATGATCTACGAAAGAACCATTGAACTTATTGATACTTATCACCCTGACGAGATGGCTCTAGAGGCGCCCTTCTTTGGTAAAAATGTACAGTCAATGCTCAAATTGGGTAGAGCTCAAGGTGTTGCGATGGCTGCTGGTCTTTCCCGCCAAATACCGGTTACCGAATATTTACCAAAGAAAATTAAGATGGCCATCACTGGTAACGGTAATGCTTCTAAGGAGCAAGTGGCGAAGATGCTTCAGGGGATGTTCGCTCTAAAAGAACTTCCGAAAAATTTAGATGCCACCGATGGCTTAGCAGCTGCTGTTTGTCATTTTTATAACGCAGGTAAGCCTGAAGTGACAAATGCCTACCATTCTTGGTCAAGTTTTGTTAGTCAGAATAAAGATCGAACCAGCTAATGGCGAGTTTTTATCTCCACATTCCTTTTTGTCGACGTGCTTGTCACTATTGTGATTTTCACTTCTCGACAAAACTCAATTATATCGATCGAATGATTGTTGCGATGACCGAAGAAATGCGTTTGAGAAAAACAGACTGGCAAGAAGCTACTTTTAATACTTTTTACTTAGGAGGCGGAACCCCCTCGGTACTGAGTAAGCAGCAATTGTTATTATTGAAAAATACGGCTTTAACGCATTATTCTTTTACTTCTGATTTTGAATTTACCTTGGAAGTAAACCCTGAGGATGTGAATGAGGATCAAATAATGTCTTGGAAGGAGGCTGGTGTGAATAGATTGAGTATTGGTCTTCAGTCTTTTGAAGATCGAGACTTAAAATTGATGAATCGAGCGCATAGCTCAGAAGATTCTTTACGATCGCTACAGTTGGCTGTAAGTCATTTCGATAGAGTATCTGTAGATATTATTTATGGTATCCCAGGACAATCTGATGAATTGCTTCAAAAGGGTATAGGTAAGGTTGGAGATATTGGGGCAACTCACGTTTCGGCCTATGCATTGACTGTAGAGCCCAAGACTGCCCTTGCTAGTTATATTGAAAAGGAACTTATTCCAGATATCGATGAGGAACAGGCAGAAAGACAATTCCTTGTTGTACTCGATACCTTAACCAGTAGAGGATTTGAGCATTATGAAATTTCGAATTTTGCACTTCCCGGTCACCACTCGGTTAATAACAGTTCTTACTGGAAGGGTGTTTCGTATGTCGGCATAGGCCCCTCTGCACATGGTTTTGATGGTAAAAGTAGATATTGGAATATTGCTCAGAACCACAAGTATATGAATGCTATTGAAGGGGGAGCGTTGAATTTTGAAAGCGAAGAATTGACTACAAAAGATCGGTATAACGAATTCGTGATGACCTCGCTTCGAACCCAATGGGGGGTGAGTTACCATGACCTCGAATCTGAATTTGGTGCTCCTTATCTGAATTATTTCAAGATGATGATAACCCCATTTTTGCTCGATGCACTATTGTTTGAGGAGGAAGGGGTAATTAGAGCTACTCGTAAGGGTAAATTTTTAATTGACGGTATAGCCAGTGAATTGTTTATGGTTGAACTAAAGACAAATCGCATATGATAAGATTAACCATTGAAGACACCGATTATATGTTCGATGAGGCTCTTGGTATTGATTTGTCAAGAGCGGTAGGTAGTGGAGTAAACGCCTGGTATATCGGCAGCCCTCAGATGGGCCCTTTAGAAGTTGGAGGAGCCGTTTTTAGTGTGTCTTCGGGTGCCGCAGTGAATTTTGACCAAATTAAATTTGCTCCACATGCCCACGGCACGCATACTGAAACACTCGGTCATATTGACGAAAATCAGCTTGTGATTGAGGAATTGAGACTTCCTTTGTTTCTGCCGTGTAAACTTATTCGTCCGAGTTTAGAGACCATAGATGGAGACCAGGTATTAACTGAGAAAGCATTAGATCTTTGCGATTATGAAGGGGTGAAGGCTTTAGTGATTCGATTAAATCCTAATAAAGAATATCCTATCAATTACGATCATACGAATTGGCCCTATCTCAGTGAATCAGCCACTAAGCGACTCGTTGAAGCAGGAGTAGAGCACTTGGTACTTGATGTGCCCTCGATCGATAAAGAAAAGGATCAGGGAGCTCTTTTGTCGCATCGTGCTTTCTGGAAACTATCAGATTCTCCAAGAACCTCGGCAACGATTACTGAATTTGCACAGATTCCTGCTAATTTACCTGCCGGTAATTATTTACTTCAACTACAAGTAGCGCCTATTCTTAGTGATGCTGCACCAAGTCGTCCGATACTATTTAAGCCTCTTTAGACAGTTCTGTGTAGTACTTGAAGAAATAGGGGATTGTTTCAATTCCCTTGTAGTAATTGAATAGTCCATAATGCTCATTTGGAGAATGGATTGCATCGCTGTCTAATCCGAATCCCATGAGAACTGATTTTATACCTAAAACGGATTCAAATAAGGCTACGATGGGGATACTTCCTCCTCCTCGTTGTGGAACCGGTTTTTTAAAGAACGTTGTCTCTAAGGCTTTTTCTGCTGCTAAATATCCGATACTATCAATTGGAGTAACGTAAGGAGTACCGCCGTGATGTGGAGTTACTTTAACCTTAACTCCTATTGGAGCAATCGCTTCGAAGTGCTCCGTGAACAGTCGAGTAATTTCATGATGGTCTTGGTCGGGTACTAGGCGCATTGATATTTTGGCGTACGCTTTAGACGGAAGAACCGTTTTGGCACCTTCGCCAATGTATCCACCCCAAATTCCATTCACATCAAGAGTAGGTCGAATCGAGGCCCGCTCTGTAGTAGAGTACCCCTTTTCTCCATTTACCCCGTCAATATCTAGATGTTTATTGTACTGTTCTTGATCAAAGGGTACTTCTGCCATCGCCGCGCGCTCTTCAGCACTGAGTTCGATAACCTTATCGTAGAATCCGGGAATGGTGATTTTTCCTTCGTCGTCATGAAGCGATGCGATCATCTTGCTTAGAGTGTTAATCGGATTCACCACTGCACCTCCATAAACCCCTGAGTGTAGATCTCGGTTAGGTCCTGTTACCTCTACTTCAACATAACTTAATCCTCGAAGTCCTGTTTGAATAGAGGGAATGTCTCTACTAATCATTCCTGTATCTGAAATGAGAATGATGTTGCTGCTGAGACGTTCCTTGTAAGTTTCTAAAAACTCGCCTAGGCTATCGCTACCTACCTCTTCTTCTCCTTCAATCATGAATTTTACGTTACAGGGAAGTTCATTTTCAGCAACCATAGCTTCAAACGCTTTCACATGCATGTAGAACTGACCTTTATCATCACAGGCGCCACGTGAGTAAATAGCTCCCTCAGGATGTAGTGCTGATTTTTTGATCACCGGTTCGAAGGGTCCTGATTCCCAAAGTTCAACAGGGTCTGGTGGTTGTACATCGTAGTGGCCGTAGACTAGAATGGTTGGAAGGGTCTTGTCAATAATCTTCTCACCGTAAACTACAGGATACCCTTTAGTGGCTATTACTTCACTGCTATCGCAGCCTGCTTCTTTGAGTTTTTTGGCGGTAAAAGCTGCTGCTTGTAAAACCGCTTCTTTATAGGCAGGATCTGCACTTACTGAAGGTATTTTCAGCAAATCAATCAGCTCGTTTGTGAAGCGCTCCTTGTGGTTTTCAATGTAGTTATTCAGACTCATTTTCGACGTTCTTTAAAGTGGCACTAATTTACGAATAAGAATTTGCAAGAATTTTTAGGATTTTAAAAAAATAGGGTATATTTGCCCTCCTTATTGGTAATACCAATTGCGGATGTGATGGAATTGGTAGACATGCTAGACTTAGGATCTAGTGCCGCGAGGCGTGGGGGTTCGACTCCCTTCATCCGCACCATAAAAAGCCGAGAATTTCTCGGCTTTTTTTAGGCTTATTCGTTACAAGAATTTGCTGATCTCTTTATAGATTTTATCGCTAGCCCCTAAGTTCTGTTCGATAAACCTTCTGTTTGCTTCCCCTTGAGATTGCAGTGCTCGAGGTTGTTTGGCAAGTGTTTGAAGATAAATGTCAAATTCGCTAGATTGATCAATGGCTATTACTCCACCTTCTTTAACCAACTGTACCACTTCAGGGAACTGACTATAGTTAGGTCCGATCAAAACCGGTATGCCGTAAACGGCAGCTTCGGGAACATTGTGAAGCCCTGTTTTAAATCCACCTCCGATAAAGGCTAGATCAGCATACCTGTAGACTGCACTCAATAAACCTACCGTGTCGAGAATTAGAACTCTGCGGTCCGTTTGAAATTCTGATTTAGTGAATCTATTTACGGGCTCAGAAAATGATGAGATTGCTTTTTTGGTGGTTATAGAATCTACTTTATGGGGAGCGACAATGAAGCAAACTTTAGGGTTGTCGAATTCTCGGAGCGATTGGGCTAGTAGCTCATGCTCTTCTTGCCATGAGCTACCAAAAACAATACATTTTCGCCCGGCAATAAAGGATTCTATCCCATCTAGTGATTTGTTTTCAAAGGCAATCTGTGCGACTCTATCAAAGCGAGTATCCCCACAATAGTTGACGGGTAATTCTGGATAAAAAGAATGTACTGCCGAAATAGACGACTCGTCTTGGCATAGAATTTGGTTGAAATTCTCGAGCAATTGTTCACCTAAGCGGTACTTAAATAGCCATTGTTCTTTATAAAATCTAGCCGCTACCAAATAGGTGGGACATCCAAATTTTTTTAACTCATTTAGATAGTTAGGCCAAAGTTCATATTTCACGAAGATGGCAACGTCAGGCTTTAACCACTGAACAACTTTGTTAGCCTTTGATTTTGTGTCCCAAGGCAGATAAAATACGAATTCGACCGGTGCTTTTTTTGCCGCGTACTCATAGCCAGATGGAGAAAAGAAACTAAGGGCGATCTGCGCCTCGGTTTGTCTTTCCTTGATTTTATCAATAATAGGTAGGGCTTGTTCGTATTCTCCTAAGGATGCGACATGAATCCAAACGAGCTTTCCTTTTTTAGCGAAATCTGGTAACTGTTTTAAGCTATTTCTTTGCCCTATAAGTTGTTTTCGAAGCTTTGAATTAACTAAGGCAAACAGCGGAGATAACCTGCTAAAAAGGGATACAAGAATCTGATAAATCCACATGAAATTCTCTCAATTTTCGCTAAGGTACAACCTTTCGCTTAGGCCTGAATTAGTACCTTTAGCCCAAATACTATTGTAATCGCATGAAAAAAATTCAGATGGTTGATCTTCAGGGTCAACTAGAACCTATAAAATCTGATGTGCTCAATCGATTTGAAACCATTCTTGGAGAAGCCAGTTTCATTAATGGCGGGGCCGTTTCTCAATTTCAGAAAGAACTCGAAACCTACCTTGGGGTAAAACATGTGATCCCCTGTGCGAACGGAACAGATGCACTGCAAA
Source organism: Bacteroidota bacterium (assembly GCA_003045935.1). GTDB lineage: Bacteria > Bacteroidota > Bacteroidia > Flavobacteriales > Flavobacteriaceae > UBA3478. Next base: position 3,094 of record PZPI01000034.1, on the reverse strand, counting down.
TCGCAATGATGGGGCTTGGTTTAAAACCGGGAGATGAGGTGATTACGGCTGATTTCACATTTGCTGCGACTGTTGAGGTGATTGCCCTACTTGGGTTAACTCCAGTTTTAGTTGATGTATATGAAGATGATTTTACTCTCAATATAGATGCTGTTCGAGCTGCGATTACATCGAAAACTAAAGCAATAGTTCCCGTTCACCTTTTTGGCCAATGCGCGAATATGGATGAGCTTATGGAGCTATCAATGGAGCACGATTTATTTGTCATTGAGGATAATGCCCAGGCAATAGGTGCAAAATATCATTCTAAGACAGGAGCACGACCGATGGCTGGCACTATAGGTCACGTTGGCGCCACTTCTTTCTTTCCTTCGAAGAATCTTGGAGCTTATGGCGATGGTGGAGCTTTATTTACGAACGATGATAATCTGGCTCACACTTTAAGAGGTATTGTAAATCACGGGATGTATCAAAGATATCATCACGATGTTGTTGGAGTAAATTCTAGATTAGATAGCTTACAGGCGGCGGTATTGAGTGCAAAGCTCCCGCATTTAGATGATTATAATCACCGAAGAAGAGAGGCTGCTCGAGCTTATAACAGAGAGCTGTCGAATACGCCATTTGTAAGTTTACCGGTTACGGTTACCGAATGCGAAGGTATTTGCGAGTCATGTACTTGTCACGTATTTCATCAATACACACTAAAGATTTCTGGAGGTCATCGCGATGCTTTGGCGGCACACTTAGCTGAGAAGCAAATACCTCATGGAGTATACTACCCGATTCCTTTACACAAGCAGAAAGCATATAAAGATCAGCGTTATCGAGAAGAAGATTTTTCAGTGACTAATCAAATTTCTGATGAGGTATTGTCGCTTCCGATGCATACTGAACTTACCGATGAGCAGATCGGCTTTATTACCACCACTATTCACGAATTTTTAAGTAACAGAGGATGAAAATTTTAGTTACCGGGGGCTTAGGTTATATCGGGTCACATACTGTGGTAGCCTTATCTGAGGCCGGATATGAGGTGATTATTGTAGACAATCTTTCGAATACCAGAATCGAGGTTTTAGACGGTATTGAATCGATCATCGGTCGACGCCCTACATTTTACGAGTTAGATTTAAGAAACGAATTACACGTAGTCGAACTTTTCGACAAAGAACCGTCTATTGAGGGAGTGATCCATTTTGCCGCCTCAAAAGCGGTAGGGGAAAGTGTTGAAAATCCCTTACTTTACTACGAAAATAATCTCTCGGCTTTCATTTACTTATTGAAACAATTAGCACCAAAGCCGAAGTCACACTTAATTTTTAGCTCGTCGTGCACCGTTTATGGGCAGGCTGATGTGATGCCCATTACCGAAAGGGCACCTATTAAAGTTGCTGAATCTCCTTACGGTAATACGAAACAGATTGGAGAAGAGATTCTCAAAGACACTGTCAAAGTGAGTTCAGGACTGAGCGCCATCGCACTTCGTTACTTCAACCCGATTGGGGCACATGCTTCAGCTAAAATTGGTGAATTGCCTTTGGGTGTTCCTCAGAATTTGGTCCCATATATTACTCAAACGGCTGCGGGTCTTCGAAAGGAGCTTGCAGTATTCGGTGATGACTATCCTACACCTGATGGAACTTGTATTCGAGATTACATTCACGTGGTAGATTTAGCAGAGGCACATGTGACAGCACTAACGCGATTAGTTAAGGGAGAATCTACTAATGATTACGAGATTTTTAATCTCGGAACCGGTAAGGGAAGCTCAGTTTTAGAAGTGATTGAGAGCTTTGAAAAGGTGTCTGGATCTAAATTGCCTTACCGAATTGCAGGGAGAAGAGAGGGTGATGTGATTCAAGCTTTTGCTAATACCGAAAAGGCAAATAGTGTACTTGGCTGGAAGTCTAAATACAGCTTAGATGATGCGCTAGCTTCTGCCTGGGCTTGGGAACGAAAAATCAGAAATTTGGACTAACTTCATTTGCTAACCTAAACAATATATTTCATGAAAAACTGGATTTATCTCGCAGTTATAGCTTTTTCTATTCAAGCGGTAAGTGCCCAAAAATATTACTTACAGTGCGGAAATGTGTTTGACCCGACATCAGAGCGATGGCAAAAAGAGAAAACCGTTGTTGTTGAGGGTAAGCGCATTACAGAAATCTTGAATGGATTCGTAGATGCTACAGGTAGCGATCAAAATATTGATTTAAAAGAGTCGTGGGTAATGCCTGGGTTTATTGATATGCATGTGCATATTGAGTCTGAATCTAACCCTCGTGCTTACCTCAATCGTTTCACTTTAAACGAGGCTGATGTTGCATTTAGAGCTTCTGTTTACGCGAATAAAACTTTGCTCGCTGGGTTTACCACTGTGCGAGATTTAGGAGGCTCGGGAGTGAATATCGCCTTGAAGAATGCAGTGGAAGCAGGGCTGGTAGATGGGCCTCGTATTTTCACTACAGGAAAAACGATTGGCTCGACCGGTAGTCATGCTGATCCTACTTCTGGCGTACGTAAAGATCTAATGGGTGATCCAGGACCTGCAGAAGGTATCGTAAATAGCCCAGAAGAGGCTCGTAAAGCGGTAAGACAGCGATACAAGGATGGAGCGAACACCATTAAAATTACAGCAACAGGCGGGGTGTTGAGTACAACAAAGAATGGTAAGAACGCTCATTTCACTATTGAAGAAATTAAAGAGATTGTGAAGACGGCCGAGGATTATGATTTTCTTACTGCTGCCCATGCCCATGGAGATGAAGGCATGCGTAGAGCAGTAGTCGCCGGTATTCATACCATAGAACACGGAACCCTTATGAGTGAGGCTACCATGGATCTTATGATTAAGCATGGCACCTATTTAGTACCTACAATCACCGCTGGGAAACAGGTTTCAATCAATGCCGAAATAGAAGGTTATTATCCTCCTATGGTTGCCGCTAAGGCAAAAGAAATCGGTGGAAAACAATCGCAAGCTACTTTTGCCAAGGCCTATAAGAAGGGGGTTAATATTGCCTTTGGAACTGATGCCGGTGTTTTTAATCACGGTGAAAACGCGCGCGAGTTTTTCTACATGCATGAGGCT
>PZPI01000140.1 GCA_003045935.1 Bacteroidota bacterium | reverse complement strand
TGTAGGGGAAAGTCCGTAGCCGCCTGGTAGTGAACGATTCCCAATAAAAAGGTCTTCATAACCATCTCCATTAAAGTCGGCAGCTGAAATACTTCCTCCATTCGACTGTGGTAGATTTGCTGGGAATCGAACAAAATCTCCCTTACCATCATTGATATAGAGACGGTCCATTAAGGTCGTTTCTCCATCATAAGTTTCATTACCTCCACTCATAATGTAGAGATCTAAGTCTCCATCGATATCAAAATCAAAGGCTACCGCATCGACATCTTCAAAATTATAATCTTGTTCAAAGACCTCAACTTTTGCCTTTTCAAAATCTCCTGAAACACTTCCTAAGTACAATTCAGCAGCTTGCATCTTAGCTCCACCGAAGAATAAGTCATCAATTCCATCCCCATTAAAGTCTGCTCGGGTATAGGCAGGCCCCTCTATCGATAGCCTTTCAAGCATTAATGGCTCGCGTTCATAATCGAGATAAGCATTTTCTTTATGAACATAGTCAAATGGAGTTATCGAAAAACTTGAGTCTTTTGATGGCTTTTTAAAGGACTGGACTAAAACCTCCCCTGATTCAAGTATATGATGAGTATTTGCGGTAAGATTCGTATAGACCTCAGTCTTACCTTCAGGGTAATAAACCTCTAATCGGTCAATAGCCGCATCACTACTTAAGCCAAAATGCACTCGAGTTGATGAAGCAGATGCATATCCTCTAGTACGAAGTACTTCTTTGTATATTTTCTTACCCTCGTGTTCAACGAGAACCTTAGCATTTAATGCATTGCGAGGTAACGTAAACTGAACGAAGTGACTTTCGCTTGTCGTATTTCTCAGAATATGCGCAGGCTCTTGAATCGTATTGACTACTAAATCTAAGTCGCCATCATTATCTAAGTCGGCTACGGCCGCACCGTTGCTATAGGACGGATTAAACTGCGAAGAAGGCTCAAGACGCTCAAAATTTAGATCTCCTCGATCTAAGAATAGTTCATTTTCTATTTTGAGCATAGGCATCTGTTCGATGAGTTGCTGTTCTAAATCAGCTTCACTCGATGCAAAATCATCGAAGGCTACATTACTTTGAAAATTAATAAAGTCGAGATCGTTCGGACGCTTATAAATGCCATTCGAAATAAAAATGTCGGTATTCGAATCGTTATCAAAATCTTCGAGAAGCACCGTCCAGCTCCAATCAGTAGCAAAAGTACCCGTTGCCAGTGCAACTTCTTTGTAAGCACCGTCGGTAGCTAACTGAAAATGATTTCGGGCAAGCTGCTCGTGATAGCCAAAGTCACGTTTGATTTGAGCTACCTTATCACTGTCTTCTCCTCCCGATTTCATAAAAACATCGGCGCGATTCGGCATCATATCAAGGGTGAATAAATCAGGTCTTAAATCATGATTCATATCAGCTACATCGACTCCCATCGTAAACCTTGCACTAGAATGAAGTAACGATTCAGAGGCTTCAGTGAAGGTTTTGTCACCGTTATTCAAGTAGATGTAATCGTTTTCGTGAAAGTCGTTTCCGACATAAATATCAATAAAACCGTCACCATTGAGATCTGCCGTTGCTAGTGCTAACCCATAACCCAATGCGCTACTATAGATGCCTGCTTCTTCGGTTACCTCTTCAAAGGTAAGTACACCCGTATCTGCAAGTTTGTTCTCATAAAGACGATCCCCTGAAAGGTCGTCACGTTCCTTACGACGATCTATCTTTCCATAATTTCGAGGAGTATGTATGGTATGATTGAGAAGATATACATCTAAATCACCATCATTATCGTAATCGAAAAAGCTAGCTTGAGTCCCGAAACCTTTGAAATCTAACCCAACCTCAGCCGAAACCTCTTCGAAACTCGAATCGCCGTTATTTAAGTAAAGGCGGTTTTTTCCTGAAAGGGTTTTGTAATTTCCAACAGCAGAAACATAGATATCTTCGTATCCATCCAAGTTTACATCGGCAAAAGTCACACCCGTTGACCAAGTGCTATCTTGGATAATACCTGCAGCCTCTGTGATATCTTCAAATTTAAAGTTGCCCTTGTTCAAATAAAGACGATCGCTTACCTCATTACCAGCGAAGAAGATATCTTCGAGCCCGTCATTATTGATATCGGCTATACCAACTCCTCCTCCATTGTAATAATAGAGATACTCTATAATATTCATGTCTGGATCAGACGTCAGATCGTTACTAAAATCGACCCCTGTGCTACTCGCAGGCATCTGTTCAAAAAGTCGACTATTCGATGAGTTCTCAGAATCACTCGGCTGACAAGCGACTAGTAATAGGGCGATCCCTAGATATAAATTAATTCTTTGCATAATTGAATAAAGCTAGGGTGTCTGAATTTCGACCGATAACAAGCTTGTTTTTAAGAGCTAGTATTGAGCGAATCTCACCACCCAATTTAAATCCACGGCCTCCCTGTGGAATACTGAAGTGACCCATACCATCATTCTCTAGATACACCCCTTGAAGCGCGTCATAACGACCGATTTCAGGTTTTGTTTTGTATAGATTACCTCCGGCAAGTGCGTCAATATCTCCATCACCATCAAAATCTCCTACCGCAAGTGCATAAATCGGAGCAAATTGCGCTTTTAATGGAAGCGCATTATAGGCATAGGTGCCGTCAGGTTGACTTAGAAAAGCGGCACTCGCCAAGTTTGTAACTTCACGAACCACACTAGCTTCTAGCTGCTCTTCGGTAAACATCTGTTCTACAGAGGCATCCTTAAATGAAGCATAATCGGGGAACTTTTTCTTGAGCGGCTTCATCTGATCAATGAGATTATGCCTTAGATCATACGGATAGTACTTACCATCTTCACGCATAAAACTTAAAACAGGATCAATCTGTTCGTTCTGATCAAAATCACTTAAATACAAGCGAATCGGAGCCTCTTCACTCGCCTCAAATCGTGAATTTAAACCGTGGTTGCCCACTAGAAAATCAACGATTCCATCCCCATTAAAATCAGCAGTATCGAGAGTTTGCCACCAACCTTTAAAGGCCGCTAATTCTTGATTCGACTCAACGAGCTTATTCGATTCATTCTTAAAAACGCGCACACCCATATACTCACCTACCACCACTAGATCTAGATCTCCATCTGACTCAAGATCAATGATCGCTGCTGAGGTAATCAA
>PZPI01000139.1 GCA_003045935.1 Bacteroidota bacterium | reverse complement strand
CGGGTGGAGGATATGACAAATCTATAGGATACTTTATTGAACCAACCGTTATTGTTACTACCGATCCGAAGTACTCCACTATGGAAACCGAACTGTTTGGCCCAATAGTTACCGTTTATGTTTATCAAGACAACGATTGGGCAAACACCTTGAAGCTAGTTGACGAAACCTCAGAATATGCTTTAACAGGTGCCGTATTCTCAGAAGATCGTTATGCGATGAATGAGGCGATCACAGCGCTTCAAAACGCTGCAGGGAATTTCTACCTAAATGACAAGCCAACTGGAGCAGTTGTAGGGCAGCAACCCTTTGGAGGAGCTAGAGCTTCAGGTACCAACGATAAAGCAGGGTCTATGCTCAACCTTACACGTTGGGTTTCTCCGAGATTGATCAAGGAAACTTTCCTTACCCCTACCGATTATAAATATCCGTTCTTAGGATAAGGGCAAATAAACGAGACGTTTCGTTTCAAAGAAATCTAACGGTATGCGATCGTATAAATCGTATACCGTTATTTTATTTTTAAAGGGAGCTAATTCTTCTGTTAAATCTCCTCCTTTCAGATATAGAATACCGTTAGCCCGCTCATGCTTGTTTTCTGAACTAATTTTTCCTTGAACCCAGTGAACAAAAGTGGGCATTGCAGCTACCGCACGACTTACAATAAAATCAAAAGTTCCCGCCACATTCTCCACTCGGTCGTTAATTGAAATCACATTGGTTAATCTAAGACCTGAAACGACCTCATCTACTACTTTAATTTTTTTTCCTATCGAATCAACCAAGGTGAAGGAAACCTCTGGGAAAAGTATTGCTAAGGGGATACCTGGAAATCCACCACCTGTGCCTACATCAATAATTCTTGATCCAGGCTTAAATTCTTGAAACAAACCAATAGCCAAAGAATGCAATACGTGACGCAGATATAACTCTTCAATATCTTTTCGTGATACCACATTGATTTTTTGATTCCAATCTTGATATAATTCACCAAGTAATTCAAGTCTTTCTTTTTGAATATCAGTTAGTTGAGGGAAGTATTGAAGTAAATCTTGTGCTTTCATAGTAGTCGTTATGAAAGCAAAATTATCACTAACATTGCAGTCTGAAAACTGCATTGTAAAGAAAATTATGAATTCACATCCGTCAGAACGCGTCCAAAAAATGGAAATTTCAGCCACTCTAGCAATGGCTGCAAAGGCAAGAGAATTAAAAAACGAAGGTAAAGACATCATCGGCTTGAGCCTTGGTGAGCCAGACTTCACTATTCCTGAATTCATTAAAGAATCGGCGAAACAAGCCATTGACGAAAACTACAACAGCTATTCTCCGGTTGACGGTTATGCAGATTTAAAACAAGCCATCGCTTTAAAATTCAAAAGAGATAACGGTCTGACTTATGGCCTAGACCAAATAGTAGTTTCTACAGGGGCAAAACAATCCCTTTACAACGTGGCAATGGCAATTATCAACCCAGGTGACGAAGTTATTTTACCCGCTCCTTACTGGGTATCGTACCGAGACATTGTAAAGCTAGCTGACGGAGTACCTGTAGAAGTAAAAACTACTATCGATGCTGACTTCAAAATGACGCCTGAACAGTTGCGTGCGGCGATTACAGATAAAACACGTATGCTTTGGTTCAGCTCTCCATGTAATCCTAGTGGATCTTTCTATCACCAATCTGAGCTAGAGGCGCTTGCAGAAGTTTTAAACGATCACCCCAATATCATTATCGTTTCTGACGAAATCTACGAGCATATCAACTTCAGCAAAGAATCACATGCATCGATTGCATCGATTCCATCGCTTTACGATCGAGTAGTGACTGTTAATGGTGTTTCAAAAGCATTTGCGATGACCGGTTGGCGTATTGGGTACATCGGTGCCCCTGCGTGGATTGCAAAGGCTTGTAACAAACTACAAGGTCAGGTAACTAGTGGTGCAAATGCTATTGCCCAAAGAGCAGTTATCACTGCCCTAGAGGCACCTGTATCAAAAATTGATTACATGATTGAGGCGTTTCACCAAAGAAGAGATCTAGTCTTAAAGCTCTTAGGTGCTATTCCAGGGTTTAAACTGAACGTACCCGAGGGAGCGTTTTACGTTTTCCCTGACATTTCAGAATACTTTGGCAAAACACTTCGAGGCAAAGCCATTAACAATGCATCTGACTTCTCACTTTACCTATTAGAAGAGGCCGGTGTTGCTACCGTTACTGGTGAAGCTTTCGGTGATTCAAATTGTATTCGGATCTCTTATGCGGCTTCTGAGGAATCTTTAAAAGAAGCAATTCGTCGTATTTCTGAAGCACTGTCTTAAAAAGGGTAGTCGTATCTTTGTAGCTAATGAGCTCAGAGAAACACCAGAAAATCGTTCCCTACAAAGAACGTAAGGAATCGAAAAAGAAACAGGTATCAACCATGTTTGATACCATCTCTAGCGAATATGACAAACTGAACCGAATGATTACTTTCGGTGTCGACTTATCATGGCGTAAAAAGCTGGTTCATCATATTGTATCACTAGATCCAAAAACGGTACTTGATGTCGCGACAGGAACCGGAGATTTAGCCATTGCAATAGCGGCATCAAGTAAGGCAAAAGTAACAGGCTTAGACATCTCTCCTGGGATGTTAGAAGTGGGTAAACAAAAGGTACAATCACAGCATCTTCACCATCAAATCGATATGGTTATCGGTGATAGTGAAAATCTAAGTTATGCCGATCAAAGTTTCGATGCAGCTACGGTTGCTTTTGGAATCAGAAATTTTGAAAATCTAGAGATAGGCTTAGCTGAAATTTTTCGAGTTCTAAAACCTGGAGGCTCCTTAGCCATACTCGAAACTTCAATGCCAACTAATCCGATCCTTAAATTATTGTATAAGGTTCACGGCAGAATCATTCTACCCCTTTTCGGAAAGCTTTTTTCAAGAGATCCTAGAGCGTATAAATACCTTTCTGATTCTGCGGAGAAATTCCCGTATAACGAAAGACTAACCGAGGTACTTAAACATGTAGGTTTTTCAAAAACAAGCTATCACCCACAAACCTTTGGCGCAGCCTGTATTTATTATGCTGAGAAATAGACCTATAATTACAATTGCCGCTATTCTCTTCAGCCTTTTGGTCAGGCCCAAAAGAGACATCCCTCTGGTCTTAATCTACGA
>PZPI01000033.1 GCA_003045935.1 Bacteroidota bacterium | reverse complement strand
TGCTTCGTTCGTCTTTATTCAGTTCAATGGATTTAATCAAATGGTTGCCGCTGGATACTATTTTACGGGACCAACCAGTAGTATTAAGATGTCCTACATCTTCCTTATTGCTTTTGTCCATCTTCTGCATCTATTTGCTGGGCTGATCAGTCTAGGACTTGTTAATTACAAACTGATACGTTCAAAATATTCATCTGAAAATAGATTGGGCTTTGAACTAGGAGAAACGTTTTGGCATTTCCTTGGAGTGCTTTGGATTTATCTTGTTTTATTTATGTTTTTCGTTAAGTAAATCGATTCAATTATTTTTATAAAATGCTCAAAGGTGTACCTTTGCGACAATTAATGCCAAACTAATGGATACTTCAATTTCAACAGCAAAAGATGAAAACGTTTGGGGTGGTGGTGATCAACAACCACTAAGAGCGAGTTATGGTAAATTGATGATGTGGTTCTTCATCGTCTCTGATGCCTTAACATTCTCTGGTTTCCTTGCCGCTTATGGTTTTTCTAGATTTAAATTTATCGAGACCTGGCCTATTGCAGATGAGGTTTTTACCCACGTACCATTCTTTCATGGGAACTACCCGATGTATTATGTAGCCTTCATGACTTTCATTCTGATTATGTCTTCGGTTACCATGGTACTTGCTGTTGACGCTGGTCATCACATGGATCGAAAAAAAGTAACTCTTTATATGCTTCTTACCATTATTGGTGGAGCTATATTCGTTGGTTCTCAAGCCTGGGAATGGGCTACGTTTATCAAGGGAGATTTTGGTGCTTTAGAAACTAAGGGAGGTCGTATCTTACAGTTTGTAGATATAGAAACAGGAGAGCGCGTTGCTCTTAGAGATTTTGCTATTGAAGACTCAAATAAAACCGCAGTATACCACGAATCTTCAAAGGGTATTTGGTTTTTAGAAGGAGATAAGCCTTCGACTTACAGTTTAGAAGAAGTTAAAGCAGGATTTATTGCTGATGAATCAGTAACAATAAGAACAGAACAAATTATTGAAGGCGAAAAGAATGTGCTTTCGCGTGAAGATGCAGTTGCTAAGTTAGCAGATGCTGCCATTGTTGTTGAAGGAGCTAATCTAATCCGCAATGAATATGGAAGCCGATTATTTGCAGACTTCTTTTTCTTCATCACTGGGTTCCACGGTTTTCACGTTTTATCGGGTGTTGCGATTAACGTGATTATTTTCTTCAACGTTCTAATAGGAACCTATGACAGAAGAGGTCACTATGAAATGGTTGAAAAAGTTGGGTTGTATTGGCACTTTGTAGACCTTGTTTGGGTATTTGTATTTACATTCTTTTATCTGGTATAATTATGGCACACGAGCACAAACTTTCAATTTTTAGAGGTTTAGTAACCTTCAAAAATAACCAGCAAAAGATTTGGGGAGTTCTTTTATTCCTTTCGATCGTAACGGCAATTGAGGTTGGCTTAGGTATTGCTAAACCAGAGTTTCTAATGAATACCTCGTTCCTTCGCATGAAGGCTCTTAACTGGATTTTTATCATTCTAACACTAGTTAAGGCGTACTATATCGCTTGGGACTTTATGCACCTTCGTGATGAAAAGGCTTCCTTAAGAAGGGTGGTGGTTTGGACACCAGTTTTCCTTATTTCGTATTTGGTGACCTTACTTCTTTTTGAAGCGACTTATGTGTATGAAATTTTTAACACAACATTCATGACTTGGAATTTCTAAGTCGTGTATGAATAATATACTTGAGGCGATTACTGAATAGGTGATCGCCTTTTTTTATTTTTGTAACTCAGTTCATCTGTTATGAAAAAACCACTGGTTTTAGGTATTCTATTTATTTTACCCCTAGTGATTTATCTTTTCTTCGCTTCAGGAGTGAACCGTTTTGGTCGTTTACCTATTTTAACAGATAGCTTCACGACAGAAATAGTCTTATCGTCTTCTGAGAAAGAAGCAAACGATCTATTTCAAAACAAGATAACCGTACTTTCTTTTCTAGGGGAGGAGGTGGAGCTGATGAAAGGCTACTTGTTTAATTTCAATCAGAAAATTTATAAACGGTTTTTTGAGTTTAAAGACTTTCAAACGCTCCTTGTTGCCTACCCAAACCAAAAAGAAGCTATCGATCAATTACTAATAGAATTAGGACAGATTACAGATGTTAGTCGATATAAAGTCCTTTACCTTGATGAACTCGATTCTGCCAATTTATTCAAGGCTTTAAGGAGTGATGGGAATCTAAGTTCAGGTAGTTCTCCGCTAGTTTATATTGTCGATAAGAATGGTTCGTTAAGAGGAAGAATCGATGATGAGGATGAAGGGGTCTTGTATGGATATGATATCAGATCTGTAGCTGTTTTAAATAATAAAATGGAAGATGATGTCAAAGTCTTACTTGCAGAATACCGATTAGCTTTAAAAAAGAATTATGCCGACCGCAAGTAAATCAAGTAAAAAGACCACCTATTTATGGGTTTCAATTATTGTGTTCATTTTTGGTGTAGTCACGATTCCTAGTTTAGTTTCTCGTATAAAAAAGGGAGCAGTTGTTGATAATAATCGTTTAACTCTGACTACTGATGTATTATACGGTTCTAATGATGAGACGCTAACTTATTTAATGGGACCAGAAGGTGCTCGTCAAATACCTAACTTTAGTTTTACGGATCAAAACGGGAATATTTTGTCCGCTGGTGATTTAAAGGGAAAAGTGGTTGTTTTAGATTTTTTCTTTACGACCTGCCCAACAATTTGCCCGATTATGTCTAAGAACATGGCTGAGTTAGCTAATGAGTTTAAAGGAGATGAGGTTGTTTTTATATCGATTAGTATTAATCCCTTCTATGATACTCCTGAGCGCTTATTGAGTTATCAGAATAAGTATTTGGCCGATACCAATTCATGGTTCTTGTTAACAGGACAGCGCGAAGAAATCTATGCGCTTGCTGAAAAGGGATTTTTCATGGTTGCGCAAGAAAATGAGGCTGCTCCAGGCGGTTTTGAACACTCAGGATTATTTGCTCTAATTGATTCAGAAGGATATTTTCGATCTTCTAAAGATGATTTCGGAAATCCATTGATTTACTATCGCGGAACGATTACTCGAGAGATGGGGGTTGATTCAGATGGTGAAACTGAACAGATATCTCAACTAGTGGCTGATATACATAGTTTATTAAACGAAAAGAAGTAATATGAAAGAGTCTGTAGCAAAGAAATTAATTACGATTGTCTCTATAGCTGTTCCAGTGGTGGTTGCAATTTTATTCGGAGTTCGATTACCCAATGTGGAACCCTTGAGTTTTTTACCACCGATTTATGCTTCTATTAACGGACTAACAGCAGTTCTCCTAATTGTAGCACTTTGGGCAATAAAAGCGAAAAAAATTAAACTACATCAGAATATCATGAAGACTTGTATAGCCCTCTCGCTTTCATTTCTTTTAATGTATGTGGCCTATCATATGACCTCTGATTCTACTCCTTTTGGTGGTGAAGGAATAGTTAGAACGTTCTATTTTATCCTACTAGTTTCTCATATTCTGTTATCAATAATTATCATTCCTCTTGTACTGCATACCTATTTAAGAGCTTATTTGAAAGATTTTCAAAGGCATAAAAAGCTAGCTAGAATTACCTTTCCAATCTGGCTCTATGTAGCAGTTACCGGTGTGGTAGTATACTTAATGATTTCGCCTTATTATGCCTAGTAGAATCAAATCGATATTCTTTTTTGGATTTTTTTTGATCTTCTTTTCAGATGTGAATGCTCAATGCGCCATGTGTCGCGCAGTACTTGAATCGGGCTCTGACACTTCTGCTGCCGAGGGAATCAACAACGGTATCGTTTATCTTATGGCAATCCCTTATGTACTTGTTGCAGTGGTCTTTTATGCGGTTTATAAAAAATTGAGATCCACAAAATACTCTTAATTACTGTCTTTTTTTAATGAGCGCTGTGATTTATAAATTGCAGCATATATAATTTCGTAAACACCTGTGTACGAGATAGTTTTCTATTCGTTTTAAAATCATTTACGATGAATAGTATAAAAAATCTACACCGATTAAAAAGATTACACCAGCTCATTCGATCTGAATGTACGGGTACTCCTTATGAACTTTCTAGACGTCTTCATATAAGCGAGCGTTTGGTTTACCTTTTGGTTGAACAGCTTAGAGACTTTGATGCACTAATTAACTACGATCGTTCACGACAGACCTATTATTATCGCGAATTGTTCGATCTAGAAGTGGACATTTCTGTTCGGGTTTACAATAAAGATCAAATGATTGAAATATATCGTTGATCGATTTTACTGAAAGGATATTGCATTGTCGGCTTCTAGTTTTGAGGCAAATTAAATGATTATGTACAACACTAAATTTAAGAAAAGTAAGCACATTAAGCCGTTAGAACCTCGATTTGAAATGGGTTGGTTCAAAAGCGGTGAAATTAGTACGAGTATTCAATCAGATGGGGATTTCACCGTCACCGGTAAGATTCGTTTTTAATATGCACGGCGCCTACCTAGCCCTCTTTCGAAGAGGGCTTTTTTATGTGACATACCTAGCTAGTTTTTTTATGATCCATGGTCAATATTTAAACTCTATTGAGTTAGAAGAGGTCGAATTATCGCCCGCTAATCTTGTGTTAATGTTGAAATCAATGCAAGAATTACCTCTTCCTGAAAGCCACACAGCATTCAATAAAGTGCAGTACCGGGAGATACTATCGGCTGGCAGTCACTCGGTTTTAACCACCGATAGAAATCTTATCTATCAACTAGATTTAAAACAACCGCTTAACTATTCGGATGCTTTTGAATCGAATTGGTGGTTATCCGAAGAAAAATGTTCTTTCTCTGGAAGATACAACGGGCCCTTTCCCGATTTATCTTTTGCCGCGCGCACTTTTCAAATGAGCTATTTCATAAAATTATTTGAGGACTACTTCGACCGTTTGATTGTCTCTAAAGAACCTGACAAACAGGGTTTGAATTATCATTTTAAAGCTGCTTCTAATATCTCGCCTATGAATATTTCTGGCTCATTATTGTTTAATCATGAAAATCAACTAATAGAAATTCAGTTGTTCCTACAATTTAAGCCTGTAAACTCAAACCTATCGATTGAGAGTTTGCATCTAGTTAATACCTATATTTTTAATGAGAAGTTAAGTCGTCAACAAGCGATGACTACCTATATTGACGGAAGTGGTAAGAGAATTACTCAGTTCCAAGATTTCAGATTTTCGGAGGTCTTGGCCGGAGCCGATCAATTTCAATTACCAATAGATAGTAAAAAGCCTTTAAAGCCTTATTGTTATGAGCCCTGAATTGGTATATGTGCTATCTCAAGATAGTTCTAGTCCTTTCTATAAATCTTATGCTAGTTTATTCAAGGCCTATCTGTCAGGTAGTATTGGGACTCACGTGGTTCAAGACCTTGACATTATTGGTCATTTATTGTTTCAAATGATGATGCATATTGATCGCATCGAAGATGATCAAGCGAAAGGTATTGATACGGTTATTGCACTTCAAACAGAAGCCGCTAAGAGACTTTCGTCTTATTTTCCTATCAAGCATTCCTTTTGGATGCAATATGATCGAATTGCAAATGAGTTTTCTAAACACAAAAGGCTCGATAGGTTATGCCATCAAGGAAGTAGTTGGGTCAATTATGAGTCTCTCGCATTATCTCGATCCATTTATGCCGAACTAGGCTTAATATCGTTCTTAGAATTAGGTCTGCTTGAAAAGCAAAGATTTGATACGCTACTTAAGAGTCACAGACAATTTGTTATTGCCTTTCAGCTTTATGATGATTGTGCTGATTTCTATGAAGATCAGAGTAAGGAACAATTCAACTGGGCTATTCACAAGGCTTCTGTCAAGGGCATTCCTCTTGATCAATTCTATCAATCTACTCTTTTTAATACACTAATTGATACCGTCGTTGATCACTTAGATAGCGCTGCTGAATTGATCGAGGAATTGCCAATAAGTGAGTATAGTTTGCTTTTACAGAAGATAAGAGACTCGGTTGATTCCCTTTACCAAGTATAAATGAATTCAAAATTATTTCATTGTCCTTTACACTTTGAGCTTATATCAGGTCAAACACATTTGCTTAATGATAAGGCTCAATTAGTCAGTTACGAGTTAAGTAAAGAGTTATTCGAGTTATTAAACTACTGTCGCCTTCCTAGAACCAAAGCAGAACTAATCGACGAGTTATCTAAGAAATCTATCTCATTCGAGGATTGCCAAGAATTAATCTTGGAGTTAGATGCCCTTACAGGTAAAGAACAGGAGATTCGTTCTAAGGTGCTTCGTCGAATTAATTATGCTGGTTTACGTGGAATAGATCTAAGAATCAATTCAGATCAATTTTTGTGGCTCAGAGACTTGAAATTATTTTCAATCGAAGTTATGGTAGGTCTTAGTCTACTATCTATTCTGTCTCTATTGATTGTTGGAATAGTATTAGGAAAAAGCACCCTTGACATTCCACTGCCATTTTGGGGATTGTTTTTAGTGCTACTTAGTACTCCTATTCATGAACTAGGTCACGCTGTAGCTTATAAAAATCTAGGAGGAAGTGCTTTTAGTATTGGAGCGGGTTTCTATTTTTTTATTCCGGTTCTATTCGTGGATGTTTCATTAAGTAATTCGCTTTCTAGAGCTAGTCGATTAAAGATTGGTCTAGCAGGTGTTTACTTTGAATTGATTTGGATATTGTTTTTACTAGGTTTTGGGTTGTCTTTACAAATTGATTGGATGTATACGGTGGTCTTATTAATTGGCATACAAACTTTATGGAATATGAATCCGTTTTTTCGATCAGATGGTTATTGGATTCTATCTGACTTAACAAATACCCGATGGCTTTCACAAAGCAGTTATAAAGATTTGATTCTGTTTATAAAGGCTAAAAAGTCTTTCACTAGATTAGCACTGTACGCAATCTTAACGAGGTTGTTTGTCGCTTATTGTATTATTCATCTGATTTATCAATTCTTTTTTGCCGAAAGTCCATTTGTTGAGGTATTGATTGATTTTGTTCAATCTCCTTCGATTGATCATTATTCAGTAACACTTATACTGCCTTTTCTACTTTTAATTTCCCTTTTTCGTTATGCTGCAAAGAGATTGCAATGAGCTCGAATATCTTTCGCTTCAATTCTAAAACATAACAATGAAAAGAGCTTTATCAATACCCGAAATGAAAAAGGTGAGGGGTGGTTTCTTACCCTTTGTAGTAATCCTAGTTATCGATGCTACACTACTCGGTTTTATGAGTGGATATATTTATGAATCTTTTACTAGTGATCACCAATGATTTTCTCTGCATTAACCAAAAAATCTCTTGAAGTGGGTCTTTTTGAGATTTTCGTTCAAAGCTTTAAAAGAGGACAAGATTTTTATCATAGAAACTGCAATCATGAATAAGGAATGGCAATATGGGTTAGGTTTTGTAGCATTACTTGCCCTATTTATAATTATTGGGAGATGGGTGGCTACCCATTAATCTCAGTTAAACAGCAATCTTTTTTTGATTGTGGAGTAGCTTGCTTAAAAAGTCTGTTTCTGTACCATGGTCTTTTCTTCAATCTTCCAAGACGTAAAAAACGCTTACGGGGGTATAGTCTTTATGAACTTTTTAAGTTAGCTGACCAGCAAGGAATACAAGCGTTTGTTTATCGATCGTCATCATTTGATGTCGATTGTATTCCTTGTCTGGTTCAGTTAAGCCATATGGGGCTTGGACACTATGTTGTAGTTTATGGCTACAGGGTGAATCAAATACAGATCATGGATCCTTCGGTGGGTCGTATTTATTGGATATCTGAAACGAAATTTCAGCGATTGTGGTCAGGACTTTTCCTGGTTTTAGCAGATAAAAACTCTCTTTAAGATCTTTTTATTCAAATTTTAACGTTGCGAGGAGAATATATGCTGTAACAAAGCAGTTTCTTTGTCGTCTAAAAGAGTATAAACGTAGCTACTCGTATCGATGATAGAAATTAAAGACTTGCATAAGTCATATCAAATGGGCAGTAATTCACTGCATGTTTTAAAAGGAATCAACTTTTCTGTGGAACAAGGTGAATTGGTGGCAATTATGGGTTCTTCGGGTTCTGGTAAATCGACTTTGTTGAACATATTAGGAATGTTAGATGAAGCTGATTCAGGTTCTTATACGTTAGACTCTGTGCCTATTATAGATCTAAATGAAACAAAGGCTGCCGAATATCGAAATAAATTTCTTGGGTTCATTTTTCAGTCATTCAACCTGATTAATTATAAATCAGCCGTTGAGAACGTTGCCCTTCCCTTATATTATCAGGGTAAATCTAGAAAGGAACGCAATGCAACAGCCCTTGAATATCTTGATCGAGTTGGTCTAAAACCTTGGGCAGACCATTTGCCAAGTGAATTGTCAGGAGGTCAAAAGCAGCGAGTAGCTATTGCTCGTGCTATGGCTGCAGATCCTAAAGTTCTTTTAGCTGATGAGCCTACTGGAGCTTTAGATAGTAAAACCTCCTGCGAGGTAATGGATCTCATTCAGAAAATTAATGATGAAGGTAATACCATACTTGTAGTAACTCATGAGGAGGATATCGCCCACATGTGTAAGCGAATCGTCTACTTGAAAGATGGCGTGATTGTTGAGGATAAAAAAGTAGACCAAGTACGCGCCTCTCAATATGTTTAGTAGAGATACCTGGAAAGAGATTTTCGATACCATTCGAAAGAATAAGCTTAGAACCTTTTTGACGGGGTTTACAATGGCCTTAGGGATTTTTATTGTAGTCATCCTGGTGGGGTTTACTAATGGTCTGCAGAATACTTTTGAAAAATTCTTCGGTGATGACGCTACGAACACCCTGTTCGTATTTCCAGGAAGAACATCTATGCCCTACAAGGGATACACTTCGAATCGAAGAATTCAATTTGATAATTCAGACTTAAAAGATATCGAGGAAAATTTTGCAATGTTTCTCGATTACATTACTCCCCGCATTACTCGTTCTAGTCTTGTGCGATATAAGGGAGAATCGAATAACTATACGAATAGAGCAGTAGCTCCAGCCCATCAATTCAGCGAGAAGACGATTATCATGAAAGGTCGTTTTTTAAATGAAAATGATCTAAATATCAGAGCGAAGTATGCAGTGATTGGGCGTTTAGTTGCCAAGGATTTATTTAAAGACGAAGATCCTATCGGGAAATACATCACTTTGGGCGATAGTGCATTTAAAGTTATCGGTGTGTTCCAAGATGATGGAGGTGATAATGAAGAGCGCTTTATTTATATCCCTTATACTACCCGACAACTGATTGAAAAAGGTAACGATAAGATTGAGCAAATCATTCTTGGGTTTAACCCTAGTATAGGTTATGCTGGCGCCATGGCCCTTGAGAAAAATGTTACCAAACTTCTCAAGGAGAAGAAATTTATCGCAAGGGAAGATCGCAGCGGAATATTCATTCGAAATATTGCAGATGAACTCAAACAGAATCAACAGTTTGCTCAAGTTTTAGGCTTTATTGCACTGTTTTTTGCCATTGGTACTATTGTGGCAGGTATCATTGGTGTAAGTAATATTATGATTTTTGTGGTTAAGGAGCGCACCAAAGAAATTGGAATTCGAAAAGCTTTAGGAGCAACACCTAGAGTCGTGATAAGTACAATTTTATTGGAGGCTACCACCATAACTATTTTATCTGGTTTCTCTGGGATGCTGGCTGGTGTTGCTATTCTTCAGAATCTGGGGGGCAAGCTTGAAGATTATTTTATCACTAATCCTTATATCGATTTGGGTTTCGCCATTGGAGCCACTGTAATCTTAATCATTTTCGGAAGCATCGCCGGGTATATTCCCGCGAAGCGTGCTGCTCGAATTAAACCCATTGTAGCACTAAGAGACGAATAATATGCGATTTTTATTTAAAAGCGATACATGGCAAGAAATATTTAGTTCGATTAGTAAGAATCGAGTACGAACTCTCTTAACGGTTATTGGCGTGCTTTGGGGAATCTTTGTCTATATCGCAATGTCTGGTGCTGCCAAAGGTTTAGATAATGGTTTTGAAAGACAATTTGAGACGGTTGCAATGAATTCGCTGTTTGCTTGGTCGCAGTCTACAAGCAAACCTTATAAAGGTTTTCGAACAGGTCGAAGAATTCAGCTTCGATTGGGGGATATTGATGTTCTAAAGAAAAGAATTCCAGAAATTCAGTATATCGCTCCACGAAATGCTACCGGAGTTTTCGGTGGGAGCCCTGCTTTGACGGTTAGAGGTCAGAAATCGGGAAATTATAATGTTTACGGAGACTTCCCGGTATATACCAAGATTGCAACAAAGAAAATCTACGATGGCGGAAGGTTCATTAACGAAATGGATATTGAAGAGTCTCGCAGAGTCTGTGTCATTGGAGAAAGAACTAAAACCGAACTTTACGAAGATGAAGAGGAGGCTATAGGATCCTTTATTCGAATTAACGACATCTATTTTAGAGTGGTCGGAGTGCACAAGTTTGTTCCTGGTGGAGGTTTTGAATCAGATAGTGATATTTTTATCCCTTTTACCACCTTCAATAAACTATACAATAAAGGGGATGACGTAGACTTTATGAGTATTGCAGCCTTTGATGATGCAGATATCGTGAAAGTCGAAGAGGACGTTAAGACTGTATTAAAGTCGATTCACAATGTTGACCCAACAGATGATCGCGCTTTTGGTTCATTTAATCTTGGTGAGATTTTTGGTCAAATTCGTGGATTTGCGAACGGACTAACCTTTTTATCTCTAATTATTGGAGCCGCAACCATACTTGCTGGTGTTATTGGAATCGGCAATATCCTGCTGATATCGGTTAAAGAGCGAACTAAAGAACTTGGAGTCAGAAGAGCACTTGGAGCCACTCCGGCTGAGGTGAGAAATTTGATTTTATTAGAGTCTGTTTTCTTGACCCTTGTATCAGGTTTACTAGGTATCATTTTAGGTGCTGCAACTCTGAACTTAGTGAATAATCTGACTGAAGGGAGTGATTTTCCTTACACGAATCCGACAGTTCCAATACCCTATGTGATTGGAGCATTAGCTTTAATGGTCATTCTTGGTACACTTATTGGACTAATACCTGCGCAGAGAGCGGTAAGTATAAAACCAATTGACGCCCTAAGAGAAGAATAATTTAATCAACACTATTACTATATAATTAAATACCTATCATGAAAAACGCAGTTAAATGGAGTGTAATCGCTGTACTTACCCTAGGAGGTCTATGGGCAGCAGCATTCTTTGTAAAATCTAATAGCAAGGGTGCAATTACCTATGAGTCTTTTCAGCCTTTCTACGGTGATATCGAACAAAAGACCGTAGCGACAGGTACCGTGGTTCCAGAGGATGAAGTTGAAATCAAACCTCAAATTCAAGGAATTATCGATGAACTCGTTAAAAAAGAAGGAGATTTTGTTCAGGTGGGTGATTTAATTGCTGTGATCAAGGTTGTTCCTAATGAGCAATCTCTTTTTGCTGCTCAAGGACGTGTAAAAAATGCTGAATTGCGATTGAACAATACAAAGCTTGAGTTTGAAAGAAATAAAGCTCTTTTTGAACGAGGTGTTATTTCGAATCAAGATTACAACAATCTGAAGTTAGCTTTCGATCAGTCAAATCAAGACTTAAAAAATGCAGAGGCCGATTATCAGATCATAAAGGAAGGTTCTGTTGGAGGTTCGTCTTCTGCTAACACCAATATTAGAGCGACTACCACCGGTACTATTCTTGAAATTCCAGTCGAAAAGGGTGATCAGGTTATTCAATCAAACTCATTTAATGCTGGTACTACAATTGCCACTGTTGCTGACTTAACCAAAATGGTTTTTGAAGGTAAAGTTGATGAAGGTGAGGTTGGAAAACTTAAAGTCGGAATGCCCTTAAAGGTTAGTCTAGGAGCTATCGTGGATAAAGAATTTGATGCTAAACTTCGCTTTATTGCTCCTAAAGGTCAAGAAGAGTCTGGTGCAGTTAAATTTAAGATTGAGGGGGATGTGGTTATTGAGGATGATTTTACCGTTAGAGCAGGTTATAGTGCTAACGCCTCTTTGATTTTAGAACGAAAGGAGAATATATTGGTTTTACCTGAAGCACTTTTACAATTTGACAAGTCAACTGATTTACCTTACGTTGAGGTAGAAGTTGGGGAGCAAAAATTTGAAAGAAGAGATATTACTATTGGGATCTCTGATGGAATCAACGTAGAGATTCTTGATGGGTTAACTGCAGAGGATAAGGTAAAGCAGTGGAACAAGACTGAACCAATAAAGATTGAGAAGGAAGATGCTCCAGAACGTGGAGTGTAACTAGTACTTCTTAACTTTAAACTACAACCTATGAAATCATATTTATTACTTTTATTAACGGTATTTAGTTTTGGCGTATCTGCTCAGGTAAAGAAAATGTCTCTAGCTGAATGTGTTGAATATGCCTTAGAAAACAATATTACAGTAGCTCAGTTCGAATTAGATCTAGAGTCAGCCGAACTAGGAAATTTAGATGCTCTGGGGCAATTTTTACCAAGATTTAATGGGTCTTTATCTGTGAACGAGAGTAAAGGTTTAATCCTTGACCCTCAAACCCAAACGAATGTGGCTGGTAATATTTTGTCTGGAAGTATTAGCCTTTCAGCTGGGTACACCATTTTTGATGGTCTTCGTAATATCAAAAGAGCCCAAAGAGCTCAAATTAATACGATAGCCAATCAATATCGATTAGCTAATCTTCAAGATGATATTCGGTTAAGAGTGGCTAATGCCTATTTAAGTGTTATATCATCGAAGGAGTCACTTCGTGTAGCTGAAGCTCAATATGCGGTGACTGAGCAAGACTTAAAACGTACAGAAGAGTTAGTAGATTTAGGAGTAGTACCTCAGGGTGACCTTTTAGAGATTGAGGCTACTGCCGCGAATCAGGAGCAAGCAATTGTAAATGCTGAGGCTCGTGTTATTCTTTCGAGAATTACGCTAGCACAGTTACTCCAAATTACCGACTATGAAAACTTTGATATCGCAGATGAGTCCTTTGAAGTTCCAAGTTCAGATATTCTAGATAAGACACCACGTCAAATTTTCAATAAGGCATTGAGTTTTAGAAATGACATTAAATTGTCAGAGGCGAATGTTTCATTATCTGAACAGGACTTGGCAATTGCAAAAGGTGCCGCACTACCGACCCTTAACGCCTTCTTAAACTATAATACCTTTGCCAGTGATCGTTTCACGATTCAGGCTAATCCGAATCAAGACCCTAACGACCCTTCGGATGATTTCAATTTAGTAAGGCCCGATTTTGTTGCTCAGTTAGAAGCGAATGATGGAATCTCTTTCGGGATGTCAATGAATATTCCAATTTTCAATGGATTCTCAACAAATAACAGCATTAAGCGTGCCGAAATAGGGGTTAGAAGGTCAAAGCTACAATTTGAGCAGGCAAAACTAGATCTCGAAAATTCGGTTAACCAAGCTTATAATGATGTGAAGACTTTCGCCAAGGCTTATGAAGCGGCGCAAAAAACGTTAGAGGCTAGAAAATTAGCCTACCAATATGCAAAGGAGCGTTTTGATGTGGGTCTTATGAATTCATTCAACTTTAGTCAAGCTCAGGCTCGTCTAGATAATGCCGAGGCTAGTGTGATACGAACAAAGTATGACTATATCTTTCGTTTAAAGATTTTAGAATTCTATTTCGGTATTCCGATTACTGTACTTCAATAAGAGCAAGCCCATTATATTTGCCATATGGCTTGTATTATTGTATTTGATACTTCAACTAAAGCATGCTCGGTTTCTCTTTACAGAGACTCCGAGCTTTTAGCTTCATGGCATCAGGTCGCTGAAACTTATACTCATGCTGAGGAACTTCATGTTAGAATTTCAGAGGTCATGCAAAAGGCTCAGGTTGAATTCACCGCACTCGATGCCGTTGCAGTCGGTAAAGGGCCTGGTTCTTATACTGGATTAAGAATTGGAGTTTCTTCTGCCAAAGGTTTAGCTTATGGTCTTGATATCCCTCTTATTTCAATTGAGAGTTTGGATTTAATCGCTGCTAATCTAGATGTCCCAGATCAAACGATTGTTATCCCCATGATTGATGCTAGGCGTTTAGAAGCTTTTGTTAAGGTTTTTATTCGCAAGAATAAAACATGGTCTGAGCTAGAGCCTACTACAAATATTATTCTAGACAGCGAAGCTTTTAAAGATCTTCTAGAAAGATATATTGACCATTCGATTCATTTTGTTGGTGATGCAGCGTCTAAAACAAACAATTTTTTGAACTCGCATAAGAGTATCAATCAGTTTACTTTTTTCTCAGATAATTATCCAGATACCCGGTCGATTGGGAATTTGCTTGAAGACATTTTCGAACAAAAAAGGTTCGAAAATGTAATCACCTTCGAACCTTTTTATCTGAAAGATTTTATGCTTACTCCGAAACGAGGATAATTATTTTTGTGCTACCATCACTCGGTGTGGGAATGGAATTTCGATTCCTTCTCGATCAAAACTAGCCTTAATGTTTTCAATCATTTTGAATTTGGTTGGCCAAAAAGTTTCTGTTGTTGTCCAGTAACGAACCGAAAGATTAACTGAACTATCTGCAAGCTCAGAAACAACAACCATTGCTTCTTTACCCTCTTCGGTCATGATATTTTCATCCGCTGCGCAAAGTTCGAGGATCAGATCTTTTGCTTTCTGGATGCTGCTGCTGTAGCTGATTCCGATCACTAAATTTTCTCTACGAACCCCTTCAGAGCTGTAGTTAGTGATTTTGTCGTTAGATAAGTTACCGTTAGGGATAATTACCTCTTGGTTTCCGAAGGTTACCAGTTTAGTGTTAAAAACTGTAATCTGTTTAACGGTACCCTCACTGCCTTGGGCTGAAATAAAATCTCCCACTTTAAATGGCTTGAATATTAGAATAAGGATTCCACCGGCAAAATTTGAAAGTGATCCTTGAAGAGCTAATCCCAATGCAAGACCGGCTGCACCGAGCATTGCGATTAAAGAAGAGGTTTCTACTCCAACCTGAG
>PZPI01000032.1:12066-15127 GCA_003045935.1 Bacteroidota bacterium | reverse complement strand
TTCGCTTTGCTTTTTTTGGTTCATCCGAAAATGAACTAGGTTTTGCTGTTCTGAATAGGCATCAGCTATTAGTGCATTAGTCACCTTGATTTCGTATTCATCGCTAGGAATAACGCTGAACTCTGAAAGCAAAACAATTTGATTATTTTGATAGGTAAAACCTGCAAAAGTAAATTTGAGCGGATGGTTGTTCATTTCAACAATGAGCTTTTGCTCCACATAACGACTGATGTAAAAGGATGCCATCGCATCTTCTCGATCTGTACCTAAAGCTAAATGAACATCGTAACGCTGTCGCAACGTCTCTTCAAGATCGTCTACAAACACTCTACTTATAGCAGTAATGCGATTCTTATCAGCATCAAACTCCATTTGAGTTACACTTAAATAGAATTTATGATCGAGTGGACGGAGACTAGTTAAAGAAAAAAGCGTAATTAAAAAAAGTATCCAGGTTTTCATTATAATGAGTTAAACTGCAGTGCTTTGGACTTTAAAAATTCATAAAACAGAATCTCATCCCCTTTTTCAAGTGTTGAAACAAAAAGAGAGTCTGCCTCGCAAAAGTATAAGAATCGACGAACGTCGTCTTTTTTGATTCCCAACTGATCTTCAAAAAGCAATTGTTCATATCGTTTGATAACGAGGTCCAAAGTTTGGTTCTTTCGCTCCAATCGAACTTGGTTTTTGAGCTCTTTGGTTCTTCCTGTTAGTGCATTGAGCAAAGGGTTAAGCGGAATCAATCCACCTCCTGAGGTGGCCTCGTAAAGCATTCGTTCATTTTTGGTAGGAATATAGATGTTGGCATTAGGTAAACCTAAAGAAGCTGCAGTTGGGGGGCCTTCGATGGCAAGTGAGTCTAAATCAGTAGTAATTCTCCCGCTTAAACCGAAAGGCTGCAGAGTTACCCCTTTCAATTCATTGACAAAGGAGTCCATAGGAATTTCCATAGAAGTTACTCCACGAAAAGATTGATCGTAGACGAATTGTTTCGTTTTGAATTGAACAGCTGACAGAACCAAGGTATCTCCTAATCGCACCTGAATTTGAAAACGCCCATTTGAATCGGTAATGGTGGCTGTTCCCGAACGAAGGTTTTGTACGGTAACTGATTCAATGTCTTCTGAATCTGCTTTTATCTTTCCATTAATCTGTACAAGCCGATTTTGGGCTTGAGCAAATAAAGAAGCACTCAGAAAACACAAAAGCAAAAAGAGTCCTCTCAACGATTTTGTTCTTTAAAAGTAGCCGAACTATTAACTAAGAACTCAATAAGTTCGAATTCGTTTTCTTTACGAAGAAGATCCCGAGCTGGAATGGTTTCATCACAGAACTTAAGAAAAAGTTCAATCTCAGCCAGTTCAAGTCCTAGGTCATTGAGAAAGAAATCGTCTTCATAGACCGTTCG
Source organism: Bacteroidota bacterium (assembly GCA_003045935.1). Taxonomy (GTDB): domain Bacteria; phylum Bacteroidota; class Bacteroidia; order Flavobacteriales; family Flavobacteriaceae; genus UBA3478. The sequence goes on along the minus strand of PZPI01000032.1, from coordinate 13,719 downwards.
AAGTGCTTTTGAAAGGGGAACTGAAGGCTTTTCAGGATCTGTACTAAAAAGCAAGCTTTTAAGCAATTTGTACATGGCAACAAAGTTGAGTCCATCTCGCATTCCTGTAGCCGATGGTGACAATACCGTATTTTGAACCGGGGTAGATCGATCAATTCCATAATCGTACCCTTTGAATTCTTCATTTTTCAGTTCAATAAACTTCTGCTGGTTTTCTGGCCCTACAACCACTTCGTCAAGTTCATTGACTCGTTCAGTAACTTCAACCACTAAGCGATTATTCTGAATGATATCAGTCGTGATTTTAACCACTTCTAATTGATAGTTAACGGCCTTAAAAACTAACTCATCTCCTACAGCTACATAAATTTCAAATGCACCGTTTTGATCGGTTATCGTGCTGAAGTCACGAGTAGAATTCACCACAGCTTCATCTTGAACAAAGCTATTTCTATAAAGAACCTGGCCACGTAATAGATGTAATTCGGGGGATTTCGATTGCTGCGCAAAAAGCAATCCGAAACTAAAAAGGAGGCCAAAAAAGAGTTTTATCCGCATGCTAACTATTCTAAAGTTTAAATTTACTATAAAATCGGTCGAAATGCTATCAATAAAAACCACCGAAGCCTCAGCAATTTTAAAGGTTCGTTTAGACATCTTACGCAAAGGGATGACCCTAGATGATTGTCACTTTAGTGGAGACAATGATCCTGAAAGCATTCATTTTGCTGCTTTAGATAATGATAGAATCATTGGGTGCTGTACCCTAACGGTAAACCCGCAATCTGTGATTAAGGACAGCTATTATCAACTTAGAGGAATGGCAGTTTTAGAAGATTACCAGGGAAGTGGAATCGGACGAAAATTACTTTATGGGGCAGAGTATAAATTAATCGAACTAGACAGAAAAGTTTTGTGGTTTAATGCACGAACTTCAGCGGTTGGTTTTTATCAAAAATATGGATACCAGGTACTTGGAAATGAGTTTGAAATTGAAGGTGTTGGTCCGCACTACAAAATGTTTAAAGAGATCTCATGATTAATCGAAGAGTATTTTTAAAACAAAGTGTTACTACTGCCCTAGCTGTTGGATGCTTACCTAACTGGGCAAAAGACTCGTTAATAGATTCAGAAGATCCTTTTTTCTGGAGCGTTAACCGATTAATGGGAATGAATTCTGCGTCTTTGAAAGGGAAAGACCCACTTATCTTAACGAGAAAAACATTTAAGGCTTTTAATAAAATGCGAGTAGCCGCATGGGAGGATGGAATTGTGATTAGCCCTGTCTCCAGTTTCAGATCTTATTCAAGACAAAAGACCATCTTCGAGAGTAAATTCAAAAGATTTCAAACTGAGGGCCTAACACCGTTGGAATCAGTAAAAAAAATTATCGAATACTCAACCATTCCAGGAACTTCAAGACATCATTGGGGTACTGATATTGACGTTATACAGGGTAAAATAAAGGTTGAAGGCGATGTTTTACTTGAAGAGCATTTTAATAGTGGAGGGGTCTTCGAAAACCTACATCAGTGGTTAACTGATAACGCAGCCAACTACGGATTCTATTTGTCATATACCAATCATCCGGAGCGTAAAGGATTTAAATATGAACCTTGGCATTTATCTTATGCTCCTGAATCTATTCCAATT
>PZPI01000032.1:0-12056 GCA_003045935.1 Bacteroidota bacterium | reverse complement strand
TTTACGAAATCGCCTTGCAACAAAAAGTAAAGGGTATAGAAGTAATTAACTCAAGCCTAAAAACTTCCTATCTGAGGGAGCAGCTTCTAGATATCAATCCGCTTCTTCTTCCTTAGAAATCGTAACTTTGCGGCATCAACCAAAATCGAATACCATGAACAAAAAGGTACTTCTAATGATCTTGGATGGATGGGGAATGTCACCTGATCCAAAGATTTCTGCCATTGAACAAGCCAACACTCCGTTTATAGACAGCCTATATCAAAATTTTCCTCATGCCACACTGAAAACCTATGGTATGCATGTCGGTCTTCCTGACGGTCAAATGGGTAATAGCGAGGTGGGACACATGAACCTCGGCGCTGGTAGAATCGTTTATCAAGATTTTGCTAAGATAAACAAGGCGGTTGCCGAAGGAAGTTTTGCCCAAAACGAAGTACTTCAAAGCGCACTAGACTACGCGAACAAAGAAGAAGTAAATGTCCACCTTTTAGGTCTATGTAGTGATGGTGGTGTTCATGCACACACGAGTCATTTGAGAGCTCTGATAGACTTCTTTGAAGCGAGCAACAAGCATTCGAATACCTTTATTCACGCTTTTTCAGACGGACGAGATGTAGATCCAAAAAGCGGCGCGGGATACATTAAAAATTTAGAAGAATATATCGCAAATAAAAAGGCCGTTTTAGCCTCAGTTACAGGACGCTATTACGCGATGGATCGCGATCAACGTTGGGAGCGTGTGAAGATTGCCTATGACGCCATCGTGAAAGCACAAGGTAACCAGACCAAGGATATGGTTAGTGAAATGGAGACTTCGTACGAAAATGGAGTTACCGACGAATTTATCATGCCAATGATCAAGGTAAATGATCAAGGGAATGCTATAGGAAGTATTAAAGAAAAAGACGTTGTTCTATTCTTCAATTTCAGAACTGATAGAGGCAGGGAACTCTCACAAGCGTTATCACAAACAGCCTTCCCCGAGCAAGAAATGCAACCATTACCGTTGCATTTTGTAACCATGACCCGATACGACGACAACTTTAAGAATGTCAGTATCGTATTTGACAAGGATAATCTAAATGAAACTTTGGGAGAAGCAGTTTCAAAAGCAGAAAAGACACAACTTCGAATTGCTGAAACAGAAAAATATCCACACGTTACCTTCTTCTTTAACGGTGGTAAAGAAGCCCCTTTCGAAGGAGAAGAACGTATTCTTTGTCCATCACCCAAGGTAGCCACTTACGATCTTCAGCCCGAAATGAGCGCCTTTGAGATTAGAGATGCACTGAAGCCCCATTTAGCAAAAGGTACTTTTGATTTTATCTGCCTCAACTTTGCCAATCCAGATATGGTAGGACATACCGGAGATATGAATGCGGCAATTAAAGCCTGTGAAACCGTCGATAGTTGCGCTGAAACCTTAATTACTGAAGCACTTAATCAAGATTACACTACCCTAGTTATTGCAGATCACGGTAATTGTGACACCATGATTAATGAAGATGGTTCACCAAATACTGCGCATACGACTAATCCCGTTCCCCTTATTTTAGTTGACAAGGAACTGAAAGAAGTAAAAGACGGAGTGCTTGGAGATATCGCACCGACCATCCTAAAATTAATGGGAATTGATCAACCTACTTCAATGACTCAAAAACCCCTAGTTTAAATGGGTGCAATCATACTTAAAACACCGGAGGAAATCGAATTAATGAGAGAGAGTTCCCAACTCGTTTCTAAAACATTGGGAATGCTCGCTAAGGAGGTGAAGCCAGGAGCAATGCCCCTCGAATTAGATCAATTAGCCGAGGAGTTTATTCGAGATCATGGTGGAGCACCTGGATTCTTAGGGATGTACGACTTTCCAAATACCTTAAACTGGAGTCCAAATGAACAAGTGGTACACGGTATACCAGACCAAACCCCACTGAAAGATGGAGATATTATATCTATCGACTGTGGAGTATTTATGAATGGTTTTTACGGTGACCACGCTTATACTTTCGAAGTAGGTGAAGTGGCAGAAGAAACGAAAGCTCTTTTAAAAACAGCGAAAGAATCACTGTACATTGGTATTGAACAATTCAAAGCGGGCAATCGCGTTGGAGATGTAGGTTTTGCTATTCAGCAATACAATGAAGCCCAAGGCTATGGAATCGTTCGCGAGCTTGTAGGACACGGTTTAGGGAACAGTTTGCATGAAGGCCCAGAAATGCCAAACTACGGTAAACGCGGTAGAGGAAAGGTATTCAAAGAAGGTCTTGTAGTTGCAATCGAACCTATGATTAACATGGGCACGCATCGCGTCATACAAGGAAGAGACGGATGGACCATCAAAACAGCCGATGGCAAGCCAAGTGCCCATTTTGAGCACAATATTGCAATTGTAGATGGCAAACCAAAATTACTTTCAACTTTTCAATACATCTACAATGCCTTAGGTATTGAAACTGAAGAGGAAGTTCCCTTTAAATGAATCTCACCAAACTTATTTTAAATAGTGTACCGCGTCCATGGCTCATACGCTTAAGCTATTTCGTGAGACCACTACTTATTTGGTTTTATAAAGGAGATGAAGTAACAGATCCTATCGACCAAAAAAGCTTTCGAAGCTTTCTCCCTTATGGATATAAACAACTAAGAAAGGGAGTTCTCTCCCCTTCTACCCTATCCCTAGAAAGACATCGATCGCTTTGGTTATATCTAAAAAAAGAGACTGAGTTACTACAGAACTCCACTAAAATTGAATTACTGCATATTGCCCCCGAACAATGCTTCTATTCTATTTTCAAAAAGAAAGAAACTCTTAATTACACCACTTTCGACTTAAATTCTCCCCTGGCCGAGATTCATGGTGATATCACAAAGCTTCCATTCAAGGAAAATGCTTTTGATTGTATATTTTGTAATCATGTGCTTGAACATATTGAAAATGACAGCCTAGCCATGAAAGAGTTATTTCGAGTAATGAAACCTGGCGGATACGGGATCGTTCAAGTACCCATGCAACCTAATCGCCGTAAGACCTACGAAGATTTTAGCATTACAAACGCAAAGGAAAGAGTAAAACACTTCGGGCAGTACGATCACGTGAGGTGGTATGGTAGAGATGATTACTTTACCCGATTAGAAAATGTAGGCTTTACCACTCAAAAAGTAAACGTAAATGAATTCTTCTCTAAAGAAGAGATCAATCGCTACGGCTTAGATATCAATGAAATTATACCAATTATTCAGAAGCCTCAGTAAACCTACCTGTTTGAAAGATCTCTAATCGGTCATCATCAGCGTAAATTAAGAAAACGGATAAGCCTTCTTGAACTATCAATCGTTTAGAATCTTCTAACGGCATGGTCATAAATGCGGTGGCAAAAGCATCGGCAGTAGCACAATCTGGAGCAATTACACTAGCCGATAAAACCGAAGAAGGAACAGCTAGGCCAGTTAAAGGGTTAATCGTATGAACATAACGCTCTCCAGTTAAAGAATCAATTCGAAATTTCCTATAATTCCCTGAAGTGGCCATGGCTTCATCAGTGAGTGTAATCGTTCGTGTGATCGAGCGATCTACACCTGTAACATTTGGATCATCAATACCTACACGCCAAGGTTTAGCACGATCCAAATTAATTCCACGGGTAACAATCTCACCACCTAACTCAATGAGAAAATTCGAACTATTCTTGGCAACAAGCAAATCAGCAATCAAGTCTAAGGCATACCCTTTAGCTATTGCATTGAAATCAATTCGAATTCCTGGGTAAGCTTTAATTAATTCATTCGTATCCGATAGGCTTAGTTTAGAAAAACCTACAAACTCAAGCAAACTATCTACTTGTGCTGCGTTAAAAGAGTTCAAAGATTCGGCTCCGAAACCCCAAGCATCTACGAGGATACCAACGGTAGGGTCAAAATAACCTGAAGTCAAGCTATTGATTTGAGCAGACTTCTCAAACATAAAGCGAAATAAGGAATCTACTTGAACCCGCTCTCCTCGATTAATTCTACTTATATCTGACTGTGGATGATAAGTAGACATCGATTGATTCAGTCTGTCAAATAGTTCAGAAAGCGACTGATTTAACTCTAAATCTTCATTAGCATAGGCAATGATCGAGTAAGTAGTACCTAATGCCTCCCCAGTATACTGCTGGCGCGTAGGAACATTTGTACAAGATGCTATAATAAGTACTAAAAGTAATAATAGACGATTCATAAGACTTCTTCGGCGAGATATAATCCTTTAAAATCAAGTTCATACCCCGTTGATTTCGAAACAGGCAATTTTCGGTCTTCAGGATGGTAAACTCCAACACCCGCCCAATAGGCTTTGGCTTCAAATTTTTCTGCATGATCCGCAACTTTCTTCAGTAATGTTCGATCAGGAGACAAAGGATCAGCGGGATAAAGAAATCCTCTTACGACTATAAAATGGAGTTTCTTATTAAAAGTACAAACAAACTGGGGGTCAACGCCTGGCTTAGAATTAACACCTAAGAATTCATAGCCTGCTCCTTCTAACTGGGAACCGACCAAATTCATGGCAATCTGATGTATTTCGTTTGTACTTAGTGCACTCATTCTATCAGTTAAAAAAACCGACACGTTTAGGTGTCGGTTTGCTGTGATTATCCTCCGAAGTCATCGAAACGAATATTCTCATCAGGAATACCAAAGTCTTCGCCCATCTTCTGAACTGCTTTATTCATCAGTGGTGGTCCACAGAAATAAAGCTCAATATCTTCAGGGGTTTCGTGCTGATTCAGATATTGTTCAATTACACAATTGTGAATAAAACCTACAAAACCGTCACCAGACTCATCATTAATATCCTTTTTAACTTTCCAGTTATCTTCTTCTAGTGGCTCAGAAAGGGCCATATAGAATTTGAAGTTAGGGAACTCCTTTTCTAACTGCTTAAAGTGATCAATGTAGAAAAGTTCGCGCTTGGAGCGACCTCCGTACCAATAGGTAACTTTACGATTCGTGCGAAGTGTTTTAAATAAATGATATAGGTGCGAACGCATCGGTGCCATACCCGCTCCACCACCAACGTATAACATCTCTGCTTCAGACTCGTTGATGAAGAATTCACCAAAAGGTCCTGAAATCGTTACAGGGTCACCAGCTTTTAATCCGAAAATATAAGATGAGGCTACTCCAGGGTTAACATCTGCCCATCCATTTTTATTGCGATCCCAGGGTGGGGTAGCAATACGAACGTTAAGCATAACTTCTCTTCCTTCTGCTGGGTAAGAGGCCATCGAATAAGCACGCTCTACCTTCTCAGGGTTTTTCATCACAAGTGGCCAAAGATTAAACTTATCCCACTCAGCTCTAAACTTCTCAGGATCATCGTGCTCTTCAGGGTGAGCAGTGATATCCATATCGCTATACTTCACTTCGCAAGCAGGAATTTCAATTTGAATATATCCACCTGCCTTGTAATTCATGTCTTCTGGAATTTCAACTACAAATTCTTTGATGAAAGAAGCAACATTGTAGTTACGAACTACTTTTCCTTCCCATTTCTTAATTCCAAATACCTCTTCAGGAATTTCGATTTCCATATCCTGCTTTACCTTAACCTGACAAGCTAGACGAGCCCCATGCTGTAATTCCTTTTTAGAGAAGTGTGGGGTTTCAGTAGGTAGTGCCTCTCCACCACCAGCTAGTACGTGGCATTCACACTGAATACAAGTTCCACCACCTCCACAAGCAGACGGCAAGAAAACCTTTTGATTTCCTAATGTTGAAAGTAATGAAGAGCCTGAAGGTACTTCGATTTTACGCTCTCCATTAATGGTGATAATTACAGGACCTGAGGGTGAAAGCTTCTGCTTGGTAAAAAGCAATAAACCAACCAATAATAGCGTTAAAACTAAAAACGCAATTACGGTTACAATAACGGTTCCTCCTATAGCTGCTAAAAACATAGTTTCTTCCTTTATTTTGTTTAGTTAATCGATGCGATGGTTTCTTCAGCATCAGGGGTTTCTTCAGCTTCTAAACCTGTTAGTTCATTTAATTCATCAGAGGTAATTGGCGCCTCAAACTCAGCAGCTTCAACAACCGTTTCTTCAACTAATGGTGGTTCATTGTCACCCGTTAGCATTCCGCCAAAACTTTGAAAACCAATACCCATAAGTCCTGTAATAATGAAAGTGATACCTAAACCTCTTAGTGGCGCAGGCACTGCAGAGTATCTAATTTTCTCTCTGATCGCAGCAATAGCTACGATAGCTAAGAACCATCCGATACCTGAGCTAACACCATAGTTAAAAGCAAGTGCTAGACTTGGTATTTCTCTCGCTTGCATAAATAGAGAACCTCCTAAAATCGCACAGTTTACAGCAATAAGAGGTAAGAAAATACCTAATGAATTGTATAGTGCAGGTGCAAACTTCTCAACTACAATCTCTACAAGCTGAACCATTGTAGCAATGGTCGCAATAAAAAGAATAAAAGAAAGGAAGCTCAAGTCGTAATCAACAAATTCCTCGCCTAACCAAGCTAATGCTCCTGGTTGAAGAACGTACTGATCAAGAAGCCAGTTCATAGGAACAGTAACTGCAAGTACGAAGATTACTGCCGCACCCAGACCTACTGCTGTAGATACTTTTTTAGAAACCGCTAAATAGGAACACATCCCTAAGAAAACGGCGAATACCATGTTGTCAATAAATATTGACTTGAAAAATAATTCTAAGTGTTCTAACATAACCGTAGTTGTTAAGCTTCTTCAATTAATTGTGGATTGCGCGAGCGCTGAACCCAAATGATAATTCCTACTACGATTAGTGCCGCAGGTGGAATAATCATAAATCCGTTATTTTCATATCCATAGGCATAAAGCCCTGTTTTAGCGATAGGATCGCCTAAAACTGCGTTGCCTAAAAGAGTCCCTGAACCTAATAATTCACGAAAGAATCCAATAATTACTAGGATCACACCGTATCCAAGTGCATTACCAATACCATCTAAGAAAGATTTCCAAGGCCCGTTACCAAGCGCAAAGGCTTCAAAGCGCCCCATGATGATGCAGTTGGTAATAATTAAACCTACGAATACCGATAGCGTCTTACTTAGTTCGTATGCAAAGGCCTTTAAAACTTGATCAACGATAATTACAAGGGTTGCAACTACCACTAATTGTACGATGATTCGAATCTTTGATGGAATAACATTTCTTAATAAAGAAATCACCACGTTACCAGCTCCGAGTACGAAAAGTACGGAGAAGGCCATAACCAATGAGGCTTTTAACTCTGCAGTAATCGCAAGTGCCGAACAAATACCCAGTACCTGAATGGTAATTGGGTTGTTATCAGCAAGCGGATCTAAAACGAGTTTCGCATCCTTTTTTGAAAGTAGTCCCATATCTATTGGATTCGTAAAGTTTCTAAATAAGGTTGATAAAGTTTAACGCTTTCGTTGATCATAGCGGTAACTCCATTACCGGTAATAGTAGCGCCTGCCAATGCGTCAACTTGACCGTCGGTTTTATCTTCGTTTAAGGGATCATTATTTCCTTTTACTACAGCTACCCCTTTGTATCCACCATCGCGGTAAATCGATTCGCCAGCGAAATCATCCATGAAAAAACGCATTTTAATGTTGGCACCAAGACCCGGAGTTTCTCCTTTATGGTCGAAGTAAACACCCGACACCACGAAGTTTTCGTCAAGTGCCAAATACCCCCAAATAGCATCCCATAATCCTTTACCGTACATTGGAATGATATAGTATCGCTTACCCCCATTTTCTCCGATGAAGAAAGGAAGTTTACCTTCTTTTCCTGATTTGATTAAATCAAGCTCTTTTTTGAGATCAATCTTGGCGTAGGCATCCTCGAACAATTCTGCCTTACCATCAACAACAACATACTGCTCTTTGATGATCTCCTGAAACTTCTCAGCTACTTCTGTAGTAGGGACAAAGGATACACTTCCAGCATCCGTATTTGCGTTCACACCCATCGCATAGAGAATATTTTGCTGTTTTTCAAACCGTTGATTCTCTCCAATCTTATCCTTAAGTCCAGTCGCAGCAAAAGCTAGAATCGAACCTACGATAGCTACCATCACAACTGAGAAAACGATGGTATATGAATTTTTATCTGTATTAATTGCCATAGCTAATTTGAATTATGCAGATTGAGTCTCTAAAGATGCCGACTCTTCGGTGTAGATAACCGCTTTTTCTGCACGCTTTTTACGACGTTTAACATTTGCTTGAACTACATAGTGGTCAATCGTTGGAGCGAATACATTCATCAATAGAATCGCTAAGAAAACTCCTTCTGGATAACCTGGGTTGAATACGCGAATCATCACAGAGATGAATCCGATAAAAAATCCATAAAACCACTTTCCTTTATTCGTTTGAGAGCCAGTTACAGGGTCTGTTGCCATGTAAACAATACCAAAAGCTAGACCTCCGACAATCAGATGTTTCCAGAAATCAAAGGCCATCAGGCTATAGAATTTACTGTAAGTACCAATCCATCCGAAATCCACTACTGCGTTAAAAATCAGACCCATTGTAAGTGCCCCTAATACGGCACTTAGCATAATTCTCCAACTCGCAATCTTGGTGAAGATGAGATAAAGACCTCCTAACAAAATAAGAAGAGCTGAAGTTTCACCAACCGAACCAGGAATGAATCCGAAGAACATATCTGAAATGGAATAGGCGTAATCCTCTGCTCTATTCTGCGCTAGAAAACCTAAAATTGTCTCACCGGAGATTGCATCAGTAGAGTTTGCTTTAGTTAAGCCATCAACTGCACCGTGAACCCAAACTTTATCGCCACTCATCCAGGTTGGATATGCGAAAAACAAGAATGCACGAATCGTTAATGCTGGGTTTAAGATATTCATACCGGTTCCTCCGAAAACTTCTTTACCGATGACTACACCGAAAGCAACAGCAATTGCAAGCATCCAAAGTGGAGTATCTACCGGTACAATAAGTGGAACAAGAATACCTGTTACTAGATATCCCTCCTCGACTTCGTGTCCTTTAATAACAGCGAAAACGAATTCGATAGCAAGACCAACCCCATAGGAGACAATCAGTAGCGGCAGTACGGTAGTAAGCCCCACTAAAAAGTTTCTCCAAGTAATAAAGTGTTCAAGTACTGAGAAATTTTCAGGAAAACCTTCGATAGCACTGTAGTGCTGGTAGCCCGCGTTAAATATTCCAAAAAGCAGTACAGGGATTAGCGCCTGGATTACCGTATTCATGGTACGTTTAAGATCGTCAGCTGCCTTAACGTGAGTTCCTGAATGAGTCACCTCATTAGGCGTATATAAGAACGTGTGGATCGCATTGAATGCAGGAGCCCACTTATTGCCCTTAAAACTTTCTTTGATTTCGTGAAGTTTCTGTTTCATAACAAAAGTTAACCGAGTTCTTGTTGCATTAAATCAAGCCCTTTTCGGATGATATCCTGATGAGGCTGTTTTGAGATACATATAAATTCAGTAAGAGAGAAGTCTTCAGGAGCTACCTCGTAAAGACCTAAATTCTCCATATCATCTAGATCATTCACCATGCAGGCTTTTAGTAATTGCATTGGAAATATATCTAATGGGAAAACCTCCTCATAACCACCTGTAATTACAAAGGCACGATGTTCCCCGTTGGTATTAGTGTCTAAATCGTATTTCTTCTTTTTATTCAACCATGAGAAAGTAAGTGCTCTGGTTGGAGAAATTTTATTGAAAACAGGTTTATTCCATCCGAAGAACTCGTAATCATTCCCTTCAGGTATCACCGTCAGTTGCGTATTGTAAAAGCCTAAAGACCCTTCTTTAGAAGTTTTCGTGCCAGTAAGCACATCTCCATTGATAAATCGCTGATCACCCTCTTTAACTCCTAAAGCCTCAAAAATACCGGTTAATTCTGCCCCGATTTTTGACTTAATGTATTGAGGTGCTACTATTGAAGAACCAGTTACCGCAATGGTTCTTAAGGCATTGTATCTACCCGTTAAAAGTAGCTCACCAATAATTACTAGATCTTGAGCAGCAATAGTCCAAACCAATTCGCCTTTACTAATAGGATCGATGGCAGCAATTTGAGTTCCTACCAATCCTGCCGGATGAGGACCACCAACGGTATGAAGGCTGACATGGTCTAGAGTTCCAAAAACAGAGTTTTCTTTAGACTCTACTCCTACATGAATAGGACCTGGCGATAATTTTTTAAGCGCTGTAAGTGCAGCCTGAAGCTTTTCCTCTTGTCCTCGTAGAACAAAATCGAGGTCAGGATTTAGAGGCCCAGTGTTTAAGCCTGAGATAAAAATCGCTTTAGGAATACCTGCTGGATTCGCGATCACATCATAAGGGCGTTGTTTTACAAAAGGCCACACGCCAGAAGCTAACAAATACGCTTTCAACTCAGCAGCAGAAGCCCCTGAAAGTGAAATAGTTTTGTTCTCAATCGCTTTCTGCTCCTTGTCGGCGGCAATCTTAATACTCAACACCCTTCTTCGTTCACCTCTAGCGATTTCTGTAACCTCTCCACTAACCGGAGAAGCAACAGTTACCTCTGACTGGTTTTTGTCAAAAAATAAGGTTTCACCTGCTTTTACATGTGAACCTTCTTTGATTACCAACTTAGGGGTTAAACCATGAAAATCTGTCGGGTAAATAACATAAGTAGACGAAGCTACTTCCTTGTGAAAGGTGTGCTCAGCACCTCCTAAGAGATTGATTGAGAGTCCTTTCTTGATTTTGATGTCTTGAGACATATCTTTAAGGCCGTTAATATTTGGTTGCAAAAATACAGCTAAAAGCATACTTAAGGCAAACCTCAAAGAAGAAAAACTTATAATTAAAGTACCTTTGTTAACAACGCAGAGAATTAACCTAAAAATTGCCCTTATGAGTAATGCTATTTTTCAAGTTCCACTGCCCGTCAATGAGCCAGTGCTTAGCTACGCAAAAGGAACAAAAGAAAGAGAGGAAGTTTTAGCTTCTTACAAAGAACAGTATAATGGTCATGCCGATATTCCAATGTATATCGGTAAGGAAGAAATTCGCACCAGTGACAAGAGAGGATTGTATCCGCCACATGATCACCAGCACCAAATCGGTTCTTATTATTACGCTGAACCTAAGCATGTAGAACTAGCCATTGCTGAAGCGTTATCTGCAAAAGCTAAATGGTCATCACTACCCTGGGAGCAACGCGCTTCTATTTTCCTAAAAGCTGCTGATTTAATTGCAGGACCCTACCGAGCCAGAATTAATGCGGCTACTATGTTAGCTCAGTCAAAAACGGTTCACCAAGCAGAAATTGATGCTGCTTGCGAATTTGCCGATTTCTTGCGCTTCAATGTATACTTCATGACCGAAATTTACAATGAACAACCTGAGTCAAGTGAAGGTATTTGGAATCGCCTTGAGTTCAGACCATTAGAAGGTTTTGTATACGCTATTAGTCCCTTCAACTTTACGGCAATCGCAGGTAACTTACCCGCTGCCCCAGCGATGATGGGTAATACTGTTGTTTGGAAACCTAGTGACGCACAGATTTTTTCGGCAAGAGTAATTGTTGAAATTTTCAAAGAAGCTGGTCTCCCGAACGGGGTCATTAATATGATCACTGGAGATCCGGTAATGGTGACTGATAAAGTAGTATCGTCTCCTGATTTTGCAGGCCTTCACTTTACAGGTTCAACCTTTGTTTTCAAGTCACTTTGGAAACAGATTGGATCCAATATAGAAAAGTATAAAACCTATCCTAGAATCGTCGGAGAGACTGGAGGAAAGGATTTTATCATTGTCCATCCTTCGGCCAACGCAAAACAAGTTGCTACAGCAATTATCCGTGGAGCTTTTGAATTCCAAGGTCAAAAATGTAGTGCCGCTTCAAGGGTTTATTTACCTCAATCAAAGGCAGAAGAGATTTTAGGTTATGTTAAGGCAGATATTGAAAATATTGGCGATCCAGGAAGTCCCGAAGATATGAGTCGATTTGTAACTGCCGTTATTCACGAGGGCGCCTTTGACAAACTTGCCGCAGTTATCGATCAAGCG
>PZPI01000138.1 GCA_003045935.1 Bacteroidota bacterium | reverse complement strand
TACAAGCTTTCCTGGAACTGATGCTGCGGGTCGTAATGGATATCCGTCAGGAACCCCTTATGTATCTGGGGTAGCGGCCAATAAACCCATACCGACCAATGATTGGTGGTCGAAACTGGTTAAGCAAGGGAATGCAGATAATTTGTTTAACTACCCTTTCACCATGAAGACGATGGATACGGGTTTAATCGTATCATATATACCTTGGGGGGTAATTGGCGACTCTGCGCCTATTGAAGTGGGTCTATCGGGTTTGTCTACAAATAAGGTTACCGTGTCTGATCATACCGATTGGACGGTTACTATGGATTGGACCTCGGGTGATAAGAACCTTTCAGTGACTTCTGGGGTTGGGATGCCTTTTCTTTATTTTGAGAAGAGTGAACAAGAGGAGGTTTCGATTAAAGTGAATAGTGGAGATGCCACTATACAGAATAACAAACTGATCATCGAGAACGCTAGCCATGGAGCAGATTTTGTCGTTTTTGCTCCCTCGGGTAGTACTTGGACAAAAAATGGTTCTGTTTATAATTCTTCACTGAATGGTAAGAATTACTGGTCATTGTCTATGATCCCTCAAAGTAACACCAATCTTCAGGCAGCGATAGATGAAATGGAGCCTTATGCGTTTGTGTTTCCGACCGACACCCAAGTTTCATGGTCTTATAATGAATCAAATGCTAAGCTAAGTTCAACCTATACCATTACTTCTGAGGTAAAAGAAGGTACAACAACTCAGTTTTACCAAGGCCTGCTACCTCATCATTGGGCACACCTTTCAAGTACTAGTAGTACTCCCAATGGCCCGAGCTACTCTACGGTTAGGGGCGAAATGAAAATATTGAAGGGGAATACTTTTTCTTTAGAACACTACTTTACTGGAATTTTGCCAACCTTACCCAATCTTGTGCAATACAGCGATTCTTTTGATATCGGTGAACTGGTTAGTAAGGTTCAAGATTTAGAAAATAGCGGACTTGACCTTTGGACTGATTCGTATAATGAAGGACAATTGATGAATCGCTTAGTTCAAACCGCTAGAATTGCACATGAGATTGGTTTATATGAGGCTAGAGATAAGTTATTAGTAACCGTTAAAGAAAGGCTTGAAGATTGGCTGAGTTATAATTCGGGAGAAGTGGCATTTATGTTTTACTATCAGTCTCAATGGACTAGTTTGATTGGATATCCGGCAGGCCACGGACAAGACTCAAATATTAACGATCACCATTTTCATTGGGGATATTTTATTCATGCGGCGTCTTTTGTTGAGCAATTTGAGCCTGGTTGGTTATCTCAGTGGGGAGGTATGATTGAATTACTAGTTCGCGATGCTGCAACTGCCGACCGAAACGATGCAATGTTTCCCTTTTTAAGAAATTTTAGTCCTTTTGCCGGGCATTCTTGGGCAAACGGTTTTGCTAGTTTTCCGCAGGGAAACGATCAAGAGTCTACCTCAGAAAGTATGCAATTCAACTCATCCTTAATTCATTACGGAAGTATATCGGGGAATAAAGAGATTAGAGACTTAGGAATCTTTCTTTATATGACCGAAAAGACTGCTATTGATGAGTATTGGTTTGATGTAAATGAGAGAAACTTCTCTTCTTCTCAGAATTATTCTTTGGTTTCTAGGGTTTGGGGTAACTCGTATGATAATGGTACGTTTTGGACCGCTGATATTACGGCTTCTTATGGCATTGAGATGTATCCGATTCACGGAGGGTCGTATTACTTGGCATCGAACCAAAATTATGTAGCTAAACTTTGGAGCGAGATTGAGAGTAACACAGATATTCTCAATCCGAATTCAACCAATCCAAATTTGTGGTACGATACGTTCTGGAAGTTCTTATCAATGAGTGATCCTCAAAAGGCTTTAGAACTTTATGAGTTATCACCCAATAGAAATTTGAAATTCGGTATCTCTGATGCCCAAACCTATTATTGGCTTCACTCAGCAAATGCGATAGGAAAGGTTAGGCCTGATATAACCGCAAGTCATCCGATCGCTATGGCTTTTGAAAAGGATTCTAAAGTCATCTATATCGCTCATAATTATGGCTCAGATCCCATTACGGTAACTTTTTCAGATGGCTATGAATTAATCGCTGCACCGGGTGAGATGACAACCAGTGAAGATGTAGCTGTATCAGGCGAACTTACCACTGACTTTGAAAGTGCCTATGCTAATAGTACGGTAGATCTTCGATTAACGACTCAGAATCAGAACCTTTCAAAGGTTGAATTTTATTCGAACGGAGAATTACTATTTATTGATGACACTGCTCCTTATGAATATAAAACCAATGAACTTTCGCTAGGTCGACACACTTATTATGCCCGAATGTATGTGGGTTCGCAATATGAATTGTCGAATCCGTTAGAAATTAGGGTAGGAGAACAGACTCCTTATCAAGGTGAGATTAACCAAGTCCCCGGAATTATTCAGGCCGGTAATTATGACGAATTCGAAGGGGGTAACGGTCAAAACATTAGCTACCTTGATCTCTCGAATGGAAATAATGGAGACTACCGCGCCGATGAGTATGTCGATTCTGAACTCAATACTAATGAAGGTGCAATTGTCGGATGGATTGATTCAGGCGAATGGCTCGAGTATACCATAGATGTTCAACAGTCGGGTTACTATAACCTAAGTTTTAGATATGCCAGTGGTAATTCAAATGGGGGAGGACCTTTCAGACTTCTTCTCGATGGCAAGGTGATCTCTAATCCAATTAATGTCTCTTCGACGAGCACTACTAATTGGAGCACATTTAGAACCGCCGAAGTCTCTAACTTACCCTTTGTTGAAGGCGACCATGTCTTACGATTAGAGTTTGAATACGGCGAGTTTAACCTGGGTAAAATGGAATTTTCTTATGATCGAGATCTAGATTACGACTTTATCGTTGCAGATGCTGGTGAAAATCGATCAATAATACTCCCCGAGACTACGGCAGTTTTAGATGGTTCAAATACGACTTCTACGGGAGCGGTTGACTACCAGTGGACTCAAATCTACGGTCCTACATTAGTGAATTTCGAAAATGAAAACCTAGTAAGCACAACGGTGAGTAATCTTCAGAAAGGGGTATATAAATTTAGACTTGAAGCGAGCTCCTCTGTTGCTACTGACTATGACGAAGTTATTCTCGCAGTTAATAATACGGGTAATCAACCACCCGCAATTACCTTCGTTTCACCAAACGATAATAGTACGTTTAAAGAAGGAGAATCAATCCTACTAAAAACAAGGGT
>PZPI01000137.1 GCA_003045935.1 Bacteroidota bacterium | reverse complement strand
TTTAGGAGGATTTTGCTTGGTGGTCACTCAAGAAGATCATTTGGCAGTAAGTCTAGAAACCAATTTAGATCTACATTACGTAGTTGCGCATCAACAGATCGAGATTAAAACCTCTGCTTCAAGAACCGTAATACCCCAAGAAATCTCTCTAGAGACAGCGATCAAACAATGGAGTAATCTTGGAGGTTTTACCGCTGCTTTATTCAAAAACGACAAAGATTTACTTGCATTTTGCGCACAAGACTTTGTGGTAGAGACTCACCGAAAATCACAAATTCCTCACTTTGATGAATTGAAAGAATTGGCAGTGGCTAATGGGGCTTTAATTTTTGGGATCTCTGGATCAGGACCCTCGGTATTTGCCTTGTGTGAAAGTAATCAAACCGCTATGGCAGTAAAAGAATCCTTTGATAAGCTCTTAACGAAAAAAGAACATGACTACCACCTATATTCTGGCAGCGTAGATAAAAAGGGAGTTCATGAACTACTATAATTTAGGTTCACGTTCAATCGTCACTTCTTTTAGTGACGCTGTTATACAAGGAATCGCACCCGACCGATCACTCTATTTTCCAGAGCGAATTCCTCAATTTTCAGTCGATCTTTTAAAAAACATCGCGGATATTCCCCTCATTGAATTAGCGATAGAGGCAATGACCCCCTTTACTTCGCCTGATCTCACTAAAGAAGAGCTAAGATTAATTCTAGAAAATACCTTGGACTTTGAATTTCCGTTAGTAGAAATTGGTTCCCACTATACATTAGAATTATTTCATGGCCCTACTCTAGCATTCAAGGATGTCGGTGCTCGATTTATGGCGCAGTGTCTAGGTAAATTCTCGGGGCAAAAAAACTGGAGTACCAAAACTACGGTTCTTGTAGCGACCTCAGGAGATACTGGCGGTGCTGTTGCCAACGGATTTCTGGGTGTTGAAGGTATCGATGTGGTTATATTATTTCCTGAAGGAAAAATAAGTGAGGTACAGGAACTTCAAATGACCACTTTAGGTCAAAACATCACCGCACTTGAAGTTAAAGGAAGTTTTGACGATTGTCAGTCTTATGTAAAATCTGCTTTTGTTGATAAGGATCTAATCAGCCACAGAAGACTTACCTCTGCAAACAGTATTAACGTGGCGCGCTGGTTACCACAAATGCTTTATTATTTTGCCGCCTATCAAAACTTAAGAAAGCTTGGAGATCAGCGAACACCTGTATTTTCAGTTCCTTCGGGAAATTTTGGAAATATTTGCGCCGGGATGATGGCTAAGGAAATCGGTTTACCCCTTGAGCGTTTTATCGCTGCAACTAATGTTAATGATACCGTAGTTCGCTATTTAAACAGCAAGGTCTACGCACCTAAACCTACCACTCCTACCCTCTCTAACGCAATGGATGTTAGTGATCCTTCTAACTTTATACGAATCGAAGAATTATTTAAAAAACAAGAACTAGAGCGCGTTATTAAGGCATACCGTTTTGACGATTCCCAAACACTTGAAGCAATGAAACATCTTTTCAAGGAGTACGGATATGTCGCAGACCCCCATGGGGCTATTGGCTACTTAGGCTTAGAAGCTGCCCCTATCGATTCTTCTTCAGAAGTCGGTATTTTTCTTGAAACCGCTCATCCTGTGAAGTTCGATGGAGCGGTAAAAAAGGCTATCGATATAGATGTGGTAGCGCCCGAGAGTGTAAAGCGACTGCGTTCTCTGCAAAAAGTTTCAAAAAAAATAGAATCATATACTGATCTCAAAGACTTATTAAGCAGTAATTAATCGCTAATTTTAGACAAAATTTAGTGATGAAGAGAACTGCACTTTACGACAAGCATGTGGCCTTAGGTGCCAAAATGGTTGAATTCGCCGGATTTCAAATGCCGGTTTCTTATGAGGGTATTCAATTAGAACACAAAGCAGTAAGAGAAAATGCTGGTGTATTTGATGTATCTCATATGGGCGAATTTTTTATCGAAGGTCCAAAGGCCCAAGAATTACTAAATCGAGTATGTAGTAACGATACTGCAAAGCTCAAAATTGGTGCCGCACAGTACAACTACTTTCCGAATTACAATGATGGAATTGTTGACGATTTAATCGTTTATAAAATAGATGAAGAGAAATTCATGCTAGTAGTGAATGCCTCTAATATTGAAAAAGACTGGGCTCATATTCGTAAAGAAAATGAATCTATTGGTGCATTACTTCGAAATGAGTCTGACCACTATTCACTTCTTGCAGTTCAAGGACCAAAGGCAGCTGAAATACTACAATCCTTTACCTCATATGACCTTAGCAGTGTCCCCTTTTATCACTTTATAGAGGGGTCTCTTTCAGGTATCAATGATCTGATTATCTCAGCGACTGGTTATACGGGGTCGGGAGGTTTTGAGATCTATTGTAAAAATGATACAATCAATGCACTCTGGGACCTGATCATAGATGCAGGGATTAAACCGATAGGGCTTGCCGCTAGAGATACTTTGCGTTTAGAAATGGGATACTGTCTCTATGGCAATGATATTGATGAAACTACACATCCAATCGAAGCAGGTCTAGGCTGGGTAACTAAATTCAATCATGAATTCATCAATAAAGCGAAGATCGAGAAAGACAAAGAACAAGGGTTAGCTAATCGATTGGTCGGTTTTAAGATGATTGACAAAGGAATTCCAAGACACGACTATGAAATCTGTGATGAAGAAGGCATAGGGATCGGGCGAGTAACTTCAGGCACCAGTTCTCCTTCTTTAGGATATGGTATTGGTCTTGGCTATGTAACCACTGAAAAGGCAGTTGCTGGTTCCAAAATATTTATTCAAGTACGCAACAAATCTTTAAAGGCTGAAGTAGTTAAACTACCCTTTTACAAGGCTTAATGAATAAACATCGGATATTAATTCTAGGGGGTAGTGGCTTCATCGGCCAGAAACTCTACAAAGAATTAAGTCCTTTCATCGATACCTACGCTACCTTTTGTCATCATCAAGAATTTGAGAATAATCATCGATTCTTTGCCTATGATGTGAGTGAAGACGACATTGTTTCTATTCTCAACGACATCAAGCCCACCCAAATAATATCACTACTTAGAGGCCCTTACGCTTATTTAGTATTAGCCCATAAGCATATTATTGAATGGCTAAGCAGTCATAAAGCTCAAATTATATTTATGAGCTCTGCGAATGTTTTCGATGCGTATACTCAGTTCCCGAATTATGAAAATGACAAGACCCTTTCGGTAAGTGCTCAAGGAAAATATCAGATACAGATTG
>PZPI01000031.1 GCA_003045935.1 Bacteroidota bacterium | reverse complement strand
TCCTTGATCGTGATTATGATAAAGAAGTAGCTGAGATCAATCAGGAGAAATCAAAAGGTGTAGGTGCAGACGATCAATTGCTGTCGTTACTTAAAGCACTCAGAAAAAAAGAAGCTGATAAGCATGGGGTGCCACCGTATATCATTCTCCAAGATCCTTCACTTGAAGATATGTCACTCAAATATCCAACCACTTTAGAAGAATTAGGACAAATACATGGGGTGGGAGATGCCAAAGCTAAACGATACGGTCAGCCGTTTGTGAATTTTATAGCCAATTATGTGGAGGAAAACGATATCATTAAACCTGATGAGCTCGTTGTGAAATCTGCAGGTTCAAATTCGGGCTTGAAGCTCTATATCATACAAAGCGTAGATCGAAAGTTGGCTTTTGACGATATTGCCTCTTCAAAAGGAATTACCCAGGAAGAATTGCTCCAAACTATGGAACAAATTGTATTTAGTGGTACTAAGCTCGATATTGGTTATTGGGTTGACGAATTGTTAGATGATGACTCTCAAGAAGAACTACACGATTATTTCATTGAGGCTAGCTCTAATAGTCTTGAAGATGCCATCGCTGAATTAGAAGAAGATTTTGAAGAAGAAGAAATTCGTTTATTTCGCATTAAATTCTACTCTGAACAGGCGATTTAAAGTCTATTTTCTTAAGTGAAAACGTACCTTTGATAAATGACTCCAGTTTATTTTGATAATGCTGCAACTACCGCACTACGGCCTGAGGTTGTAACTACCATTTCTGAATCCCTTAGTGAGCAATTTGGTAACCCTTCATCTACCCATTCATTTGGAAGATCGGCAAAAGCTTTAATTGAAAAGGCTAGAAAGTCAATCGCAACCACTTTAGGGGCAAAGCCAAGTGAAATTTATTTTACTTCTGGTGGGACAGAGGCGGATAATTTGGTTCTTCGTTGTGCCGTTAGAGATTTAGGTGTAAAGAGAATCATTACTTCATCGATTGAGCATCATGCGGTTTTACATGCTTCAGAAGCGGTGGCTGAGGAATATGGGATAGCACTTGAATTAGTCGATATCGACGAGCAAGGCTTCATTGACATCAAAGATTTAGAAAATAAACTATCTCGTGAAAGTGCACCTAAAACTCTGGTGAGTTTGATGCATGTGAATAATGAAATCGGGAATGTATTGGAGGTAGAAAAGGTTGCTGAGTTATGTAAAACCCATCAAGCCCTTTTTCACTCGGATACTGTTCAGTCGGTCGGACATTACCATTGGGACTTATCCAAAACACCTGTACATTTTATATGCGCTGCAGCACATAAGTTTCATGGCCCGAAGGGGATCGGATTCTTGTTTATACGCGCGGATGTTCATCTAAAATCGTTAATAGTAGGTGGGGGTCAAGAAAAGGGATTTCGAGCAGGCACTGAAAGTGTTCACAATATTTTAGGTATGGAAAGAGCCTTCGCTTTGGCTTATCAAAATTTGGCTGAAGAGAAAGAATATGTTCTGTCCTTAAAAAAGAGATTTATTGACGGGGTGAAGTCGCGTCTTCCAGAAGCAACTCTAAATGGAGGATGTGGAAATCTTGACCGCAGTACCTATACCCTTGTGAATTTAAGACTTCCGATTACTGGTGATAAAGCAACCTTACTTCTTTTTCATCTAGATTTAAAAGGTATTGCTTGTTCTCAGGGTAGTGCTTGTCAGTCTGGCAGTAATACTGGTTCTCATGTACTTCGTGCGATAGCCGCCGATAATTTCCCGTCTTTACGTTTTTCGTTCTCTATCTACAACACCGTAGAAGAGGTGGATTACGCAATTGATACTTTAGCCAGCTATTTGGCATAGGGAAAATTTCTTGCAATTTGCTTCATCATTTTCTCAACGAGTTCACGAGTATTTTTCCCAGTGGTTCTATCGATAACCTTTTCGTGCCGCCACAGTAATTTTGAAGATTGACCGTCGACCAGTTTTAATGTAATTCGACCAAAAGAAGGGGAGAGTACCCATAAATCGATCCAAGAAAACTGATTTTCTATCCCTTCTGATAATAAAACACTAATAGAGAGGCTTCCTCGAATGACGGCATCGACCTTTAGTTTACTTGCTAAGTCCTTTGATTCCATTAAAAGTGAACTTCTATAGTCAATACCAGAAGAACGCATATTTGCTAAAGTTTCTTCGTAAGGTTGAATCGTCACATTCAAACCGTCGATTTGGCTCTCGATGTAATAGGTTAATTCTTTTTGTAAACTAGCCCCCTCTTCTTCAGAAAGTTGTCTTCGTTTTAATTCAGATAGAGATAAGTCTAAATCAATGTCAAATGGAACTACAGCGATTACTTTATGGGACTCGGTAATACTTTTAAAGTCAGGATGTATAAAACTGCTTTTCTGCCCCACAATAAGGTTTGAAGTGAATAAGGTAATTAAGAGGACTAAAAGCGATTTTTTCATATTAGTTAATGGTAAGACTGAATGTTTTTTTAGCCTTATTTCCCAAGAGATCCTCAACTTCAAATTCGAGCGTGTGAACTCCTGGTATTAATAAAATGTCCGATGTGTCAAAGGTAAAGCGATTCTGTTTAGGTTCATGTTCGAATAGAACCCATTGTCCATCGAGATATCCTTCGAAACTCTTAATTCCGGTCTCCTTGTCTTCTGCTTCGATTTCAAGATAGCGGTAACCATTAATCGCTTGGCCTGAGCTGAAGTTTCTAGGGGTGACTACTGGAGCGATAGAGTCATAGGCGAAATGGAAGTCTCCAGTATTACGAAGGGTAACTGAAAGCGTGTCTGATTCGACTTTGCGAATAAATTTGGTTTCTTTTTTACCAATTTGACCAAAGAAGGCATAACTGACCCAGCTCGGTTTTTGTTTGATTTCTTTTGGAATTATTTGAAGCAATAATGGATTTCGAACCAGCACCTCCTTAGGTTCAATGGATAGCGTGTCTCCAGTTAATTGGAAATCTAGACCTTCCATACTATAGATACTATTCTCAATAGCAATCAGTTGAGCTTCTAAAAATTGATTATTCACAGTTTGATTAATCGTCGAATTGCCGAAGGGTATGGTCAATTTCTTCACTCCTTCAACTCCCTTTGTAGTCCAATCAATACTTGAGGTATTTCCGGAGTAATCACTGAGCGTTAGTTTCCAATAATCTATTTTTCCTACCTCTGCCTTAAAAAGCTCGGTTGATGGACTATTTTTAAAAAAACCAAGCGGGTTACTCGCTTCTTTCGTTGTCAAGAGTACGCGATTATTTGAAGTCTCATAGAAGTGATAATCAATACTTCTGTTGATCAATGGGTTTTCAGTGAAATTAAATCGATCAATAGTTAGTTCAGAAATGAGACTATCGTTACGCTTTAACTCTAATCGATACCATCCATTCTTATTTGCAGATAGGTCAAGTCTGTCGAATGATTGTATTCCAAAACTGTAATACCCCTGAACGCTAATCGTATCTGTTGCCGAATATTGGATTCGTTCTTTAACGGTTTTCAGAGCGATCATCGTTCGATTTTCAAAGGTGGTCACTACTTGTGGTTCTTCAGACTCATACAGATATAATCCTTGAATAGTAGGAGGATCGTTGTCTTTAGCTTCTAAGCCAAATTGAAGAGGATTCATCGGTTCCTCTGATTCTCTATCGCGTACTTCAAAATGCAGGTGAGGCCCAAACGAATTTCCAGTATTTCCCGAGTAACCGATAATTTCTCCTTTTTTAACGGTAATTTGAGTGGGTCTTAAATAACGTTGTATCTCATAGGTTTGGTGAAGGTACTGTTCACCCTTAATGTAATTTTGGATTTTAGGACTAAATCGATTTAGGTGTGCGTAAACGGTGGTTTTATTTAATTTAGGATGATCTAGATAAACCACTTTGCCATAACTCCCCGTTTCTACTTTAATTCGAGATAAAAATCCGTCCTCGACGGCGTACACAGGAAATCCTTCTCTTCCTTGAGTTTTTAGATCTACACCCGCATGAAAATGATTGGGTCTTAATTCACCGTAGGTTCCTGAATAACGTAATGGAATTTCTAAGGGCGGATGTTCATTTAAATTCAACTCAATATTCGATTGTAAACTATCTTGGGAATAAGATGCTGAAATACAGATAGTTAAAATAAAAACAAGTAGAAGTTTTGAAACAATTCGAGACATACTCACGAATAAAGGTGTTATTACCAAAAAATACAAATCCAATCAAAGTTAAATATATTGCTTTGCCAACGATACTTGATTACCTTTGTTAAAATCGCCTGTACTTTATGAATACCTTTTTTGAAACATTGGGTGAGGTTGAGGATAGAGTTCAATTGTTAATTGAGCGTCTCAACTACCAGCGATCAGAAAATCAGGCTTTAAGGTTAGAAATTGAGCAATTGAAAAGAACTCTTCTTGTCAAAGAAGAAGCCCTTGGGATTTCTCAGAAAAAACTAAATGAAGCCAAAAGAGGTGCAAGTGATGAGGGTAATCCTTTAGACAAAACAGACGTTGAAAATAAAATTGATCGTCTAGTCAAAGAAATACAGTCGTGTATAGACACGCTTGATTAATACAAAAAGTGGGATGAGCGAAAAGCAAAAAATAAAAGTTTCTATTGCCGATCGGGTTTATCCACTTTCAATAGCTGCCTCGCAAGAAGAGGGTTTAAGACAGGCCGCTAATAGCGTGCAGCAAATGGTAAAGGAGTTCGAGAAGAGCTACGCAGTTAGTGATAAGCAAGATGTACTGGCCATGTGCGCTTTACAGTTTGCTAATTCTTCAAATCAGCGATCAGGCCTTCAACAACAAATCAATGACAGTATTTCTCGTCTAAATTTACTTGTACAAACCATTGATTCTGAATTGAATCAGTAGTGATAACTGAGTAAGATTACCCGCATTGTTTATTTTTTGACAAACTCAACGAAGATTAATTTCTAAAGAGTGATGACTTATTGCACGATCGTGCTCGCGAGTCCGAGATTTTCAAGTAGTAGGATAGCTCTAAACTTGTACTTAACGGAGTTTGTACAAAACCTTCAATGCGGGTTTTTTAATAATATAAATTAAGACCATGGATTCAATGATAAATATTATAATTGGTGCGGTAGCGGGCTTATTAGCCGGTTATACGATTACCATATTACTTCAAAAACGCAAAGGAGCGGCAGCCCTAGTTAGTGCTCAAAAGGAGGCTAAATCAATTTTGAAGGAGGCTGAAAAGGATGCGGAACAAATTAAAAAGGATAAGATTTTTCAAGCCAAGGAGAAATTCTTAGAACTAAAAGCAGAACATGAAAAAGTCATTTTAGCTAAGGATAAAAAAATGGCCGAGGCTGAAAAACGTATTCGTGATAAGGAATCACAAGTAGGCTCTGACCTTAAGAAAAATAGAGTGCTTAACGAACAGTTAGAGAAAGAATTAAAGGAAATCGAAGGTCGAATAGAGCGAATAGAGCGCAAAGAACAAGAGATCGAAAAGATGCACCAAAACCAGGTGAAGCAACTCGAAGTGATTTCGGGACTTTCAGCAGATGACGCTAAAGCCGAATTAGTAAATTCACTGAAGGATCAAGCTAAGACTGATGCAATGGCATTTATTCAAAATGCTGTTGAAGAAGCTAAGATGACTGCTCAACAAGAGGCACGAAAAGTTGTAATTAAGACGATCCAGCGAATTGGGACCGAAGAAGCCGTTGAAAATTGCGTTTCTGTTTTTAATCTTGAATCAGATGACGTGAAGGGAAGAATTATTGGTAGAGAGGGTAGAAATATCCGTGCTATTGAGGCGGCTACTGGAGTTGAGATCATTGTTGATGATACTCCTGAGGCAATTATTCTTTCGTGTTTCGACAGTGTACGTCGAGAGGTTGCACGATTGTCGCTGCACCGTTTAGTGACTGATGGCCGGATTCACCCAGCACGTATTGAAGAGGTTGTGAAGAAGACAGAATCTCAGATTAATGAGGAGATTGTTGAGATTGGTAAACGTACCGTAATCGACTTAGGTATCCATGGCTTACACCCAGAACTCATCAAGGCGGTCGGAAGAATGAAGTATCGTTCCTCTTACGGTCAAAATCTATTACAACACTCTAGAGAAGTTGCCAAGCTTTGTGGGGTAATGGCTACTGAATTGGGACTAAACCCGAAATTAGCTAAGCGTGCTGGTCTTCTTCATGATATTGGAAAGGTTCCAATGGCTGAGGTTGATATCGAAACTCCACACGCGATTTTGGGTATGCAATGGGCTGAAAAGTATGGGGAGCATAAAGAAGTTTGTAACGCTATTGGTGCACACCACGATGAAATTGAGATGACGAGTTTGCTGTCTCCAATTATTCAAGTTTGTGATGCTATATCAGGTGCAAGACCAGGTGCAAGAAGACAAGTCTTAGACAGTTACATTCAACGATTAAAAGATCTCGAAGATACTGCGTTAGGATTTAAAGGTGTTGAAAAGGCTTATGCTATTCAAGCGGGTAGAGAGTTACGCGTGATTGTAGGCAGTGAAAAAGTAAGCGATGATAAAGCGGCAGAACTATCTTTTGAGCTTTCGCAAAAAATTCAAACCGAAATGACTTATCCAGGTCAAGTAAAGGTTACTGTTATACGTGAAACTAGATCAGTAAATATTGCGAAATAGAGAATGATTATATGCGAAAAAAGGGGCTCCGAATGGAGCCCCTTTTTTATGTTAATATTAGTCCTCAGATTTCTCTTCTTCGGCTTCTTTTTGTTCTTCGGCTGCTGCAGCTTCATCTTGCTCTTTTTGAAGCTTGTTGCGTTCTACATTGAGTTTTTTAAGCTGTCCTTGTAATTTGTCAAGTTCTAACTTCTTCTTTTCTATATTTTTCAGAACAGAGGCAATAAGGGGGTTGCTTGTATCATCGCTATTGAAGAACTCGAGGTTGTTTTCAAGTTGACGAATTTCGGCGATTACCTCTTCCATTAGTTTTTTCAAATGGGAACGTTCATTAAATACCTTATCTAAAGGACTTTGCTTCTGCTTAGCTACCTTAGCATTGCCATGTAAACGGTCGAAGTAATAATTACAAGTCAATTTAAAGGTTTTCCAGAGTGGATCACCAATCTTTCGAGGAACCGGTCCTATCGCTTTCCAGTCTTTTTGTAAGGCTATGAATAATGGGGTTGTTTCATCAAAATTATCTGAATCTTTTAGTAACTCTGCCTTTGCGATGAGTTCCTTTTTTTGAGTAATTCGATCTCTTTGGTCTTTTTTCTGACTTTTATAAAAATCGTTTTTAGCCTTAGAAAATTGACCAAATAGTTTCTTTAGTTCGGCTATTAATGATTTTTGAAGCGAATAGGGTACTCCTTCTATTTGGTAAAACGATTCTCTAATAGAAACTAGCTTTTTAAACTGAGCTTGTATGCCTTGGTGTGAATTAGCAATAGTAGCCAATTCACGTTTAAAATTCTCTAAAAGTTCTTTTTTTTGGGTGAGTCGCGTTTGAATTTCTTCATCTCTCTTCTTTTGAAACTCTTGTCTCTTATCGTGCATTACCTTGGTTGCGTTGCTAAAACGTTCCCATATACCTGCACGATGTTCCTTGCTTACAGGACCAAGTTCCTCTTTCCAAATACGATGAAGTTGTTGTAGTTCATTGTAAGCCTGTTGAAAATTAGCCTCGTTGATTAAGGCTTCTGCTCGTTCTACGATTTTAATCTTTTCCTCGTAATTATGTTTGAAGTCTTTATCTCGAAACTCACGATTTAAGTCTAGAAAATCATAAAAACGTTCTACGTGATGGTGATAGTTTGCCCAGAGATTATCGTTTTCAGTTTTTGGAACAGGGCCAGTTTCTCTCCATTTATTTTGCAATTCTCTAAATTGAGAGAAGGTTGTATTGATATTTTCTTCTGTAGAGATTAGCGATTTGATTTCTTCGATAATTCCTTGTTTCGTTTGAAGGTTCTGTTGAATTTGTCTTTCAAAGTTGACTCGAAACGCTTCTTTCTTTTGCCTGTATTCGCGATGAAGCTCTTGAAAGTCTTTAGCGCTTTTCGAATGAAAGTAAAAATCGATTTCGTTTCCGCCATTCGCTAGAAAAGCTACTTTTTCCTTTTCCTGTAACTCCTTAAGTTTAATATCGAACACACGTTTAATTTGAGAAACATGCTTTCCGATTTTCTCCACAGGAGCGTTTATTAACAGACGCTGTAATTCTCCAACTAGATTATCTAGTTCTAGTTGGGTGTAGCTATCTGGTTTAAGCTCAATTAACTCAAATGCTAACGTTGATTTTTCTGAAGACTGATCCTGATTTTCCATGCCCGTTTCTCTTAGGTTCTAAAGCAAAGTTAAACAATTGCTTATGCACTCAAAGGTAATTCCATATTTCCCATGATTTTTCGGCTTGCCATTTTAGCATCATTGATCCATTACAGATTCTACTACCGCGAGCCTCACCTTCTTTGAGGAAAGCAGTTTTTTCTGGTCGATAAACTAGATCAAAGAGGTAGTGCTTAGAATTTAGGTGATGGTATGGAAAGTTTGGCTTTTGATCCACATTGGGATGGGTTCCGAGAGGAGTACAATTAATAATGATTTCATAGTCTTCGATGAGTTCTTTGCCCAACTCATCATAGGTGTAATCGATTTCATTGTTCGATTGTCTTCCTATTTTGGTGACTTTGATTTTCATCGATTCTAACGCGTAAATCACTGCTTTTGCAGCGCCTCCGTTTGCTCCTAGAACCATCGCATTTCGATCTTCAGTTCTAAGTAAGGGTTTGAATGAGTTTGAGAAACCATATGCGTCAGTATTGTATCCTACACGCTTATTATTTTTAATATGGATACAATTTACAGCCCCAATTTCAGCTGCTTCAGGGCTTAAGAAATCTAGATGTGTAATAATCTCTTGTTTATAGGGTATGGTGACATTACAGCCCTTAAGGTTCTTGGTTTCCCAAACTTTTTTTAGTTCGTCAAGACTTTGAAGATCAAAGTTTTGATAGTGATGAGGGAGATTTAAATGCTCAAACTTTTCTTTGAAAAAAGCCCTAGAAAAGGAGTACTCAATATTTCTCCCGATCAGTCCAAAATTAAGTGCTTTTGTATCTTCCATAATATTCGATGGAATATACAATAAGAAATCCGGTCACCATAAATACCATGGCAAGTATTGATTCTGAAGTTAACCAGTCAGGCCAATATCTCGAATAATTACTTATAATTTTGTGACCATTACTATCGACGAGATACTGTCCAGTATCAGAAAGTTTATAAATAACCTTTTTCCATGGCCAAACCACGGGGATTGAACCAATAATAAAGCCTAGAATAATTGAAGTGGTTAACTTTCTAAACTTCTTTAGAACATAAACCAGCAAGTGAGAAAGAGACACTAGGCCGGTAATGGAGCCAAATGTAAATACGGCTAACACTTTGAGAAGTCGAATGTTTTCAGGTACTTGAAGCAATTGAAAATTTCCTTTGATCAGATAACTAAAACTTAGATATAGCGCATTCACTGAATCGACCAATAATAATACGTAGTTTCCTAGTAGGATAAGAAGAAATGAACCAGAAAGCCCGGGTAGAGTCATGCCAGTAACACTAATTATACCACATAGAAATACATAAAGCAAATGGTCATTGGGTGCGATTGGAGGGGTAAAGGCTAGCATAAGACCAACGATTCCACCCGATCCTATTCCCCAAAGAATTTTTGTTGACCATTTATCAAATTGTTTTGCAATAAAATGTACAGACCCTAAAATCATCCCGAAAAAACAAGACCAAACCCATATTTCGTAATGAGTAATCAAGTAATCTAGCGCTTGTGCAATACTGAAATAACTGATTAACATTCCCAGTATTAATAAACTGAGGAACTTGCCATTGACGTGTCGAAAGAAATTTTTCACATCTCCTTTGAACATCAGGGAAGCCGCCTTTCCATTAAATTGCCTTAGGGAATAGATAAACTCTTCGTAAAACCCACCTACATAAGCGATAATTCCTCCTGAAATCCCCGGTACTTTATTCGCAGCACCCATTAGCATTCCTTTGAAGACTAGTGCAATAAGATCAAATAAGGAACGTTCTTTTTTCAAAACAGTATGGTTTTACAATCTAGTTCGTGTTCCCCAGCTTTGAAGCCTTTTCTAATCCTATGATTAATAATAGTCCTAAGAGGGACAGCAATAAGGCTATTAATAGTTGATCACTATCTGAACCTAAACTAGGTTGATACAAACTGCCACTTACATTGTCTTTCCATGGCCAGACCGCAGGAATAGACCCTGCTATAAAACCGGTCATTAATGCTAATGTTGCATTAGGGTACCTATGAAAGAACCATTTCAGAATTCGGGCGAACGAAAGTAATCCGATAATTGCTCCAGCTCCGACCACTGCAATGGTCTTAAGATCTCTTTGATGAACGGCTTGAAGAATAGGTTCATAACTCCCTAATATCACTAGTATGAATGATCCAGAAATACCTGGTAAGATCATCGCGCAAATAGCTAGTGCACCTGAAAGAAAAAGGTAGGGAAGTGTCGAAGTATCTTCTCCTACAGGTAAAAACCCAACACCTGCAGCTAGCAACATACCTAATAAACCAGCAATGATGACTATACTTCGTTTACCCTTTATCTGCTTCACCATCAGTAAAATACTGCCTAGAATGAGCCCTAGAAAAAAACTCCAGATCAGGACAGGGTGAAATTCTAATAGGTAGCTAATACCTTTTGCTAAGGTTAATACACTTGCGAAAATCCCTGTAAACAAGGTAACTAGAAATTTTAAATGAATTTTTTCGGCAACAAAGGCGAATCCCTTATTGGATAATTCACTGAGGAGGCTAGGTTTAATATTGCTAATTGCATCTAGAAGTTTCGGATAGATGCCAGTAATAAGAGCAATTGTACCGCCTGATACTCCAGGTACCACATCGGCAGCACCCATAGCCATACCTTTCAAAAAGAGTGCAAGTGATTTTTTAAAATTCATAAGCTTATGCTTTGTGAACTGAGGTATTTTAAGCCGAGCCTGAGGGCTTCTTCTTTTCTAAATAGGACTTAAGCCAATCGAGTTCACTCATTTCTTCAAAGTAGAAATAAAAATAATCGGAAGCGGTTGAATCTAAACGCATTGCTTGGCATAGCGTATTTTGAGCTTCATCTCTTTCATCTAGAAGGGCATGAATACCTGACTTAATAAATAAGAGCGCCGCCTCTTCTGGATGATGCTCCATTGCCTCCAAAAGACATTCAATTGCTCTTGAATAATCTTTTTGTTCGAGCTGAATACTAATCCACTTTAAGTAACTATTGAATTCGAAATTGCCTAATTCAATACTTTGTTCAAAAGCATAATCAGCCTTTTCGATTTCTCCTAAACTGTGATAAATGTGTGCTGCTCTTCTCCAAAAAAGAGCATTTTCTCCATCGATATTAAGCGCTTTGTTGATGTGTTCTTGCGCCTTAAGAAGGTCTCCGCCTACAAAATAGTGTTTAGTGAGGGCAAGCCAACCTTTATCCAATAAAGGATCTAAATGTACGGTCTTATAAAAGTATTGTTCTGCCAGTGAGTGATTGCCCAATTTTTGATGACAATACCCAATTCTTAAGTATGCTTGCGGAGTAGGAGCATCCCATTCGAAACAGAACTCGTAATTTTCAATAGCTTCATTGTATCTACCCAGTTTTTCAAGTACATAACCCTTTTCATAATAGGCTCCACTAAAACGATCATCTGAGATAACAGCAAAATCAAAAGCAGCTAATGCCTCTTGAAATTTCTCCAATGCGACATACATTTTACCTAGTTGATGCCAAGCGACCTCACTGTAGGGATTTTGTTCCAAATAATTGTTTAAATAAGTGATCGCCTCCTCGTAACCTTCAGTAAACTCATAGCAGTAAACTAAATTGTACATCGATGCATAATCGGTGGAATCCAAAGTTAAGCAGGTAGCAAAGTGAGGAATGGCTTCTTCAAAAGCGTCTAAGTACAGGTATTCTAGGCCCAACAAAGAATGTACATCAAATGACTCTGGACAGAACTTAAGGGCTTTATTGAGAATGTCAATAGCGCCTTGGTGATCATCGCTTTTCGATAAGATATTTGCTTTTTGAATAAACAACTCTTCGTTCATCGGATCGAAGACTTCTATTTCTTCGATGAGCATTTGTGCTTGATCTAATTTGTCCTCTGAAACTAGAATTTCTATCTCTAAGAATTTGAGTTCAATTGCCTGAGGGTGTTGTGCTTTCCCCATCTCTAAAGCACGCTTTGCCAAGAGGGTCTTACCTTCGCCTAAATAGTGATGAATGATCTCTTCAAAGTCTTCAGAATCAAAGAAATAAACGTCATCCGTTTGAAGCATAGACTCGAATTTTCGTATGGCCTGTTCAGGATGTTCGTTGGGGTTGCCCATAATAGCTTGTTGGTATATTAAATTTACCTATACCTCTTGGGGTGGGGTTAAAAAACAGATTGAATTATCAACACTTTAGTTAACAAGCGTATCGATCAAGTACTGATAAGATTGTTGCACAACCTTTTTTTAATTCTTTCTCCGATATACTCAATGGTGGGGTGATACGAACCGCTCTTTTTTCATACAAGAGCCAAAACAAAATGACACCCTTCTTCATACCCTCAATTACTAAGTGATTTGCGATTTCAGGATCCTTAAGAATTAGGGCTAACATTAGACCTTTACCACGAATTTCTTCGATAAGCGGATGTTTCAAAGATGCTCTAATTAGGGCTTCGTGCTGTACGGCTTTGCGTTGATATTTTTTGGTTTCGATTTCTTCTAATGTTGCGAGTGCTGCTGCTGCGATTACAGCATTTCCTCCGAAGGTAGTGATATGACCAAGTCGTGGTTGGTAACCGAGTAAGCTCATATTTTTCTTACTACTAACGAAGGCTCCTACGGGTAAACCACCGGCCATTCCTTTTCCGATCACTAGGATGTCAGGGGTAATACCATAATGCCGATAAGCAAAAAGTTCTCCTGTTCTACCAAACCCTGGTTGAATTTCATCAAGTATTAGTAGCGCTCCCATTTCCTCACAACGGGCTTTCACTTTTTTAAGGTATCCATTCTTAGGTTCAATAAAGCCTGCTCCTCCTTGAATAGTTTCTAAAATTATAGCAGCCGTCTCAGAAGTTATGTTATTAAGCTCTTCTTCGTTATTAAAAGTGATATGGCTAACCCCGGGGAGTAGAGGTCTGAACGGATTAATACGCTCTTTATAATCCATTAAACTAAGACTTCCGTAAGTGTTACCGTGATAAGCTCGTTTTGCCGCTACAATTTGAGTTCTTCCTGTAACGACTTTAGCGAGCTTTATAGCCCCTTCAACCGCTTCGGTTCCTGAATTTACTAGATATAAATTTGATAATTCAGGCTCAAGAGAATCCGTTAACTTCTTTGCATAGTCTAGAACAGCCTCTTGGATAAATTCTCCATAAACCATAACATGACTATGCTTTCGCATTTGTCGGTTAACGGCTCTTCTAACTCTAGAATTGGCATGACCTACACTTACAGCGGAAACACCAGCTACTAAATCTAAATAGCGTTTGCCATTGATGTCATAAAGGTAGCTGCCTCTAGCTTTCTTAATCTCTAAACCAAGAGGGTGCTCGGTGGTGGGAGCTAATAAAGATTTAAACTCCTTTAAACGACTCATTTCTTTAAACCTTTAATTTTTTCAATAAAAGATTCTAGATCCCGAGTTCGTTCTTCCCCGAACCATTGAAATCCTTCGAGTAGTTTTTGATCTTCTGGGAAATCAGCATAGGGGTAAAGGGTTCCATTAGGATTTCGAAGAAAGGTGATTTTACTGATTTCACCTTCTTCAAAATTTAATCGAATGGCACTACAAGTGGTTTGATTAATTCCGATTAAAGCACCCTTGTCATCGTACAAGTAATAGATAACTTCGGCGTTTTTGTCGAGAAGTGCACTTTCTAATCCGTTCGATAAGAATTTGCCTTGTAGATTAACTCCTTTCGCTTGGTTATATCCTATTTGAGCGATCGTGTCAAGAGTTGCAATGAATGCGTTTTCTATAACATATAAGGAGTCAAGGGCATTGGTTTCAGGGGTATTTGTAAAGTAGATGTAGTTTCCTGTAAGTTGACTTTCGCCACTCCAAATAATGGGATTTCCAATAAGCTCGGTAATACCTTTTTCATTGGTTACTACGATACTGTCACTCTTTCCACTGAAGTCTGTCTTGAAAAATCTAGCATTTGGATAAGCAAAAAGATCTCTTGCCTTATCTGGCCCTGTAACAAACAGATAAGAGGCGTGAACGTACAAAGAATCGTTTTCAACTCTCTTTGCAATGATAGCCTCACCTGTAGCCACAAGAGAGTCTTTTGCTTTAAATATTTCAGCAAATGCAGCCGATAATCGACTTTCATTAATCGAGTCTAAAACTCTTACTTGACCGCTCGCCGCGGCATAATTCTCTAATTGATTGAAATAGATAGAATCGCCGAAGAGCTTTCTTAAATCATAGTTGATTTTGGTGTTTATTTTTCCATAACCCTTCTCATTTTTGGTGTCATAACTTCCTTGTTCGAAATAGAAGGTATAGTCTTCACCAGTAATAGTAGTTGGACCAAAAAAATCTGCAACCTCATCTTCGGTGTGATAGTCAAGGCGGTCCGATACAAGATTAAATTTTTCGTTTTCTAAGGTGACTGATTCTTCGAAACGGTATAGTGATTGTTCGATAAGATACCTTCCTTTATTACTCTTCAAGGTATTTTCTTCATCAATTAGCTTACCGAACGAAGGGTAGTAAGCCTCTTGATTCTTACGATCAAAATAGAGCGTTTCTGTGGTTAGGGTAGAGGTAGGGCTGGTTAAACGAACTTTTTGTTTGGCTTCGGCAAGCCTGGTTATTCCACTGTATATTAATTCTTTAGAATTTAATATAAGCGTATCTCCTTGATTGAATACGATATTTCCATAAGCTTCGAGGCGATTCTCATCCGCATATAGGTAGGCTACATCACAATCTAACAAAGCTCCTTTGTGTCTGAATCGAACGGGTCCTGATTCATCTCTTTCAAAAATGGAAGCCCCTGGATAATTATCCTCTGATTTAGAGAAATATCCTCCATAGAGCACCTCTATTTTTGCAGTTTCTTCAGATTGAGCAACTGCAAAGTGACAAACAAGCGCTAGGCCGAGTGTCACTATCCTTTTCATACTTTTCTAAATAAAGTCTGAGTTCGATCTGGTCCTACTGAAACCACCGTAATAGGCACTTCAAGATGTTTCTCAAGGTATTCTATGTAATGGTTGAGCGCAATAGGAAGGTCACTCGCACTTTTTATACCTGTTAAATCCTCGTGCCACCCTTCTAAAGTCTCGTAAACTGGTTGGACGTATTTCGCATCAATATCGAACGGAATATGTGCGATTTTTTCTCCATTGTATTCGTAATGGGTACAAACTTTGATTTGCTCAAAGCCGCTCAACACGTCGGCTTTCATCATATTAAGTTCGGTTACCCCATTAATAGTTATTGCGTATTTCAAAGCAACTAAATCGATCCATCCGCATCTTCTAGGCCTTCCTGTAGTCGCTCCGAATTCGTTACCAACTCGACCAAGGGTTTCACCATCAGCGTCAAATAATTCAGTCGGAAACGGACCACTACCTACACGTGTGGCATATGCCTTGAAAATACCAATTACATTTTCGATTTTATTGGGGGCAATTCCTAGACCAGTGCATGCTCCGGCCGCTGTTGTATTTGATGAGGTTACAAATGGATAGGTGCCAAAATCGATGTCTAAAAGAGACCCTTGAGCTCCTTCTGCTAAGATTTTCTTTCCTTGTTTTTGCGCTTCTGCGAAGTATTGCTCGCTATCGATTAGTGGTAATGAGGTAAGCACTTCAACGGCTGCAAAGAATTCCTTTTCAAGCGAGTCTAAATCAAAATCTAGGGCTACATGGTAATTCTCAATCATTTGGAGATGCTTATCCGCAAGTTGACGATAGCGATCTTTCCAGTCAGAAAATTCTAGATCTCCAACTCTAATACCATTACGGCCTGTTTTATCCATGTAAGTTGGGCCAATTCCTTTTAGAGTTGATCCAATTTTCTTACTTCCTTTGGCAGCCTCTGAAGCAGCGTCTAGCAGTCTATGGGTCGGAAGAATTAAATGTGCTTTTCTCGATATAAGAAGCTTATCGGCTAGATTCATACCATAAGGAGCAAGCTTTTCCAATTCTTTGGCAAAAATTACCGGATCGATAACTACA
>PZPI01000136.1 GCA_003045935.1 Bacteroidota bacterium | reverse complement strand
CCCAAGAATGATTAATGAGATCAGTCGACGATTTAAACCCTGCTCAAACAAATTAGGTAATAGTTCAATAATTGTAATAGAGAGAAGGAACGCCCCACTAAAGCCTAATAGCAACTGTTTGAATTTTGATACTTTATTAGCACCGAATTCAGTGATTAATGCGCCAAGGATGACAGCGACTAGTGGAATACCTATGGTTAGTGTCATGGGGCAAAAATAGATTAATTTAGCACAGCATTTAACCAGTACAATGAACCAAGACACCTCTTTTTTAGCAAAGACCTTCTATGGCTTTGAGCCCCTTTTAGAAAAGGAATTGAGAAAACTCGGAGCTAAAAATATTAAATCGATCAATCGCGCGGTCTCTTTTGAAGGAGATCTAGGGTTCTTGTACAAGGCGAATCTCTCGCTGAGAACAGCTCTAAGAATTTTAATGCCTATAGGATTTTTTCCTGTAAAAAATCAAACTGATTTGTATCGTGCAATCGATCGCATTGATTGGTCGAAGTGGTTTTCGGCAGATCAAAGTTTCATCATAGATGTGACTCTGTTTTCAGATCATTTTAATCACTCTCTTTTTGTTGCCCAAAAGGCTAAGGATGCTATTGTCGATCAATTCTCGAAGAAAGAAGGTAAGCGGCCTTCTGTAACCACTGAAAACCCTGATATACGCATTCAATTACATTTACAGGGAGATCAGTTGACGATTTCTCTTGATAGTTCAGGAAACTCTTTACATCAAAGAGGTTATCGTATCGAGACAAACATTGCTCCGATTAACGAGGTGTTGGCTGCCGGTATACTCCTTCATAGCGGATGGGAGGGTAAAACCTATTTCTACGACCCAATGTGTGGTAGTGGAACTTTAGCGATTGAGGCAGCAATGATCGCATGTAATATTCCACCCAGTTTGAATCGAGCTACTTTTTCATTTATGAATTGGAAGAATTTCGATGCTGAACTGTTTGAAGTAATTCGTAATTCTAGTCTATCTAAGGTCAGAGAATTTAGAGGACATATTTATGCTTCTGATAAGGCCCCAAGCGCAGTTCGAAAGGCACAAGAAAATATCGAAAAAGCTGGACTAGAAGAATATATCTCTGTAGTTCGTTCTGATTTCTTTTTTGCAGATCGTCCCTCAGATGTTCCGTTGCATGTTGTTTTCAACCCGCCCTATGGTGAACGACTTTCAATTGATGCAGACGTCTTTTATGGTAAAATAGGAGACACCTTGAAAAAGGAATATCAGGGATGTGAGGCATGGTTTATTACAGCCAACATAGAGGCTTTAAAAAGTGTAGGTCTTCGACCTTCGAGAAAGATCAAAATGTTCAATGGAAAGTTAGAGTCGCGTCTAGTCAACTATGAACTTTATGAGGGCTCGAGAAAGGCCTCTAAAGCTTAACGATTTTTCTTTATAGGCAAGTAATAGCTTAGACCGTAGTTGTAGCTAAATCCAAATCTGGCTCCATCTGTAACTCGATTAAATCCAGGGATCCAAAGATTATCGAAGTTTTCAGGTTCTTTTTGGCCAACCAAAAACCCCATCCGAAAGCTTCCCCCCAAATAAAGTTGTTTGGTGAGATGAGTTTTAAATCCGAGAACTCCCTCGAGATAACTCGCCGAAAGACCATTATGAGAAGGCCCTTCAAGACGAAAGTTGGGGAATTCACCATAACGCTGAACCCATGCTGTATCGTAGAAATTTGTAGTTCCTTGATTAATATCAAAAGAGGAAATGACATACCTTGCACCTGCAGTGATTTGGTTTCTCTCTCCTGGTTTTCTTTGATAAATCTCCCAGTCTACCCCTAGTTTGAGATATTCTCCTGAAACTTGATAGCTATATAAAAGATTCGTATCGATAGCCTCATTGGTATTGAAAGTTTCTGATCCGATTTCAACAGCAATTTTTGTTTTGTCTTTCAAGGTTAAATCACCAAAAATCTCAAAACCGGTGTAGTCTTTCTGAAGTTCAGAGCGAACTAATTTCGATAGATCAATCCCGGCTCTAATCCCATACTCTTTTTGCGCATAAATCGAACCAGATGTAAGGATGATCATCCAAACAACAGCATTTTTGCTAATGTAAGATAGCCACATGCTCATCATTGTTAGAATTGATTTCTGGGTTATTTACAATGACCTCACTAATCCAATTATTGGTTGAAGAAGTACTTAAATCTATATAGCTGCGAATGTAACCACAGGCTCTTGAGACGTAAGTGGCCTTTGGGGTATAGCCAAAGGTCAACGTATCATTCGTATTAATTGTAATACCATTCACCTCGGTTCTTTTTTGTAAGATTAAGTCGTAGCTGGTTTCACTTGTGGGTAGCACGAGCGCAATTGCTGCAACCGTGCTGTTGTCATAGTTTTGAATAATATCACCATTTAAATCTATAAGACTAAATCCAGATACCGATTTAGCTGTACTGCCATCCTCGGCACTGTAGAAAACTAGATTTACATAAACGGAATCGTTTTCAACGCATACATCATCCTTTTCACAGCTCAAGTTTATAAGCAGTGCAGCAAGAGCAAGGAGGTAAGTCTTTAATTTCATTCTATGTTTTTAATCAACAACACTACATTTTCAATGTGGTGCGTTTGAGGAAACAAATCTACTGCTCTTGAACGAACTACGCGATACTGCTCAGATAGGAGTTTTATATCTCTTGCTTGGGTTGCTGAGTTACAACTTACATAGACAATCTTTTCTGGAGCAAGTTTTAATAGTTGAGCTACAACTTCGCCATGCATTCCATCTCTTGGGGGGTCAGTGATGACAATATCTGCTTTGCCGTGCCTTTCGACGAATTCATCGTTAAACACATTTTTCATGTCTCCAACCTCAAAAGTTACATTGTTGATTTTATTAATTACTGCGTTTTCGTTGGCTTTTTCAATAGCCTCAGGAATGGCTTCAACCCCCACCACATGTTTGGCTTTTTGAGCAATAAATTGAGCAATGGTACCTGTACCTGTATAAAGGTCATATACGAGTTCATAACCTCTGAGATCTGCAAAATCACGAGCTACTTCATATAATCGAAGTGCTTGTGCACTATTGGTCTGATAAAATGACTTTGCGTCTATCTTAAATCTCAATGATTCCATAGTCTCCTCAATGTGATCTTTACCTTGAAAGACAATAATTTCTTGATCGTAGAGCGTATCATTGCCTTTTTGATTGATTACGTAAAGAAGCGATGTGATTTCAGGAAATTGATTAGCAATCGCCGAAAGATAGCGTTCTATCTGATTTTTAGAAGCTTCATAAAATTGAACAAGAACCATTAAATCACCAGCCAGGGTATTTCGAATCATCAAGGTGCGAAGAGCTCCGCTGCGGTTACGTGGATTGAAAAATTCAAGTTCTTGACGAATCCCTTCTTCCTTGCAAAAGTTGCGTATACGATCAGAAGGTTCTCCTTGTAGGTAGCAATGATTGAGATCGATGATTTTATCC
>PZPI01000030.1 GCA_003045935.1 Bacteroidota bacterium | reverse complement strand
CGATGACTCAACAAAAATTAGAGGTTAAAAACGATCATTTCTTTGTTCGTGCTTATATAACTGAAGAGGATTCGGGTGATGCGTATGATACACGCTTTGCGGCAATTAATATTAACCGCCAACAGTCAGCAGACACTAAATGGTTTGGTGATTACGTAACGGGTTACTTAATATCTAAGCAATTAGGCCGTTCTGATGTTGATGCTCACAATAATGGTCGATTAGCTGCGGATTACCCGGTAGATTTCTATGGTCAATTTGGTGCAGCTACGAACTATGGTGCCTTCAACTTACAAGGTCAGGCTAATACAAACCGTTTCTTGCCAGGATCAGGAGAATTCAATAATGCATTCACCAAGGTGAAACAAGACGGTGATTTCGCTACAGGAGCGAAGTTTATCGATAATACCAAGTTTAGACACATCAATGGTAACTACAACTTTGCTCATTTAATTAATAACTGGGCAGACTTACAGGTTGGAGGTTCTTACCGTCAGTATGAGTTAAACTCTAACGGTACGATCTTTACCGATAAAGACGGGCCTATCAAGTACAACGAATACGGCGCTTATACTCAGATTCAGAAGAAGTTCGCTGACGAGCGTCTGAAAGTAACTGCTTCTGCTCGTTACGACAAAAACGAATTCTTAGATGGTTTCGTTTCTCCTCGTATCTCTTTTGGATATACTCTAGGTTCAGCTAGAAATCACAACGTTCGTTTCTCGGCTCAGACTGGTTTCAGAAACCCTACTACTCAAGATTTCTTCATTGGACTTGATGTAGGACAAGCAATCCTTGTAGGGGGTGCTGAGTCTAACTTAGATCGTGATGTTAGAACTTTCGCTACTAGCGCTCAGGCTCAATCTCTAGGATTACCTGCTACTTCAACAATTACAGGTCGTTCAGCTTACACCAATTCATTCTCTCTTTCTTCGGTTCTTGCAGGAGCTCCTGTTAAGAAAGACACTGAACTAGTAGGTGCTGAAGAAATTGAAGCTTACGAGGTAGGTTATCGTGGCCAGATTGGTCCGATTACTCTTGATGTTAGTGCTTACTGGAATCAGTACACGAACTTCAATGCTGCTGAAACTAAAGTAGTGCCATTATACGGTCAAGCTGGTGACAACTCACTGTCATTACTTGCACTTCAAAATGGAGATTACAAGGTTTATCAAGCATACTCAAACACTGATGTTCCTGTTAAATCTTATGGTTTAGTTGCAGGTTTAGATACTAGAATTGCTGGGTTTGACTTAGGAGTTAGTTACACATTGACTGAACTTGACTTCAATGAAGCTGATTACCCAGATTTTGAGGTAGGTCTAAATACTCCGAGAGATCGTTTCAAGGCTTCTTTTGGTCATCGAGAGTTAGTTAAGAACTTAGGATTTAACGTGAATTATCGTTATTCAGGATCATATACTTGGGAAGCATCTTTTGCTGACGGAGAAGTTCCTGCTTTCGACGTTCTTGATGCGTCTATCAACCTTAAATTACCTGAGTATAATAGTATACTTAAGTTTGGAGGATCTAACATCGCTGGTGGTGATTATATGACTGCTATCGGTACCGGAATGATTGGTTCTATATACTATGCTTCACTTAATGTGAACTTCTAATCAGAACCTTCTATAATCAATTTTTAAAGCGCCCCTCAATGGGGCGCTTTTATTTTTATAAGATATTTTTTACTTCCTCTAATCTCTGTATATTTGCGCTCAAATTAAGTAACAGGCTTTTAGCCATATAACGCTCTAGTAATGTCTCAAGTAACTGGAAAAATTTCACAAGTTGTAGGACCTGTAATCGATGTAGAATTCGAAGCAGGTGTTGCTCTTCCAAAGATTTATGATTCTCTATCTGTTTCAAAATCTGATGGTTCTGAACTCGTTTTAGAGGTTCAATCGCACGTAGGTGAAAACACCGTTCGTACAATTTCTATGGACTCTACAGACGGTCTTAGCCGCGGTACTTCGGTTGTAGCTACTGGAGCGCCTATTCAAATGCCAATCGGCGACGACGTTTATGGTCGTTTATTTAATGTAATTGGAGCGCCTATTGATGGCTTAACTGAATTAGAGCGCACTGGAGATAAAGGTCTTCCAATTCACCGTGAGGCTCCTGCATTTGAAAACCTTTCTACTTCTACAGAAGTTCTTTTTACAGGTATCAAGGTTATCGATTTAATCGAGCCTTATGCTAAAGGAGGTAAGATTGGTCTTTTCGGTGGAGCGGGTGTAGGTAAAACCGTACTTATTCAGGAGTTAATTAACAACATTGCCAAAGGTCACGGTGGTTTATCGGTATTCGCCGGTGTAGGAGAACGTACTCGTGAAGGAAATGACCTACTTCGTGAAATGCTTGAGTCAGGAATTATCAAGTATGGCGAAGAGTTCATGGAAGAAATGGAGAAAGGCGGATGGGATCTTTCTAAAGTGGATAAAAATGCGATGAAGGAGTCTAAGGCTACCTTTGTTTTTGGACAGATGAATGAGCCTCCTGGAGCACGTGCTCGTGTTGCTCTTTCAGGACTAACGATTGCCGAATACTTTAGAGATGGGGCTGGAGATGGTCAAGGTAAAGACGTACTTTTCTTCGTAGATAACATCTTTAGATTTACTCAAGCAGGTTCTGAGGTATCTGCACTTCTTGGTCGTATGCCATCGGCAGTAGGTTACCAACCTACACTTGCTACTGAGATGGGTGCGATGCAAGAGCGTATTACTTCAACCAAAAATGGTTCGATTACTTCGGTTCAGGCAGTTTATGTACCTGCGGATGACCTTACTGACCCTGCACCTGCTACAACCTTTGCTCACCTTGACGCAACTACGGTACTTTCTCGTAAGATTGCAGAGCTTGGTATTTATCCTGCAGTAGATCCGCTAGATTCTACTTCGAGAATTCTTACCGCTGATATTCTAGGTGATGAGCACTATAACTGTGCACAACGCGTTAAGGAGCTTCTTCAGCGTTATAAAGAGCTTCAAGATATTATTGCGATTCTTGGTATGGAAGAGCTTTCTGAAGAAGATAAACTTGCAGTATCAAGAGCACGACGTGTTCAGCGTTTCTTATCTCAGCCTTTCCACGTAGCTGAGCAGTTTACCGGTATTCCTGGAGTACTTGTAGATATCAAAGAAACGATTAAAGGATTTAATATGATTATGGATGGTGAGCTAGATCACCTACCTGAAGCTGCCTTCAACCTTAAAGGATCGATTGAAGAAGCTATCGAGGCAGGAGAGAAAATGCTTGCTGAAGCTTAAAAATCTATGAAATTAGAAATCATCTCGCCTGAGGCTAAGTTATATCAAGGAGAGGCAACAGCGGTTGCACTACCTGGTGTTGATGGGTCATTTCAATTACTTGAGAATCATGCACCGATTGTATCTATTTTACAAGAAGGAGAGGTTCGTTTAAAAGGGTTTGATGTAAAGAAAGTTCCTTCTTCTTTTGCAGACCTCTTTACTACCAAAGGTTCTGATACAGTTCTTGCTATCAAAAGCGGTACTGTCGAGATGAAGCAAAACAATCTAGTTCTGCTCGTAGACTAAGAATCTATTTTCTTTTATAAATAAGTGCACTACCAACGGATTTTATCTGTTGGTAGTTTTGTTTTAGGGTACTAGTAAGTTTTGATTCTAATACTGCATCCTTGAAATTTTTACGCGATTTAGTGATAATAATTTCAGGTTTCTGGTTGGTTAATAATTCCTCTAATACGGCTATTGGCATCGAATCATTTACTCGCATGAAGGGGAACAATTCAGGGCGTTCTATATTACTAGGGTGAGTCACCACCTTTGTTAGTGGGCGATTGTTGGTAAGCCAATATCCGATGTGATAATCGGTATAATATGCAGTGTTCTTATCTAGGTTATGAGCTTTCAGAAATCGGGCGATCTCATGACCTTCGCCATTGTACCAATACCCAGTGTTATCATGATATTTTAAAAGGCCCCATGTTTCCTTGTAAGATTCAATGGGAATGACCATTAATAGAATCAATACCATTTTCGGCGAGACCTTTCTCTTCAGCTCGTATATAAGGATTCCTACGAGTAAAATCATAAAAGGATATACTTGAAGAAGGTAGTGTCCGTTTACCTTACCAAGTCGAATAAGGCTGAATAAAACTCCTACGGTAAAAAGGCTGTAAAATCGATGCTTGGGGTATTTCTTAAATAGCCAGGTAAGAAGAATAAAAGCAGGAAGTATTGATAAAAAGGTTTTTAGTTGTTGACTAATTGTTGCTTTTGTGTATGCCAAGGGGGCGTAGAATACAGATTCTATAAAGAGACTAGTATTATTGATAAACCAAATTCCTGTGATTAGCGTGGCTATAGTGCCCCCCAGAAAACACCCTGAGATCATCTGCTTCAGTTCAGCTCGACGCTGTGCGAATAGAAAAGGATATGCTAATAGCATTCCGTAGGCAATATTTAGTTTAAAGTATAAACCGAAACTGAATAGAAGTGACCCCCAGAAATAGCTGTGTTTTTCAACGAGCAGATAGCTGCCAAGTAATACAGGGAAAAGACCGAGGTGCTCACTCATAACCCCCTGAACGCTTCCGAAAAGGGATTGAAAATAAATTGTAAATACACCAAGTGTTAAGGCGTAAAGCGATGAGGTGTGATTTCGTGCGATTCGGTACAGGATGTATCCGTTAAATCCTACGATTACCGCTCCAAAAAAGCGAATAGCGAGAAGTGATTTGCCGAATAGGTATATGATTTTAGCGAAGTATAGAAAGACTAGTGGTGGTTTTAAGTCCCAAAGCAAGG
The DNA here is from genome assembly GCA_003045935.1 of Bacteroidota bacterium. Taxonomy (GTDB): domain Bacteria; phylum Bacteroidota; class Bacteroidia; order Flavobacteriales; family Flavobacteriaceae; genus UBA3478. The sequence goes on along the minus strand of PZPI01000030.1, from coordinate 11,592 downwards.
TATAAGGTAGAAATCCATCGACCCAGGCTTGACCCATAAGAATGAAGGTGCTTTCGTCCTTGTCGATATAGTCTCTAAAGAAAAAAGGAAAACGTAATAGTACACTCAAACTCACTAAGGTGGCCAATATATGTCGCTCTATGAATCTGACTAATCTCATGATGACAAGATACTACCTTAGAACAAATCGGGCCTAAAGCTGCTCTATTCGATTAAATATGAGTTCGTTTTCCCAGCCCCGATACTGAAAATAACGGATGAGTTTGCTTTTAAGCTTTTGACCTTCAAAAGCTCTGAACGAATCTAATTTTTTATCAAAGAGCGTGTAAAAGCAACCTTCATAATCTTCCTTTTCTAGTGCTTGGATGGCTTTTTTTATAATAAAAGGGCTGAGTCCTTTAAATTTCAACTCTCTTTCGATTCGTCTTTTCCCCCAATGTTTGATTCTGAATTTTCCCAGTGTGAATTGAATGGCGAATCGTTGTTCATTAAGGTAATTAGACTGAATGAGATCAGTAATGATCTTTTCGATAGCATCAGGAATCATACCCATCGCTTCAAGCTTTGAAACTACTTCGCTATGACAGCGCTCGCGATACGCACAATAGTTTTCAATGCGTTGTTTTGCTTCGTCTACAGTGTATGAGGTGGTCTTTGGCTTATAGTACACCCCTCAAAAATACTTCGGTTTGCTGCAAAAAAAAAGCCCCCTCATTGAGGGGGCTTTTTCTATAAACGTATCGTTTTGCCTTGTTTATTTTTGAAACGGTAGTGTAAGTAGGTGTAAGCATCTCGAGGGATAATATTTATCCACTTCTTGTGCTTTAAGAACCAACGAAAACGAATAGACTTAAGCCCTTTAGTAAGGTAAGCTGCGATAAACGGATGAACGTTTAAATAAATACCTCCTTTGTTATTTTTCTTGCTTAAAATCTTTTCAATTTCATAATTCAATTTGTCGATCAAAACGATTGGAGCTTCAACAGTTCCATTTTCATTCGGATCTTTTTCGCGGGTCTTAATATTTACCTCTGGTCTTACACGTTGTCTCGTGATTTGAATCAGACCGAACTTCGTCGGCGGTAAAATTTTGTGCTTTGCACGATCATCACTCATCTCTTCACGCAAGTGATCATAGAGTTGTTTGCGATGCTCATTCTTAGCCATATCAATGAAGTCAACTACGATAATCCCTCCCATATCGCGTAGACGTAATTGCCTAGCAACTTCTGTAGCAGCAATGAGATTTACTTCTAGTGCAGTGTCTTCTTGATTATTTGCTTTGTTTGATCGATTGCCACTATTGACATCGATAACGTGCATGGCTTCGGTGTGCTCAATCACTAGGTACGCCCCTTTTGACATAGAGGCGGTCTTTCCTAATGATGTTTTAATTTGCCGATCTATTCCAAATTTCTCATAGATTGGAACGGCTCCTGTGTGAAGCTTTACAATCGATTCGTGTTTGGGTGATATTTCAGTGAGGTAATCTTTAATGCTTTCGACCATAGCAGGATCGTCGGCATGAATACCAGTAAAGCTTTCGTTAAAGACGTCTCTAATAAAACTCAAAGAGCGATTGACTTCAGTGAGTACTTTTGATGGATGGTTCCCTTGTGAAACGTTTGCACATAAGGTATTCCATTTTCCAATCAGGCGTTGGATGTCAGCGTCTAAGCTGGCAACTTTTTGACCTTCGGCTACAGTTCTCACAATGATACCAAAACCTTTAGGTTTAATACTCATCACCAATCTCTTGAGTCGATCCTTCTCTTTTTTACTCTCGATCTTCTGGGAGACTGAAACTCTATCTGAGAAGGGAACCATAACTACATATCTCCCTGCCAACGATAGTTCTGAACTAATTCGAGGGCCTTTGGTTGATATTGGTTCTTTAACAATCTGAACTAGAATAGATTGGTTAGCTTTAATAGCATCGTTGATACTACCGTCTTTATCTATTTCTTTTTCTATCGGATAGTTTGTCAAACTGAAATCCGTAATTTTTTTGCTTAATACTCCCTTGGTAAAACTCATGAGAGATCCGATTCTTGGACCTAAATCATGATAGTGCAAAAAGGCATCTTTTTGATAACCCACATTTACAAAGGCAGCATTTAAACCGGTAACCGGCTTGCGTACTTTCGCGAGAAATATGTCTCCTACAGAGAAGCTGTTATCTCCTTCTTCTCGGTGTAATTCAACTAATTTCCCGTCTTTTAATAAGGCAAAATCGACCGTGTTGTTTTGTGTTCGAATGATTAATTCTTTATTCACGGTTACGATATTTATTGCACTAGTACTACTAGTACACTAATTAATAATAGTGCTACAAGACATGTTATATCTTGTCAGCGGTATTCAAATATGTCAATGAACGTATGGATTTAAGATAGCAACTCGGGACAGAGCCCGAGCTTACTTATTTCTTCTTGTGGCGATTAGCTCTTCTGCGCTTCTTGCGCTTATGAGTCGCTACCTTATGTCTTTTTCTTTTCTTTCCACTCGGCATAATGCGGTTGATTTATCGATTAATACTTATTTTACTTCTACACCGTTCTTTACGCCTTCTACAAAAACCTTAGCAGGTTTGAATGCGGGTACGTTATGTGCAGGAATTTTAATGGTTGTGTTTTTCGAAATGTTTCGACCTGTCTTTTCAGCTCTTGTCTTGATAATAAAACTACCAAAACCTCTTAAGTAAACATTGTCTCCACTTTCTAAAGATACTTTCACTTCCTCCATGAAAGACTCTACAGTAGCTTGTACATCACCTTTATCGATTCCTAATTTGTCAGAGATTTTGCTTACGATGTCTGCTTTCGTCATATGCTGGTTATCTTTAATAATTTTTTAAGGTTTGCAAATATACGAATTAAATGCATTTTTAACCTTAAGCCTCTAAATTTTAGGCTTCTATGTCAGATGGGCGAAGATAACCGATATTTTTCAGCTCCACTTATCGAGTGGTATTTAATCAGTAAGCGATCTCTTCCATGGAGGGATACTCGTGATCCATATCTCATTTGGCTATCTGAGGTAATTCTTCAACAGACCCGCGTGGCGCAAGGGCTTCCTTATTATGAAAAATTTCGGACAGCATATCCTTCAATTAAAGACCTCGCGGTTGCGGATGAAGAGGAAGTCTTAAAGCTTTGGCAAGGCTTAGGCTATTATTCACGCGCTCGAAACCTCAAAAAAACAGCTGAAATCATCTGCAAAGATTATGGCGGACGTTTTCCAGAAACCTACAAAGAGCTTTTAAAACTGAAAGGGATTGGGCCTTATACGGCGGCAGCAATCGCTTCATTTGCTTTTAAAGAAAAAAAGGCAGTTGTAGATGGTAACGTTTATAGGGTATTGTCACGCGTTTTTGGTATCGACGAGCCCATAAATAAATCGAGTGGTCAAAAGTTATTTCAAGAATTGGCTGATTCCTTGATTGATTCCGAAAATCCAGATCTTTTTAATCAAGCAATTATGGAATTTGGAGCGACGGAGTGCACTCCAAAGAAGCCTAATTGCTCGGGATGTATTTTTAATGACCGCTGCGTGGCATTAGCTACAAGTAAAATAGGTGATTTACCGGTCAAGTTGTCTAAAATAAAAGTAAGAAAGCGCTATTTGCATTATCTCATGCTTCTAGACCAACACAGAAATACTCGATTTGTGAAACGACCTAACGATGGAATCTGGGCGGGATTATATGAGTTTCCAATGATAGAAACTAGTTCTTCACGCGAATTAACTGTAAATGAAATTGAGTATTTCTTGGGGCAAAGTGCATCGGTGACTTTGCTTAGTGCGGACCCAATGGTTCACAAACTATCTCATAGGTATCTCGAAGTGAGGGTCTATCGGGTTGAGGTAGAGGATCTATTTGAACCAGTAGTTTCGATGGATGAAATTGATCAGTATCCGACCTCAACTTTAATGGAGCGATTGCTTCAACAATTCAAAATTTAGTACTTTTAATATTATGTCAGGAACACTCAACAAAGTTATGCTCATCGGTCATTTAGGAGATGAGGTTAAAATGCACTATTTCGAAGGTGGAAATTGTATCGGTAGATTCCCGGTAGCCACCAATGAAACCTATACGAATAAACAAACCGGTGAAAAGGTTTCAAACACTGAGTGGCATAATATAGTCGTGCGAAATAAAGCGGCAGAAATTTGTGAGAAGTACTTGAAGAAAGGTGATAAAATTTATGTTGAGGGACGATTGAAAAATCGTCAATGGCAAGATGAAAGTGGGCAAATGCGCTACAGTACAGAGGTGCATGTAACCGACTTTACTTTCCTTAGCCCTCCAAAAGAAGGTGGATCATTAACGGGGCAGCAATCAGCTGCTCAGCCTTCGGTAGCCCCTTCGGCGAATATGTCTCCTGCAGAAGACGACGATCTTCCGTTCTAAATTATGAGCTCAGACCCCCTATCCAGTAATTTAATTTCAACTGTGTTAGCTGTTAACGAGTCTGCCTCTTTAGGTAATCTTGAGCTAATTTTTTCTCTAATAGGACTCTTGCTTTTACTCATCAGTTCTGCATTGATTTCAGGGTCAGAAGTTGCGCTATTTGGTTTGTCGGCAACCGATATTAATCAACTGAAAGAAGATCCAGGGCAAAAAGGCATAAAAGCCTTAGCGCTACTTTCTACACCAAAGCGTCTATTGGCTACTATACTTATTGCAAATAATGCGGTGAATATTGCTATTGTTTTACTTTTTACTAGTCTTTCTGATTTTTGGTTCTCGGGTTCAGAAATTTTACTCTTTGGAATCTTGTCTTTACAGACCTTATTTGATATTGCTATCGCCACTATTTTGATTCTGATCTTCGGAGAGATTTTACCAAAGATCTATGCAAATAGAAATCCGGTCACCGTATCGCTAAAAATGACTCCGGTACTCTCGATCTTAGATAAGCTTTTCAGTCCTTTAAGCCGACCGTTGCAATCATTGAGTCACTTACTTGAAAATAAATTGGCTGATAAGCGCGCTCAGATAAGTGTGGACCATCTCTCTCAAGCTCTTGAATTAGCATCACAAGAAGATACTACCTCAGAAGAAAAGAAATTACTTGAAGGAATTGTCACGTTTGGAAACACTGAAACCCGTCAAGTGATGCGTCCACGTATTGATATTTTTGGACTTAAAAATGACTTGAACTTTGCAGATGTTTTGCAGCGGGTAACTGAAAAGGGATATTCAAGAGTTCCTGTTTTTGAGGATTCGATCGATAAGATTGTAGGAGTTCTCTTTATTAAAGACTTATTACCACACTTAGATGAAAATGATTTTGAGTGGCAGAAACTAGTACGCACTCCTTTTTTCGTGCCAGAGAATAAGAAGTTAGATGATTTACTGGTAGATTTTCAGAATCAAAAAACACACTTAGCAATTGTAGTAGATGAGTATGGAGGAACCTCTGGTGTGATTACTCTAGAAGATGTAATTGAAGAGATTGTTGGAGATATAAGTGATGAGTATGACGATATTGATCTAGTTTATTCTCGTATCGATGATTACACCTATGTTTTTGAAGGAAAAACCTCATTAAAGGACTTCTATCGTGTCGCTGAATTAAGTAATGTTGATGTGTTTGAAGAGTTCAAAGGAGAGTCTGAAACATTAGCTGGATTCGTGCTTGAAATCACTAAAGGATTCCCGAAACGAGGAGAAATCATCCGTTTCAAGGGGTATACCTTAACGGTTGAAAGCATTGATAATAGAAGAATTAAGCAAATAAAAATAGGGCTGCCAAAGGCAGCCCTATAATACCGTACAGAAAGGCGTTAGTTACTCCTTTAACAAGGCCTCTGCGCTTGCAATACTTTTTAGCATTAAGTCTTTTACCTCGGCAATTTTGTCTGCCTCAATTCGAAGAGCCTCTTTCTTTTCATCACTTAAAGCAGTTCCTTTCATGATTTCTTCATGGGTAAAAGTATCTCCGATTTCTTTCATCCAGGTCATCATGGCTTCATGAGCGACTTTTAGATCCTCGAGCGCTTTTGCCTCAGGGCCCTCAGGAGAAGCATCAGCTAGTGGTTTTAATGCACTAGATAGTTTAGCTATTTGCCCCATTTTTGGCATTACTTCATCGTGTACCGCCATTACTCCTTCCATAGTGTAAGGGTTTATCGCTTTGGTTTCTGTGTTCAATTTAGAAGGCTCACCCTTACATGAAACGGCTAGGCTAGTAATTAGGGATAGCAGAATTACAATCTTTTTCATTTTAGTTGATCGTGATTTCAGTAATTTGAAAGTCTAAGGTCTGTGGCCCTAGATTTCTTGATACACTGTGAGGAATAAGGACTCCGTTAATCTCCTTGTAGTCTCCGAAAGAGGCTTTTTGAGTAATAGTTTGTCCTCCAGCTTCCACAGTGACTATTTCTTGAACTTTAAGCCCTGTATTTACGTCAAAGTAAAGCGAGCGATCTTCAGTTAGTTGAACGACGTATGCATCAGAACCATTCACAGATTCTATAGCTGTCAATTTAATTTCAGGATTGTTTACCCAAGCCAATTCAGCAACAATTCCTGTCTCTAGCTGCATTTTTTGGCGGTCCTCTTCACTCATTGGAATGCGCTGGCCCTGCATTTCTTGATAAGCCTCACTTTCGGTAAGCACAGAGCGCTGCATGACATTGCCCATCATCTTCATTTCTTGAGTGTAATTGTCACCTTTGGCAGATGTTGCTAGTTCAAGAGTCATTCCTTGAATGGTAGCCGTAGCTTTAATAGCGTATGAACTAACGCTTTCTATGGCTTCGGTTCCGCCTACTTTATCTAGGTAGTTTGCGATTACCTTTTGAGCGGTAAGCCCAGTAGGTAGTGGCTTGCTAAATGTTGGTTTTTCGATCGAATTGGCAAAGGCATCAAAGTAATTTACCTTCAACTGAGTACCATTGAAGTTGATGTTTTCTAAAGCCTCAGCTACTTCAACACCCTTTCCTACTACTACAATTCTGAGGTTATTAAGAGCGAAGAATTTGTTAGCAGCAGCCATTACTTCTTCGGCTGTAACTGCGTCAATTCGGCTTAAATAAGTTTCATAGAAGTCTTGGTCTAGACCTTGAGTTTCGATGTTGAGAGCAAAATTTGCTACGGTCTGTGGACGCTCTAGAGAACGTACAAAACTTCCTTTGTATTTCTCTTTTGCGTTTTTGAGGTCTTCGTCATTGACAAGCTCTACTCTGATTCGTTTTACTTCTTCTAGAATCTGAACCACAGCTGAGTCTGTAACAGCATTTCGAACTTGCGCAGTTGCTCTAAAACGCGCCTTTGTTTCTTTGCTACTACCGATACCTGAATAGGACCCGTAAGTATACCCTTTATCCTCTCTAAGATTTAAAAAGAGTCTACCTTCTGCTCCTCCTCCGAGAATTTGGTTGGCAATAAGCGCAGGAATATAGTCCTCATCACTCATTTTAAGATCAATAAGGTTTTGTACAATAATTTCAGATTGTACAGCGTTTGGCATATCAACGAAGTCGATTTCTGTAGCTTCAGGATTCGAAGCTTCTGCGAATGGAGTTAGCTTAGGAGATTTCGCCTTCCATTTTCCAAAATTTGATTTTACTAGTTTCTTGGCATCTTTTAAATTGATATCGCCGATTAATACTAGGTAAGCATTTTCAGGAACAAAAAAGTCTTCATAAAATACCTTAGTGTCTTCTAAAGTTACCTTCTCGATACTCTCGATGCTCGAAAACTCTCCATTTGGGTGAGTGGTTCCGTAGGCAAGAGCTGATTCTACACGATTAGCAACTGCAGACACATTCTTTTCGTCCGATCTTAGGCTCTCGATGTAGCGCTCTTTTTCCTTATCAAATTCTTCTCCTGAGAAATTTGGGTGAATTGCGGCATCAGCCATGAGTTCAATGATTCTCGGGAAATTTCTAGACAAAGTTGAAGCGAAGGCACTTTGACCAGAAAAATTGATTGAGGCACCTAAAAAGTCTACCTCATCGTTAAAGTCGTCCTTTGAGATATTTACAGAACCTTTACCTAAGAGGCTTCCTGTAAGGCTTGACACTCCAGCCTTATCTCCTTCTAGGATAGGAGGGTTATCTAAGAACAGTTCAATGCTAACCCGCGGTAATTTATGATTTTCAACTACAAGAACCTTTAATCCATTTTTAAGCTCAAAGGTTTGGGGCTCTTCTAATTTGATGACCGGAGACCCGTTGGGTTCAGGTTGCTGTGAGCGGTCTACTTGTGCGGTCAAGCTAGCGCTGGCAAATACTGCCATCATAAGAGCCGCTTTTGTGGTTTTGCGTAAAATAGTTTGGATATTGAGTCTCATGATACTAGTCTTGTTTTGGAACGTATTTTAATTCAACACGCTGATTCTTTTGAAGGTATTTGTTTGCAACCTCTCTGATCTCTTCTCTTGTGATACTTCTGTAAATTTCAATTTCTGTATTGATTAAATTGGTGTCACCGAAAAGCTGATTGTATGAAGCTAAATTCTCTGCAATCCCCTCAAACGAGCTATTCGCGCTAACAAATGAGTTTTCGAATTGATTTTGAAGCTTTTGATAATCGCGTTCAGAAATTAAGTCGTTCTTAAGCTTCTCAATTTCTATATCGATTTCTGCAACAAGATTATCCATGGTGTTGTCTCCTAAAGGTAGCCCTCCAAGCAGATATGCTCCGTAGTCTTCTAAACTATAGTTGAAGGCGAAAATTTGTAGCGCCATTTGTTTCTGGTCTACTAGTTTCTTTTGGAGAACAGAACTTTGCCCTGAGCTTAGGTAAGAAGAGATCATGTTGAGTACGTAGGCATCTCTAGAGGCTTGCCCTGGAGTACGGTAACCTAATAAAATAAGTGGGATTTGAATGTTCGAATCCTCAAATTGAGTGTAGATGGGACCATCTATTGGCGCTTCTTCATACGTTTTCTTTACTACTTCTCTTCCTCTAGGAATAGGACCGAAATAATCTTCGATAAGCTTCTTTGCTTCTCCTTTTTCAAAGTCCCCCGCGAGAACTAGGGTAGCGTTATTTGGAACATAATACACCTTGTTGAATTCTTGGAAGTCTTCTAGAGATGCACTTGCTAAATGCTCTAACGATCCGATTACCGACCAGCGGTATGGATGATTGCTGAACAGATTTTTAAACATGTTCTCAATCAGTTGCCCATAAGGAGCGTTATCTACTCGAAGTCGTCTTTCCTCTTGAACGACTTCTTTTTGAGTATCTACTCCTATTTGATTGATGATCGGATGCATTAATCGCTCTGATTCTAACCAAAGGCCTAACGCTAGTTGATTTGAAGGAAATAGCTCGTAATAGTAGGTGCGGTCTTGAGTCGTGTTCGCATTATTATATCCACCATTGGAGGTAACGATCTTAAAAAATTCTCCACGCTCGATATTTTCTGACCCCTCAAATAAAAGGTGTTCGAAGAAGTGAGCAAATCCTGTTTTTGCTGGATTTTCATCTTTCGAGCCGACGTGGTACATAACCGAAGTTACGACTACAGGAGCGGTATTGTCTTGATGAAGAATGACGTGAAGACCGTTGTCTAAATCGTATTCTTCGAAGTCTACTTGCTGCGCTTGAAGAGTAGTTGCCAAGCAAAAACCAAGCATTGCAGTGAAAGCATAAATTGGCTTCATTGAATTAGGGGTGTTTAGGTTTATAATGTATTGACGACAAACCCTGCAAAGATGTTACCTTTCAAAGAAGATTTGTTCTGTTTACAAAGATAAGGTTAGGAGCAGCTAATAACTATTATAGAGATGTTAATTTTGAAGCCTATAAAATGTTTGTAAACTGTTGGCAACTCGTTATTTTGAATTATATTTGCACCCGCTTAATAGCGAAATAAATTAAATTTTATACTATGTACGCAATTGTAGAGATGGCAGGGCAGCAATTTAAGGTTGCAAAAGACCAGAAGGTATTCGTACACCGTTTAGATGCTAAAGAAGGCTCAAAAGTTTCTTTTGATCGTGTTCTTTTTATCGACGATAATGGTTCGGTTACTATTGGCGCCCCAGTCGTAGAAGGTGCTGCTGTAGAAGTTAAAGTACTTCAGCATCTGAAAGGCGATAAAGTAATCGTCTTTAAAAAGAAAAGAAGAAAAGGCTACCAAAAGCAAAATGGTCACCGTCAGTATTTAACTGAAGTGAGTATTGAAAACATCGTTTCAAGTGGAGCGAAAAAAGCGACAGCTAAAAAAGCAGCTCCAAAGAAAGAAGAAGCGAAAAAGGTAGAAGCTCCTGCTAAAGAGGCTAGTGTTGATTTTTCATCAATGACTGTAGCTGAACTGAAAGAGGTAGCTAAAGACAAAGGGATCTCAGGAATTTCTTCAATGAAGAAGGCTGAGTTAATCGAAGCGATTTCAAAAGCATAATCAAATAAAAAGATAATACCATGGCACACAAGAAAGGGGTCGGTAGTTCTAAAAACGGTAGAGAATCAGAATCGAAACGCTTAGGCGTTAAAATTTTCGGTGGTCAAGCTGCGATTGCAGGTAACATCATCGTCCGTCAAAGAGGTACTAAACACAACCCAGGAGAAAATGTGTATGCTTCAAAAGATCATACCCTTCACGCGAAAGTTGATGGTATCGTTCGTTTTGAAAAGAAAGTAGGAGGAAAATCATACGTATCTGTTGATCCGTTCCCAGAAGCGTAATTAATTTCTACACTAGATATTAAAAAAGGCACCTTCGCGGTGCCTTTTTTATTTGATCATTTCTCGAATGATTTGAAGGTGGTGAGCGGTGTGTATTCGAAGGAAAAGAGGAACTCTCCTTAGCTTTATCGGCCCGAGAAATGGGTGAGATAGATAGCCGCTCTTAAGTTTTTCTATTTGCTCTATGAGCGATATTGCCTTGTGGTAAAGTCTATTAATTTCTTTCTCGCTGTAGTCTGTAGGAATTACAAATTCTGGGGCCTTAATCTTATTTCTGGGTATTCTTCGTAAGATGAAGAATATTTCTTGCCGAAGCCACTTTGGGTTTTGCGAAGGCCGGCTTGCATTACCTAGGAGATTTTCACAACTCTTTACAATTACTAGGTAAGAGTGTGCAATATGCCAGCCTACTGAAGCTTCAGAAACAGCTATCGATCTTCTTTGTGCGCTAGAAGATATGCAGTGTAGCTCGTTTACAAGAATTTTAAGTTTCTGATAAGAAGACACTAGTATCTATAATATTCAGGTTTGAAGGGTCCTTTAACGGTCACTCCAATATAGGCTGCCTGATCTTTTTTTAGTTCGGTAAGCTCTGCACCTAGTTTTGCAAGGTGAAGGGCTGCTACTTTCTCATCTAAGTGCTTCGGAAGCATGTACACCTTGTTTTCGTAATTTTCAGAGTTGTTCCAAAGCTCTAGCTGAGCAAGCGTTTGATTAGTGAATGAATTACTCATTACAAAGCTTGGGTGTCCGGTAGCACATCCGAGATTCACTAGACGACCTTCAGCTAAGATGATGATGTCTTTACCGTTTACGGTGTATTTATCTACTTGAGGCTTGATCTCAACTTTGGTGTTTCCGTGATTACCGTTTAACCAGGCCATGTCGATTTCGTTATCGAAGTGTCCGATGTTACATACGATGGTCTTGTCTTTCAT
>PZPI01000135.1 GCA_003045935.1 Bacteroidota bacterium | reverse complement strand
ATGGTAAGATGCCTAAGCGAAATCCGGCCTATGATTGCACCAAAACAGTACCTGGAAATTCTAGTGAGACCCTTTGGGACACCTACTACAAAACAGAGGAGCTTCCTCAAGTGATTAGTCCAGCTTCTGGATTTGTTTACAACGCTAATCACAGTCCATTCAAGTCTTCGGGTATCAAAGATAACACCGATCCTAAAAAATTTGCTAGTACTATGGGTTATGAGCTTTATGACAATAACAGAAGTACGCGACTTTATCAACTACTCAATGGAGATGATCAAATCACCTTTGAAGAGTTCAAGACCATCAAATACGACCATACATTGCCTACTCCGTTGAATTACAACTATGTCGATTTTAATGCAGTCTATGAGATGAATCCATCTGATTATCCAGGGGCTGGAGCCCTGTTAAGAAAAATCCAAAGTTGGGACCGAGTAGCAGACATGAACTCTGAGGGAGCAGGTGTTTTTGCAATTTTTTACTACCAACTTCAAAAACTTTATGGGGAGCGTAATTCCGATAACAGCTTCAGCAAAGAAGTGATTTACAAAGCACTGAAAAAGACCTCTCGCTATTTAAAAAAGCATTTCAGAACACAGTCGGTTACTCTGGGGGAGTTTCAACAACTTGTTAGAGGGGAGAAAGCGATTCCGATTTGGGGTATACCCGATGTAGTAACCGCAATGCGTGGAGTTCAGAATAAAAACGGACGCTACAGAATCACCAATGGAGAATCTTACATCGGTCTGATTCAATTCACTCCTAAAGAAACGATTTACCACTCTGTAATGTCTTACGGAAATAGTGAACGACCAGAATCTCTACATTATGACGACCAGATGAAACTCTATCAGAATTTTCAAACAAAGCCCATGCATTTCGATAAGCCGAGCGTAATCAAAGATGCTGTGCGACGTTATTCACCCAAATAATTGGCTAAGTCAGCAAGTTCAAATTGGATGATTGATCCTTGACGACGTTGAGCTATTTGATTTAAGCCGTTTTCGTCTGTGAGTAAAACCCTGGGGTATCCGCCCGTAACTTGACAATCGCGATGAAGAATAATTAGCTCACCTGAAGGCGTAAGTTGTATAATACCTGGAAAAACTACCGAAGACTTGATAGTGGAATGCCTTCTGTGAAGATAAGTCGAAGGGAGTACTCGAATCCCCATTCGATTATGACCAGCTACTTTTAGAGACAAATCGCCCAATTGCTCAGGGGTTTTTAGATAAGTGAACTCTGGTCCGGGATAAACAACCATCTTCGAATTTCGACTCCTATCACTTGTATTGCCATCGATCTTATCAGAGAGAGGATCTGTTGGAATATATTCAATCATATCCCCTTCTTTTAGCCGGGATACACCAAACAAGCTCGGATACATAGAGCGGCTCCCCATTCGAATCGAGGATTTAAAACCGCCCTTCACCGCGAGATAGGTGTAAACCCCATCAGTTGCCTGGCTAAACTCAATTTCATCTTTGGGTTGAATAGAAATAGGGTTATTGGATTCTTGATGTTTACCGTTTAAAGTGAAATTCATTTTAGCACCCGAGACACAAATAAAGGTGGGCGAATCAAACCGATAGATCCCACCTTGAATACTCATTTCTAAAACCGCATCATTAGGATCATTTCCCAAAATGGTGTTCGCTCTTTTTGCCGACTGGGCATCCATAAATCCAGACCTCGGAACTGCATATTTCAAAAATCCCGTACGACCTGAATCTTGAATCGTATCTGAAAGGCCAGCCCTCTTAACAAACATGACTCAATATTTTTTCCCTGTCAGAACTAGTCTCCCAAATAAGCTGTAGCGATTTAAAATGAGACTCATCTATTTCATAGAAACGCAGTCGATCTCCAGCCTTAATGATCACAGGAGGATTCTTGTCAGGATCAAAGAATTGGTAGGGAGTGGTGCCGAGAATATTCCATCCTCCACTCGTTTCAAAAGGGTAAATAGCCATCAGTCCTGCCGCAAAAGCCACACTTTGAGCGGGCACTCTAACCCTAGGAGAAGATCTACGGGGTAAATCGAGAGACTCAGATACCCCTGAGGCGTAAAAAAAGCCAGGTAGAAATCCATAACCTATAGTGGTGTATTCACCTTTTTGATGAATCTCTTTTATTTGATCAATACTAATTTTCTTTTGCTCTGCAATCAACTGCAAGTCGAGTCCGTTATACCAAATAGGGATATGCCAAGTTTTGAAATTCGGCTCGAAGGTTGTACTCATCGAACCAAAAAAACACTCTAACTCGTCGATAAGAAGGTTTAATTCAGTAGAAAAAAGGGTGATCACTCCATTCAAAAAGACAACGTCTTGAATCGATGAAAATCGAGATTCAAGCTGCTCGGCAATATTGGACAGGCCGGCAGCAGAGATTTTCTCAAACTCTATGGAGAGTACCTCAGGGCTAATTCTATGAAAACGAAACTTAAGATCCATAAACCTTTGTGATTTCAGCAATGATTTGAGGGGTCGCCTTATGATCTGAGTGTATACAAAAAGTGTGTGGGTTAATAGAAATCTCAACTCCTCCGAGTAATGTCAAAGATTTTTTATGTGCCATGAAATGTAAATGCTCTAGAGCTTGTCTCGGATCAGAAATCACAGCATCCCGTTCGTTTCTAGGAACTAGTCGGTCTATTGCAAGGTAATTACGATCAATAAAATACTCATGAGCCACTTTAAAGCCCTGTTCTGCGGCTTTATGAGCTATGACAGAAGACTCCTGCAAATAAAGTGTCTTCTCGTTATAGGGCTTTATAGCATGAAGAAAAACCTCAGCAAGAGATCCGTTTTTGGATAGATCATTATAGAGCGCTCCATGCGGTTTAATGTGAGCCCAAGTAGCACCCAAACTCTCAGCAACTCTTGCAAAACGATCGATTTGATCGGCAATTGAAGCAGTGAGTTCTTCGGGGCTTAGTTCTAACGAGACTCTACCAAAGTTTTCTTTGTCTGGATACGAGGGGTGTGCCCCAAGTTCAATTTCATAGAGAATCGCATGATTTAAAGTTTCAAAAATTGTACGCTCATCTCCATAATGACCACCACAGGCAACATTGAGGGCATTGACAAAAGGGTAAAGCTCATATTCGCCTGTTATCCCTTCGCCCGCGTCCATATTGATGTGTGGTTTCTTAAAAGTCATTAACTAAGCGCTTTACTAAGCCCCATAAGGCCTAGAATTAAAGTAAAGAGAACTAAAATGATACCTAGGAGATTTTGACCCTTTGTGTTCGCTAATTCTCCTAACAAACTCTTATTTCGAGATAAGATGAATAGGGTAATTGCCACAATCGGTAGTAGAATCCCGTTTGCAATCTGAGCAAATTTGATGATTTTTATTGGAGCACTTCCGACCATCGTAATGACCCATCCAATTGCAAATACAAGTATGGCGGCGAACTTCGAAAACCGTTCAGAGACTACACCCTCTTTCGATCTAAAAACAGAGGCAGTTACTAACCCTGCAGCTAACGGAGCGGTAAT
>PZPI01000029.1:12625-16675 GCA_003045935.1 Bacteroidota bacterium | reverse complement strand
ATCTTTAGGGGGTTTTTTCGATAGTTTTTTCAGATAGGTAGAATGAGCTTTAGCTCGATCTTTGGCTAACGATTTTAACTGATCTAAGGACGGTGTCTTCATGGATTGTCAAAAATAGACCAACTTTGCAATATGGATGATGTTTTTGGAATTGCTGCTCGAGATTTTTTCATGACTAAAAATAAAAATTTGGTCATTGAAACTCGTTCTTCTCTTGGAGACGAGGATGAAATTCCTGTTTATTATTTATTTCGATCAAGGAGTGAAATGCCTCCGCTAGAGGTGAAGGCTTTAGAGGTGAGTAAGGGGGCAGTTCTTGAGATCGGTTGTGGAGTGGGGAGTCATCTTCTCGAATTAAATTCACCTAATTCTTTTGGGATAGATTCTTCTTTACTATCTATTGAAATTGCTAAAAGGAGAGGTGTGCAAAATGTTAAGGTGAGCACTTGGCAAAATTATATTAGTGAACAAAAATTTGACTCAATTCTACTTCTTATGAATGGCTTAGGTCTAGCAGGTTCGCTGAACAAGTTACCGAGCTTTCTACTTCATCTGTCTAAATGGTTATTACCTGGGGGGTCAATCATAGCTGATTCTAGTGACATCAATTATTTATTCGAAGAGGAAGATGATGGTGGAGTTTGGATGCCCGCGACAGCTTATTACGGAGACCTTACTTATTCGATAACCTACCAAAAGTCTCGATCACAATTTGACTGGCTCTTTGTTTCTTTCGAAGAACTACTGAAAGTTTGCGTTACCCTTGGATTTAAATGTGAGAAAATCTTCGAAGGGGAGAATAATCACTACTTGGCGAGAATTACTCCTTAAGGCACATTCAGGTATTTATGAGTTTGGAGTGTGATCTTCCACTGTGGATTATTCTTCACAAAATCAACCATGAGTGGCATCATTTTTTCTCGGACGCTCCATTCTGGTTGCATCAGTAATTGACATTTTGTATTCACCTTAGAAGCCTCCTCAATAGCAAATTCAAAATCGTGTTTATTGTAGATAATCACTTTCAATTCGTCGGCTAGCTCGTAAGACTCTGGGTTAGGTGCCTTAAATTTTTTAGGAGATAAACAGAACCAGTCCCAATTTCCTGAAACAGTATGTGCCCCAGATGTTTCAATATGAGTTCTAAATCCTGAATCTTTGAGATGATGCGTTAATTGATCTAGTGAGTGCATTAGGGGTTCTCCGCCGGTAATTACCACAATTGGACATTGCTCGGGGATCTCAGCGACTAAATCTTGAATAGCATATTTCGGATGCGTATCCATCGGCCAACTTTCTTTTACGTCGCACCAATGACACCCGACATCACAACCGCCCAAGCGAATAAAGTAGGCTGCAGATCCTTGAAATTCACCTTCGCCTTGGATGGTATAGAAGGATTCCATTACGGGCAGCATTTCTGAATTCATGCTGCAAAGATAAGTTACCTATGGATACATTATATGGCGAGAACGGATCACTTTGAAGGCTTCGAGATCTTTTTCCCAGGTTGCTCGAATTTGGTTTTCTGTGAACCCAGATTGGATCATTTCTTCTAATGCCGATTGACCACTGTGAAGTTTAAATGACTCACTCTTGAAAAAAGCCCCTTTGTGATGATGATACGCTTTAAGTAACCAATGTAGGCTTACCTTTTTAGGTACTTCTACCAGGCTCAAATCTTCTCCATAACATAGTTCTCCTAATTGCTTTGGATATTTAGCCCCTAGGGTAGATGTTACCTCATAATTAAAACTAAAAACCGTTTGATCAAGATCTTTTGATCCATATCGCTGAAAGGGTTGCGGAGTTCCTCTCCCAGCATTGATATGGGTACCCTCGAATAATCCAAGCGACGGATAAAGGGCAATTGATTGGGCATTAGGTAAGTTTGGCGATGGCCTAATGGGTAGATGGTATCGGTGTGTTCGATCATAATTAGCCATCTGAATCACTTTTAATTCTAGTGACTTTTCTGTTTCTAACCAGTTCTCTTCATTTAATAAACGGGCATATTCTCCAATGGTTAAACCGTAGACTAATGGGATCGGTTGAAGCCCGAGAAAGCTTGTGTTTTCTTTCTCCATTACCGGCCCATCAACTAGGTCTCCATTGGGATTAGGTCTATCCAGAACAATCAATGGGATATGGTTATCAGCCGCCGCTTCCATAATATATTGAAGGGTGGCGATATACGTATAAAATCGCACCCCAACATCTTGAATATCGAATAAGATGAGGTCTACATCGTTTAAGTCTTCTTTAGTGGGTTTTCTCTGTTTCCCGTACAAGGAAACGATTTCAATTCCTGTTTTTGGGTCGATACTTGAGCTTACTTTTTCTCCTGCGTCAGCTATTGTTCGAAATCCGTGCTCAGGACTAAATATTTTAGACACCTCTATTTTTCTACTTAGTAGCGTATCTACTAGATGCGTATAACTATTTCTATTGCATCTTCTTACCACAGAAGTTGCATTAGCAACGATTGCGATGTTTTTATTTTCAAGTTGTTCTATGTAATCGCCTATTCTTTCAGCCCCAACAATTAGATTTTCTTCTAAAGATTGGGCTTTGGTTGTTAAACATCCCGCTATAATTATCAGCACCAAAAGCGTACTTTTGATACGATGACTTCTAGAGTGAATATGACTTTTCAACGTTTTGTAGCTCATCGGTGGTTACAAGGATCCGGATGGATCTTTCCGAAAGGTAGCGCAAAATTTGCTGTTTTAGCGATTGCATTAGGAGTCTTTATCAGCTTTATGGCAATCGCTTCCGGACAAGGATTACAGCAAGCCATTCATCAAAAAATAAGGCACTTTGAGGGCGACTTATTACTTACTCCTTATCCATCAGAATTAATTTCTGATACCCTTGTACCTCATCAAATAGAGGCTTCACAATTTTCTCAGATGATTGAGTATGCACGCACTATTGCTGTATTACGGTCATCAAAAAAGGTGAAAGGGGTACAAGTCAAAGGAGTTAAATCTGAAGACCTCAATTTTTTAGTGGGAGACTATCTCCTTCGAGGTGGGCTTAATAGGTTCTCAGGTTCGGAGTTTACGGCTATCCTATCAGAGACTATTGCTAATGAATCGGGGTTAAACATAGGAGACGACTTTTTTCTCCTTTTCAATTCAACTACAGGTGTACCCAAGCAGCGTAAATTTAGACTTGCTGCAACCATTCAAACTGACTTCCCTACCTATGACGAACAATTGGTGTTCACCTCTTTGAGCACTCTAAGAGGGGTTATTAAGGATGATCTGATTTCTGGGTACTCTTTATACACGCGAGATGATCAAGATCCTTTAACACTTCTTGAGTCTATGGATCCTATGGCATTCGATTTTTTTGAAGTTTCCTTTTTGGCCGATCGATACCCAGATTTGTATCAATGGATCGAACTATTTGATTTAAACATCTTGATCATCTTAGTTGTTGTTTTAGGAGTAGCTTTTTTTGCACTTATAACCACGCTTATCAGCCAAATCATTGAGAGACGTACGAGTTTAGGTTTGCTCATAAGTATGGGAGCTAGCCAGTCTCATTTGCGAATGATTTTTTCTCAATTGGGAGCTTACTATTTGATTGTCGGATCATTTTACGGTACGCTTTTAGCTTGGGTTCTGATCTTATTACAGAATCAATTTCATTTTTTGAAATTTCAAAATCCTGAAGAGTATTACATCACTCATGTTCCTTTTGAGCTGAGCCTATCCGATACCCTTATATTTTTGATTCTTTTTATTCTGATCGGATATATCGTCATTCAGATTAGTTCTCGCGCACTTAGGCGATTAAATCCGATACAATTGTTACGTATATGATAAAGCAGATCAGTCGAGTTATAGATGGTTTAGGGCATTGTGTGCAAGTTGACTCAGGAAAAATAGCCAGTTACACAGTTGATGGGTTTGAATTCATTCATCAAAGAGCAACAGGATGGCCTAATTCGGATACTGAAATGTTTCCGATAATCGGACCCACTGCCAAGGCGGATTATCGTGTTCAGGTGAATGATTCCAAAGTTGTACTCGATCAGCA
>PZPI01000029.1:0-12615 GCA_003045935.1 Bacteroidota bacterium | reverse complement strand
TCCCATATGAACATTTAACCTCTGAAGGAGCGATGTCGAGATGGGTTAAGAAATACAAAGCATTCACCGAGCTTACCAATTCAAAGTATCCGGAGAATTCACCGGAAACAGTTCAGTTTTGGCCGCATGATTTTACTTTTACCAAGTCTTTTGGCTTTAATGAAAAAGGTCTTGAAATTACTTTTGAAATCGAGGCTGACAAGGAAATGCCCTTTATGCTTGGGTATCATCCCGCCTTTAAGATTAACCCCGATTATAAGGCCGAACTTATCGCTGATAAACAGACACACACCATACAGAATGTTTTACATGCGGGTTCTGAGGCCTATGAAATTGCTCATTCGACACGCCTCATTTTAAAGAACGAGAAGTCAATAGCCATCGAGACTGAGGGTTTTAATCACTTTATGTGCTGGACAGAAGTCCCAGAAATGCTATGTATCGAACCCATCACTTTCTACCCTAGTTCGGTGAATCAGAAAGAACTGCATAAAGGCTTTCAAACGATGAATACCCCCAAACGAATTTTCAAAACTTTGATGTATCCTGTGGAGCTTTTATAATGAGCAGCGGGTTGGTGTGTTGGCGCCGATGGCTCAAGAAAATCGTGGAGCCGGAGGGACTCGAACCCTCGTCCAAACAAGCAATGAAAACGCTTTCTACATGCTTAGACGTTGTTTGATTTTCGAAAAATAACTGATCAACGACAACCTATTATTCTCTTAGCTTCTTTATTTGGAATAGTACTCGAAGCAGGAACTATTCGATGTTGACTTTAATGGTGCCTCTATAAAGAACGCCGCCAACAAGGGCTTTCTAGAGACATTCAGCTTTCCCGCCTTGCGGGACTAGGCCAAATCCTACTGTAATTCAGATTATTAGGCAGCTAAAGCGTAAGTATTTTCGCCATTTAAAAAAGATGAAGTAGAGATTTACGAGCATTACCTTCATAGCTCGACATGCTTACGATTTGATTGATCTTGCTGTCAAATCCAAATCGGCCCCAATAAGAAAAAGAACGTGTTTTCTAAGGGCACAAAGATAGCTAATCGCCAAGAATTACTCTTTGGTATTTAAGGTAAAGCTAATGGTAGGATGTGTTTTTGGTGCAGTATACGCCCCAAGTGCTTTAAAAGATAGATTTACTTCAGAAATTCTGTCAATGGTCTTTATCTGAAGTGTTTTTTGGGTTCCCGCTTCTAAATTGAATACTGGAGAGTTTTCATAGAAAGTAAAAGCACTAACATTTTCAAGTAGTAGATCACTACTGCAATGATTGGTGAGAGTAATCTTCAATATTTTAGTGTCTGCAACATAGCCATCAACTTCGATTTCAATACTTGCTTTGAGCAGTGGGAGTAGAAATTCTTCTCGTCCGACCAGTAGGTCATTGTATGCGGCAACCGTACGTTTTGCAAATAGGGCTTCTTTAAGAGATGCGATAGATCGCTCCTTAGTGAAGACAAGTGTTACAGGTCTTTGTAATCCTTTATTAGCATAATCCCATTCGATGAGGTCGTGAACATCTGAGGTGGCCATGATGGTTAAATCTTCTTCGAGAGCGATACTTAGTGATTCCTCTGCATAGGCTCCGAAATTGATGACCTCAATGCCGTGAAGTTTCTTTTGTTTGATTTGTTTCTTTTGAAAATCATCTAATTCTGGATTCCCATCTTTTTTCTGTGCCGACCATGAGGGATGATTCCAGAAAACAAAAGCATCCTGCTTTTTTGCTTGGTCAAATGCATCTTGCGCTTGGTCTTGTAAGAGTGGATTGGAGTCAGCAAGGAATAGTGCATTATTGTGTCCGACAGGAGCACTTCTTGTAATCTCTGACCCAGGTATAATTAAAAGATCGTGGTCTTTTGCCTCCTCTAATGCCAATTCGTAGGCTCTGTTGCGATCGGGGTGAGGTATGTCGGCAAGATGGGGCTGGTACTCTAGGTGCTCGGTAAGTGCGATGGCATCAAGATTATCCATTAGTGCCTCTTGCACTCTTATGGTAGGCCAAACGTTTCCATCTGAAAATACACTGTGAATATGTAGGTCGGTGCTAAGTGTCAGGTACCCTTCGATGTTCGGGAATTTAATGGGATTAACCCCTGAATGACTATGGTTCTGAGCGAATCCGAAAAAGGTGACAAACACTAGTAGGAATCGAGCTTTCATAAGTTTAATCTTTTGAACAAAAGTATTCGAGTAAATGTTTCGGCAGCTTAATAAACGGTTATGATTGTGTTATTGCAATTCAACCGTTACTTCTCTCAATCGTGCAAGTTTATCGATGAGACCTTCGGCCTTTTCAAGATCGAGCATATTTGCTCCATCGCTTTTTGCATTCTTTGGGTCAAAATGTGTTTCTATAAACAAGCCATCTACGCCAACTGCAACTCCAGCTTTGGCCATAGATTCAATAAGGGCAGGGCGTCCGCCTGTTACTCCCGACCTTTGATTCGGTTGCTGGAGTGAGTGAGTGACATCTAATACCACTGGGGCATATTGCTTCATTGTAGGAATTCCTCGATAATCAATTACTAGATCTTGGTAACCAAACATTGATCCTCTCTCAGTAATCCAGCTCTTATGATTTCCTGCATCACTTACTTTCTGAACTGCAAATTGCATGCTTTCAGGGCTCATAAACTGGCCCTTTTTTAAATTAACCACTTTGCCAGTTTCTGCTGCAGCGATTAATAAATCGGTTTGACGCACGAGAAAAGCGGGTATTTGTAATGCATCTACATATTCGGCAGCAAGGGCTGCATCTGACTCTTTATGAATATCAGTAAGCGTAGGAACTGAAAAAGTCTCAGATACTTTTCGAAGAATCTTCAGTGCTTTTTCATCTCCAATTCCCGTAAATGAGTCTACTCTGCTACGGTTTGCCTTTTTAAAACTTCCTTTAAAGAAATAAGGGATTTTATATTTATCAGTAATGGTTACCAGTTTTTCGGCAATTCTGAGGGCCATCTCTTCTCCTTCAATAGCACAAGGACCGGCAATTAAAAAGAACTGTTTAGAGTCTAGGTGTTTAAGATTTGGAACGTCGAAATTCTTCATAGAAAATGCAATGTTTTAACATTGAATGTATCAAAGGTACTTTTTATTCACTTCTCGGTGTAAAATACCGCTATATTTGCGCCGCCTTAAGGCGCATATTTGGACCTATCCTATGAAAACCATTAAAAACATCGCGATTATCGCTCACGTTGACCACGGTAAGACTACTTTGGTTGATAAGATTATGTACCACTGTCAACTCTTCAGAGAGAATGAAAATAAGGGAGACCTTATTCTCGACAACAATGATCTCGAACGCGAGCGCGGAATTACTATCGTATCCAAAAACGTATCGGTAATCTACAAGGGAATGAAGATTAATATTATCGACACTCCTGGTCACGCCGATTTCGGAGGTGAGGTGGAGCGTGTTTTAAACATGGCTGATGGGGTGTTACTACTTGTCGATGCCTTTGAAGGTCCGATGCCTCAAACACGTTTTGTACTTCAAAAAGCAATTAGCTTGGGGCTTAAACCTTGTGTGGTTGTAAATAAGGTAGATAAAGAGAATTGTACCCCAGACGAGGTCCACGAGAAGGTGTTTGATTTGATGTTTGAATTAGGGGCAGAAGAGTGGCAGTTAGATTTCCCTACCGTTTATGGTTCAGCAAAAAATGGTTGGATGAGCGATGATTGGAAGAATCCAACCACGAACATTGAGCCTCTTTTAGATATGGTTGTTGAACATATCCCAGAGTTCAAGCCAGAGGAGGGAACCACACAAATGCTGATTACTTCTTTAGACTATTCTTCTTTTACAGGAAGAATTGCGATTGGACGCCTGCAGCGCGGTAGAATTGCAGAGGGTCAACAAGTAACCTTAGTGAAGAGAGATAGCACTCAGATTAAGACACGCGTAAAAGAGGTATTTACTTTTGAAGGTTTAGGTCGTCAGAAAGTTACTGAGGTAAAAGCGGGTGATATTTGTGCTATCGTCGGTATGGAAGGTTTTGAAATTGGAGATACGGTTGCTGATTTTGAAAACCCTGAAGCACTGCCATCCATTGCGATTGATGAACCAACTATGAGTATGTTGTTTACCATTAACGACAGCCCATTCTTTGGAAAGGACGGTAAGTTCGTTACTTCAAGACATATCAAAGAGCGTCTAGAAAAAGAGTTAGAAAAGAACCTTGCTCTTCGTGTTCAGGCAACCGATAGTGCAGACCGTTTTATTGTCTACGGACGTGGAGTTCTCCATTTATCCGTTCTTATCGAAACGATGCGTAGAGAAGGGTATGAAATACAGATCGGACAACCGCAGGTGATCATCAAAGAGATTGACGGAGTGAAGTGTGAGCCTGTTGAACAATTGACTATTGATCTTCCTGAGGAGGTTTCGGGTAAGGCGGTTGAGATGGTTTCTATGCGTAAAGGTGAAATGATTAGTATGGAGTCACGTGGGGCCCGTATGTTCATCGAGTTTATCATTCCTTCACGAGGTATCATTGGTCTTAGAAATCAATTACTTACTGCAACCGCAGGAGAGGCTATTATGGCACACCGATTCTTAGAGTATCAACCACTGAAAGGCACAATTCCTGGTCGAATTAACGGATCGATGGTGTCTCTTGAAAACGGTACTGCGATACCTTACTCAATTGATAAGCTTCAGGAGAGAGGTACGTTCTTTATCGATCCGGGAGAAGATATTTATGAAGGTCAGGTTATTGGAGAGAATTCTCGTGCTGACGATATGGGGGTTAATATCACTAAGACGAAGAAGCTAACCAACGTTCGCGCTTCAGGGTCAGATGATAAAGCTCGCATCGTACCTGCGATTAAATTTTCTTTGGAGCAGGCTTTGGAGTATATCCAGAAAGACGAGTACGTCGAGGTAACTCCAAATGACTTAAGATTGCGTAAGGTCTTATTGAAAGAGACCGACAGAAAACGTTCAAAGGCTATTTAACCGCAGCTGCGGCTCCAACAATTCCCGCATTATTTCTTAACGCGGCAACTCTGATCGGTGTATTGGCAGTGATAAGATGCTCGTATTCATCGTAACGCTTAGACAGCCCTCCGCCAAGTATGAAAAGGTCTGGTGCTACAAGAAGTTCGGTGATTTTTAAAAATTTGCTGAATCTTACGGCCCACTCATCTATTTCTAGACCTTCTCGTTGCATGGCGCCATTCGAGGCCCAGTCCTCAATTTTTTTAAATTTCTTATACGGTATCTGTCCTAACTCGAAATTGGGAATAAGTTCGCTATCGTAGAATGCACCGCTACCGAGGCCTGTCCCGATAGTGATCATTATAACAAGACCTTTTTCACCTTTACCTACACCGAAGTTCATAGTGGCGTATCCGGCCGCATCAGCATCGTTGACTACCGTAAAATCTAATCCGGTCTCTTCATGAAATACTTTACTTACATTTTGATTTTTCCACGACTTATGCAAGTTGCCACTCGATAGGCAGATTCCGTTTTTTATGATCGTCGGAAAACCCACTCCAACCTTTCCTTTGTAGTCAAAATGAGTAACGATTTTGCGTACCGCCTTGGCCATGCTTTCAGGATTTCTCTTTTGAGGTGTAGGAACTCTGAACCGTTCGCTAACTAACTCACCAGTATCAGGGTCTACTAGAGCTCCCTTCATTCCTGTTCCTCCAATATCAATACCAAGTACAGCCATAAGTAGTTGTTTTTAGGGCTACAAATAAATAGATTTTTTAAGAACCTACAGGTTCTAACTTATGAATCCTTTGATTTTCACAACGAATTACGGGGTGATTATACCTTTTAATAAGTCGGTAGTCATGAGTGGCTAGAATCACCGTATTGCCTTTACGATGAAGTTCCTCAAATAAATCCATCACTTCTAACGCGGTTTCTGGGTCTAGGTTTCCTGTTGGTTCATCCGCAATGATTAGCTCTGGATCATTTAAAAGGGCTCGAGCAATGGCTACACGCTGTTTTTCACCGCCAGATAAGTGATGAATAAATCGCTTTTGTTTGCCAGAAATTCCAACTTTTTCGAGCGTTTGCATAATGCGATCCATGCGATCTGATTTAGATTTCCACCCGGTTGCTTTAAGAATGACATCAAGGTTGTCAAAAACATTACGGTCATCAAGTAATCTAAAATCTTGAAATACTATTCCTAATTGTCTTCTAAGTGTCGGTAGTTCGTTCTCTTTGAGTTTCGCTAAATTGAAGGACTTAAAACTTGCCGTTCCTTTACTAATTTGGGTGTCCCCATAGATCGCTTTTAGAAGACTACTTTTGCCCGAACCTGTTTTACCAATTAAATAGAGGTAATCTCCTTTATTTACTTCGAGAAATACCTCTTTTAAAATCACCTCGTTTCTAACCCCAATGTTGGCAGATTGTAAGCTTAACAGCAACTGGTGTGAGCTCATTAATTCCTTTTTTGATTTTCTAAAGTTAGCAAATAGCGAACTTACAATTGGAAGATTATTTAGTGATCTAGGTTTTTACTATTTTCAAACTCCAAATGGTTATTGCTATGAAATTCAGATTAATTGTATTGGGAATACTTCTTGTTTTCGCATCGTGTTTAAGTAAAGTCGAGGTGGATACCATTGTATTCAATGGACAGATTTATTCACTCGATTCGGAGAATACAACCTACACGGCAATGGTTATTGATAAAGGTCGTATTGTAACGCTAGGTTCGGATGATTTGAAAGATCGCTTTATAGCCAAGCAGCTCGTTAATCTAGAGGGTAAGGCCGTGGTTCCAGGACTTATTGATGCTCATAGTCATTTTTATGGGCTTGGATTAGGGACGCTTCACGTGGATCTTGTGGGAACCGAAAGTATCGATGAGGTGCTCGCTCGCATAGATGTCTTTAGATCTCAGAATAGCGATGTCGATTTTATTTATGGACGTGGCTGGGATCAAAATGATTGGAATATCAAAGAGTTTCCTACTCGCTTTGATTTAGATCGTCGATTTTCTGATCTTCCGGTAGTTCTTGAAAGAGTTGACGGTCATGCTTATTGGGTGAATTCCAAAGCTATACAGTTAGCTGAGATTGACTCAAATACTCCTATCGACGGGGGAGCTGTTATTCTTTTAAATGGAGAACCTTCTGGAGTTTTAGTTGATGGTCCCATGCGTTTTATAGATGCTGTGATGCCACCTCCGAGTCGTGATCAACAGATTAAAGGTTTGTTGGCTGCTCAAGATATTTGTTTTGATTACGGTTTAACCTCGGTTAGCGATGCAGGTATCTCTAAGGAGGTTATTCAGTTGATAGACTCTCTTCAGCAAGAAGGATTGTTAAAGATTCGCTTGTATGCGATGATTAGTAATACAGAAACGGATGTAAACTATTTCTTAGATAACGGACCCTACAAGACGGACCACCTCAATGTAAGTTCGGTAAAGGTATATGGTGATGGTGCCTTAGGTTCTAGAGGTGCTGCGCTTAAGCGACCTTATGCCGATGCACCAGGTCATTTTGGAGCATTCGTCACTCCTGTAGATCAAATGAGAGCAATCGCAGAACGACTTATTGATTCTGATTTTCAAATGAATACCCACGCCATTGGAGATGCAGCGAACTATGAAGTACTTTCAATTTATAAAGATTTGCTAAGCGAAGAAGATGACCGAAGATGGAGAATTGAACATGCTCAAATTGTTGATGAGCTTGATTTTTCACTTTTCTCAAAGGGAGTGATTCCTTCTGTTCAACCTACGCACGCTACCAGTGATATGTATTGGGCTGAGGATCGATTAGGGCACGAGCGTATGACTGGAGCCTATGCATATCAAACGCTATTGGCAAAGTCAGGAATTGTTGCTTTAGGAACTGATTTCCCTGTAGAATCGGTGAATCCGTATTATACTTTTTATGCTGCTGTGGCTCGTAAAGATCTTAAAGGATATCCAGATACTGGATTCATTCCAGAGCAGTCGCTCACCAGAGAACAAGCATTACGCGGGATGACAGAATGGGCTGCTTATGCTCAGTTTGAAGAGAATGAAAAGGGTAGACTTCTACCAGGATTCTTTGCGGATTTCACGGTATTGTCTGCGGATTTAATGACTGCTTCAGAGAAAGATCTTCCTTTTATTCAAGCAGAGATGGTTTATGTCTCAGGAGAGCGAGTGAAGTAACGATATCAAACCTCAATACGGGATTGAAGCTGTGTAAATTTCATTTTTATATAGAAACGATCTATATACTTTCATTTTAAAACCATTAATAATTTAGTAATTTAGTTTTAAAACATTTAATTCCATTTTTGCTTCAAATTATTAATCCATGTGTGGAATTGTAGCGAGTTTTGATTACCAAAAAATAGAAGCAGATCAACGTAGTCAGCTTTTAGAAATGTCAAAAAAGATCAGGCACAGAGGCCCTGATTGGAGTGGAATTTTTAGTGACGATCATGCCGTTTTAGCGCATGAGCGCTTAGCGATTGTTGACCCAGCTTCGGGAAAGCAACCTCTTTTTAATAAAGAGCAGACTCTTGTGCTTGCTGCCAATGGTGAGATTTATAACCACAGAGAACTTAGATCTGAGGTGGGAGAAGGGTATGAGTTTCTTACGCAATCTGATTGTGAGGTAATTCTAGGTCTTTATGATAAAGAAGGCTCATCATTTCTAGACAAACTCAACGGTATTTTCGGTTTTGCACTTTACGATAAAGTAAAGAATGATTACCTCATTGCTCGTGATCACATGGGTATCATTCCTCTTTACATGGGATGGGATGAGGAAGGAGTTTTTTATGTCGCTTCTGAATTAAAAGCTCTTGAAGGTTTCTGTACTCAGATCGAACTTTTTCCTCCAGGGCATTACAAAACTAAGGATATGGAAAAGCCTGAGCCTTGGTATGATCGCGAATGGAAGTCATTTGATGCGGTTAAAGAGAACGAAGCTTTGATTAGTGAGCTTAGAAAAGCTCTTGAAGATGCCGTAGAGCGGCAATTGATGTCAGACGTCCCTTATGGTGTATTACTTTCAGGAGGTCTAGATTCTTCAATCACATCGGCTATTGCGAAGAAGTTTTCAAGCCGTCGCGTAGAAAGTGGAAACACTGAGGATGCCTGGTGGCCAAGACTTCATTCTTTTGCAGTTGGTCTTAAGGGGTCTCCAGACCTTGCTGCCGCTCAAAAGGTAGCGGATCACATCGGTACGGTTCACCACGAAATTACCTTTACTATTCAAGAAGGTTTAGATGCGATTAAAGACGTTATTTATCACTTAGAAACCTACGATATTACAACGATTAGAGCTGCAACTCCAATGTATCTCATGGCTCGAGTGATTAAATCTATGGGGATTAAAATGGTGCTTTCTGGTGAAGGTTCTGATGAACTATTTGGAGGATACTTATACTTTCACAAGGCGCCTAATGCTAAGGAGTTTCACGAGGAGACTGTTCGTAAATTAGAAAAGCTTCATATGTACGATTGCTTGCGAGCAAACAAAGCTCTTTCTGCTTGGGGCATTGAAGGGCGTGTTCCTTTCCTTGATAAAGAATTCATCGATGTTGCCATGCGCCTTAATCCGTCTGAAAAAATGATTACTCCTGATCGTATGGAGAAATGGATTCTTAGAAAAGCCTTTGAAGATATGCTACCTAGTGAAGTTGCTTGGAGGCAGAAGGAGCAGTTTTCAGATGGGGTCGGATATAGCTGGATTGACACTCTAAAAGAAATGGTAAATGAAGAGGTTAGTGATAAACAAATGGAGCAGGCGGCTTTCAAGTTTCCAATTCAAACACCACAAACCAAAGAAGAGTATTTCTATCGCTCTATTTTCCATTCTCATTTCCCTTCAGATGCTGCTGCAAAGAGCGTTCCGCAAGAGCCCTCTGTAGCTTGTAGTACCAAAACTGCTTTAGAGTGGGATGAGGCATTTAAAAAGATGAATGAACCTTCTGGTCGCGCCATCAAGGCGGTTCACACAGACGCCTATAAAAACTAGGGTTTGTAAACATATTAATGTTAATAACTTCAGGGCTCGGAACACTTACAAACACAAGTATTCCGGGCTCTTTCGGTTATATTTGTAAGAATGCAAAAACCGATAATGAAGTTATGAGCGAACAAGCAAAAAATCCACAGTATTCGGCAGATAGTATCCAGGCCCTTGAGGGTATGGAGCACGTGCGCATGCGTCCGTCAATGTATATCGGAGATGTTGGCCCTCGTGGATTACATCATTTAGTATACGAGGTTGTAGATAACTCCATCGATGAAGCGATGGGTGGGTACTGTGATTCTATTACAGTTGCGATAAATAAAGACGAATCGATTACCGTTAGCGATAATGGTCGAGGTATTCCAGTTGGTTTACACAAGAAAGAGGGAGTTTCTGCTCTTGAAGTGGTAATGACTAAAATTGGTGCCGGAGGTAAGTTTGATAAAGATTCTTACAAAGTTTCAGGAGGTTTGCATGGAGTAGGTGTTTCCTGTGTAAATGCACTTTCAATTAGCCTTAAGGCGACTGTACAACGTGAAGGAAAGGTCTGGCAACAAGAATACGAACGAGGTAAAGCTTTATATCCTGTAAAGACTGTTGGTGAAAGTGATTTAAATGGTACTGAGGTAACCTTTAAACCAGACCCGATAATCTTTACACAGACGATCGAGTATTCTTACGATACCCTTGCTAATCGTATGAGAGAATTGTCTTACTTAAACAAGGGGATCACAATTACTCTTACCGACTATCGAACGGTTGATGAGAAAGGAGAGCCTGTTACCGAGGAATTTAAAAGTGAGAAAGGTTTAGAAGAGTTTATTATGTTCTTAGATCAATCGAGAGAGCCGCTTATTCAAACGGTTATTTCGATGGAAGGTGAGAAAAATGGAATCCCAGTTGAGGTAGCTATGATTTACAATACTGGTTTTTCTGAAAACCTTCATAGTTATGTAAACAACATCAATACTCACGAGGGAGGTACGCATCTCTCAGGCTTTAGAAGAGGTCTTACGAGTACACTCAAAAAATACGCTGATTCTTCAGGGATGCTTGATAAGCTCAAGTTTGAAATTTCAGGGGATGACTTTAGAGAAGGATTAACGGCAATTGTTTCAGTCAAAGTTGCTGAGCCTCAATTTGAAGGTCAGACTAAAACCAAACTTGGTAACCGTGAAGTTACTTCTGCAGTTAGTCAGGCTGTATCAGAAATGCTTACTGATTATCTTGAGGAGCACCCAGATGATGCGAAACGTATCGTTGAAAAGGTAGTTATTGCTGCAACCGCTAGACATGCCGCTGCTAAGGCCAGAGAAATGGTTCAGCGCAAGAATGTAATGAGTGGGGGTGGTCTTCCTGGTAAGCTGTCTGATTGTTCTTCACAAGACCCTGCAGAGTGCGAGGTTTATCTAGTTGAGGGAGACTCTGCGGGAGGAACTGCGAAACAAGGACGAGACCGAAAGTTCCAAGCTATTTTGCCATTAAGAGGAAAGATTTTGAACGTGGAGAAAGCCATGCAACACAAGGTTTTTGAAAATGAAGAAATCAGAAATATCTACACAGCCCTCGGTGTTACCGTGGGTACCGAAGAAGATGCTAAAGCACTTAATCTAGCGAAACTTCGTTATCACAAAGTAATTATCATGTGTGATGCGGATGTCGATGGGTCGCATATTGAAACGCTAATCCTGACCTTCTTCTTTAGATACATGAGGGAACTTATCGAGCAGGGATATGTATATATCGCTACTCCACCACTATATCTGGTAAAGAAAGGGAGCAAGAAGCAATATGCATGGAACGACAAACAACGTGATCAACTGATTGCTGAAATGGGTCAAGGTTCGGGTGTTCAGAGATATAAAGGTCTTGGTGAGATGAACGCAGAGCAATTGTGGGATACTACCATGAATCCTGAATATCGTACGCTTCGTCGAGTAACCATTGACAATGCTACAGAAGCCGATCGTATTTTCTCCATGCTTATGGGTGATGAGGTTCCACCTCGTCGAGAGTTTATTGAAAAGAACGCGGTCTATGCGAATATTGATGCTTAGTGGCTTAAATTTGCAACACATTTAATCTAAATCAAATACGAAAATGAAAGTAACTGTAGTTGGAGCGGGTGCCGTTGGTGCTAGCTGTGCAGAATACATTGCTATTAAAGACTTTGCCTCAGAAGTAGTGCTTGTAGATATCAAAGAAGGCTTTGCAGAAGGTAAAGCAATGGACCTGATGCAAACTGCATCCTTAAATGGCTTTGATACCAAAATAACTGGTACAACTGGAGATTATTCGAAAACTGCGGGTAGCGATGTTGTGGTGATTACCTCTGGTATTCCTCGTAAGCCAGGGATGACTAGAGAAGAGCTTATTGGTATCAATGCTGGTATCGTAAAGGAGGTTTCTTCAAACCTTTTAAAGCATTCTCCTGAAGCCATTGTTATTGTGGTGAGTAATCCAATGGATACAATGACTTATCTCGTTCACAAAACATCAGGACTTCCTAAACACCGAATCATCGGAATGGGTGGTGCACTTGATAGTGCCAGATTCAAGTATCGTTTAGCTGAAGCTCTTGATGCTCCTATTTCTGATGTAGACGGTATGGTAATCGGAGGTCACTCAGATACAGGTATGGTTCCA
>PZPI01000134.1 GCA_003045935.1 Bacteroidota bacterium | reverse complement strand
TGGAAATCTGCAATTTACTATTGATTACAAAGATGAGGATAATTACGACTTTGAATTTATATCCGAGTTTTTACCATTAGCATCAATAACTCCCGATGTAAAGAACCTCGAACTGTCTGGACTAACTACAGGAACCTTTAGATTGTCGAACAAACAAGGAAAACTGAGTCCATTGTTTAATATGGGTGTTGAAGAGTTTTCGATCAATGGCTCAGATCTTGGGTTCTTGAATAGCACTATCCTCGGAAACGAAGGAGGAGATGAGTTTGATCTCAAATTCGATCTTCGAAAAGGACGTCAAGCTTTCTTTGAGATTGAAGGGGTATTAGAATCGAAAGAAGATCAACTTTTAACCAACCTTAAAGGTGGGTTTAACAGCATGCCATTAGCGCCATTATCTGCAATTGGTTCTTCGGTCTTTGATTCGTTAAAAGGTACATTTACCGGTCCTATTACTTTAATTGGGAATTTGAAAGAAGCCCAACTATTGGCCCGTCTAAATATCACTGATGGAGGCATCCGATTTCCTTATTTAGGAATGGATTATACGTTTAATCCAGAAGCGACTGTTGAAATAACACAAGAAGCTATTCAGTTTAATGACATTATTCTCAGTGATTCACAAGGATTAACGAAAACGCGTCTAATGGGCACCATCGATCACAGCTATTTTAAAGACTATAGTTTAGATCTTGCCATAGATACCGGGGATGAACCTTCATTAATGCTAAACACACCTTATAGAGACGGGGCGCTTTACTATGGAAAGGGTCTTGTAACGGGTACTGCGAGTTTTAAAGGTCCATTTAATTCTCCTGTGATTAGTGTGAAGGCAAAGACGTTTGCGGGAACAGAGATACAGATTCCGTTAGAAACAGAAACGACAGATTTTAGTGATGACTACATACGTTTTGTAAGCGATTTGAGTGAAGAAAAAGAAGAAGAACTAATTCGTCAAAATTCATCCTCTAAGATTACATTAGATTTTGACCTAGAAATTACCCCTGAAGCTGAGGTAACTGTTTTAGTTGACGAGATATCTGGTACAGAATTAAAAGGTAACGGAACAGGACTACTTCTCATGCGTTTGATTGATGGTGAGTTTTCAATATTTGGAGATTATGCAGTTAGTTCAGGTAATTTCAATTACCGATTTGGAGGCCTTATCGATAAGGATTTTGATTTGCAACCAGGGGGTACAATTGCTTGGCAAGGAGATCCTTATGACGCTCAATTGAACTTGACAGCTCTATATCGTTTGAGTGCTAATCCGGCTCCGTTGTTAAATTCAAGTAGTTATCCCAGGCCGGTGAATACCGATGTTTCTATTCGTTTAGGGGGAGCAATTTTGCAACCCCAAATCGATTTCGGTATCAATTTTCCAAATCTAAGTTCAGTAATACGAAGTGAGATAGAGTATCGATTAAGAGATCAGTCTACACTCGAAAGAAATGTCTTTTTCTTATTAGCTCAAGGTAGTTTTGTCAATGATCAAATGGGAATTTCGCAAGGAGTTCTTACTGGTAATTTGATGCAATCTGCTTCAGGATTATTAGATCGTGTGCTAGGTGAATCAGAATCTTTTGATTTGGGCCTTTCCTACGAACAAGGCTTTACTAGCCCTCAATCGAATGTGGATATAGAAGATCGAATTGGTGTAACAGTGAGTACCAAACTCGGTAAACGTGTTTTATTTAATGGAAAATTAGGGGTTCCTGTTGGAGGTGTAACAGAAACGGTTGTTGCTGGGGACGTAGAATTGCAGGTAATTTTAAATGAAGAGGGTACATTGAGTGCCAAGATCTTTAATAGAGAAAATACGTTAAGCCAAGTATTTGTCGGCGCTCAGGGCTACACCCAAGGCTTAGGCCTTAGTTATCAAGTCGATTTTGAAAACTTCAAAGATTTAATTCGAAGAGTATTAAAATCTGCGAATCAAGCGGATTAATTAACAGATTTAATTAGATTTGGCGCGACAAAACTATGAATCAATCAATCAAAAGAATTGGAGTACTGACCTCAGGAGGTGATTCTCCAGGGATGAATGCGGCTATCCGTTCGGTAGTTCGTACTTCTGCGTTTCACGGTCTCGAATGCACAGCTGTATATCGAGGGTACCAAGGTTTAATTGACGGGGATTTTAAAGAGTTTAATGCTCGTTCTGTAAACAACATTATTCACAAGGGGGGTACCATTCTTAAGTCGGCTCGTTGTGAAGATTTTAGAACTTCAGAAGGTAGAAAAAAGGCTTTTGAAAACATTCAAAAAGCCGGTATGGATGCACTCGTTGTTATCGGTGGTAACGGTTCTCTAACTGGCGCACAAAAATTGAATGAAGAGTTCGGTTTTCCAGTCATGGGAATTCCAGGAACTATTGATAACGATATTTTAGGAACAGATTACACCATCGGTTTCGACACAGCGATTAACACGGTAGTTGAGGCAATTGATAAAATTCGTGATACAGCAAGCTCGCACAATCGTCTCTTTTTTGTTGAGGTAATGGGACGTGATGTAGGTTTGGTAGCTTTAAATAGTGGAGTAGGAGCTGGTGCAGAAGAAATTTTGATTCCGGAGCAAAATCTAGGACTTGATCGAATGCTAGAGTCTTTAAAGCATAGTAAGGAGTCAGGGAAATCCTCAAGTATAGTTGTTGTAGCTGAAGGAGATAAGACGGGAAAAAACGTTTTTGAATTAAAAGAATACGTTGAAAAACACTTACCTATCTACGATGTTCGCGTCTCAGTTTTAGGACATATGCAAAGAGGTGGCTCACCTACTTGCTTTGATCGTGTTTTAGCTTCTAGAATGGGGGTAAAGGCAGTAGAATCAATAATGGAAGGAAAAACCAATTACATGATTGGTATTGAAAATAATAAAATGGTATTGACTCCTATTGATTACGCCATCAGCGGATTAACCCCGATTGATCAAGAATTAGTTCGAGTATCTGATATCATGAGTTTTTAATTAGTTAGTAATCATCAAATAATAATAAAATGGGAAAGTTAAAAGTAGGTATTAATGGATTTGGTCGTATTGGACGTATGGTTTTTCGTGCAGCAGCACAGAGAGACGATATCGAAATTGTAGCGATCAATGATTTATTAGAACTAGACCACTTAGCCTATCTATTAAAATACGATTCGGTTCACGGTAATTTCAAAGGAACCGTTGAAATCTCTGGCGATCAATTAATTGTTAACGGAAATGTCGTTAGAATTACTGCAGAGAGAGATCCACGTAACTTAAAGTGGGATGAAGTAGGTGCGACTGTAGTTGCGGAGTGTACAGGTATCTTTACCACTCTTGATATGGCACAACAGCACATCGAAGGAGCAGCGAAGAAAGTAGTTATCTCTGCTCCATCAAAAGATGCTCCGATGTTTGTAATGGGAGTAAATCACAATGAAGTAAAAGCAACAGACACTATTGTATCTAATGCTTCTTGTACAACAAACTGTTTAGCTCCTTTAGCTAAAGTTCTTAACGACAACTTTGGAATTGAAGAGGCATTAATGACAACCGTACACGCTACGACTGCAACACAA
>PZPI01000028.1:4191-16704 GCA_003045935.1 Bacteroidota bacterium | reverse complement strand
TTTTTGCCTCAATAAGTCAAGATTTATGCCATCAATAAAAGACTGACAAGCTGTCATAAATTGAATTAACTTTAAGCACAAATTAACCGATATGAGTGCGATTAGCTCGTTTGAAATGTTAAGTATTGGCATAGGCCCGTCTAGTTCTCACACCCTTGGCCCTTGGAGGGCCTGTCAACTTTTTAAGAAAGAATTAGAGCGCAAGATTATTGCAATTACAGATATTACATCTATCGAAATTCATCTTTATGGTTCTTTATCGCTTACCGGTAAAGGACACGCCACCGACAAGGCATTGATCTTGGGTTTAAGCGGCGCAGATTACGAAAAGGATACTACCTTAAAACTTCGTACAATTTTAAATCGGGTTATCGAAGAAAAACAACTTTATTTATTCGGGGAATCTCAACTCCTATTTGATCCACAGAAGCAGATCGTCTTTAATCGCAAAGCCCTTGAAGAACACGCTAACGGTATGACCATAAAAGCACTACTAACCAATAACGAGAGTATTCATGCGACTTATTTTTCAGTGGGTGGAGGCTTTGTGGTGAGCAAGCAAGTTTTTGAAGATGAAAAGGAACCTGAATATCGTTACCGATACCCTTCAAACAGAGGTAAAGATTTATTAGATCATTGCTCGAAAAATCAAAAAAAAATTAGCGATCTCGTTCTAGAGAACGAGTTCGAGAGGTACGGTGAGTCTTATACTAAAAAAAGATTCGGTGAGATCTGGCAAGTTATGCTCGAGGCGATGTATGAAGGTTGCCACACTACAGGTGAACTCCCTGGAGGTTTAAAGGTTACAAGGCGAGCTGCGAAAATGAATAAGGAACTTATTGAAAATTATAACTATTCTACACCAGAAGAGTGGATAGAAGCTATTAGAAACTCGAGGGTTCGATTTAGACAAATTCTACAATGGGTAAGCTGTTTTGCCATCGCTGTGAATGAAGTAAATGCAGCTATGGGACGAGTAGTCACCGCTCCAACTAATGGTAGCGCAGGAGTCATTCCCGCAGTACTTATGTATTACCTAGTTATTGAGAATCATGATGGGGGTACGTCTGAAATCGAACGGTTCCTTGCTGTTGCTGCAGAAATTGGAACCCTGTTTAAAAAGAATGCCACACTTTCAGCTGCTATGGGTGGTTGTCAAGCAGAGATTGGTGTTTCCTCAGCAATGGCCGCAGCGGCACTTACTGAACTTTTAGGAGGCACACCCGATCAGGCGCTTAGTGCTGCAGAAATAGCTATGGAACACCACCTTGGCCTAACCTGTGATCCAATCGGAGGATTAGTTCAAATTCCTTGCATAGAGAGAAACTCAATGGGTGCTGTAAAAGCAATTAATGCCACTCAATTAGCATTGGGAAGAAAACCAGGAGATTCTAAAATTAGTCTAGACCAAATCATCGATACCATGTGGGATACCGCTAAAGACATGTCTACGAAGTATAAAGAGACGTCCGAAGGCGGTTTAGCCATACGAGTTAATTTGTCTGATTGCTAAATTCACAGGACTTATTTCGAGTATCGTACAAAGCCAAAATTTTCCATTTAGATTCCTTTTCTACAAGTGTAAATACATTAGTACCACAATGAGAAAAACTCCCGTTAACATAGAATTCATAAGGAGTAAAAACCAAAGTCATTCCACTGGCATCAACAACGTTAAAACTAAGTAAACGCTCTTCAAAAGAAAGATCATCGGGTATAGCGCCTATAGCCTGAATAAAATCCTCAACCGATTCTTCCTTAGTTCTAACACCACTTAAAGAGTTTTGAACACTTACTAAACCCGCGTCAATGGTAAAAAAATCTTTAAGAGAAGTAGTGTCTTTCTTATGAAAGGCTTCAAAAAAAGTCTCAATCACCTCTTTGGGATGCTGTGCGCTTAATTGATGAAAAGACAATAATACTGTAAGTAAAAGGAGTCGATAATTAGCAATCATAATTTACATTTACCTTTGTTGAAAATTAGTCATTCAAATGTCAACAGCCAAAAAAACATTTAAACGAGTAACCGTAAAGTCTCTTTTAGAGATGAAGCAGCAAGCAGAGAAAATCTCTATGCTCACCTCCTATGATTTTACAATGGCGCAATTAGTTGATAAAGCTGGGGTTGACGTAATTCTCGTCGGAGATTCTGCTAGCAATGTATTTGCTGGACACGAAACTACCCTTCCTATCACCCTAGATCAAATGATTTATCATGCATCTTCGGTAGTACGCGGAGTTTCAAGAGCTCTTATTGTTGTTGATATTCCGTTCGGAAGCTATCAGAGCGATTCAAAAGAGGCGCTTCGATCTGCTATTCGGATTATGAAAGAAAGTGGTGCTCATGCAGTAAAAATTGAAGGTGGCGAAGAAATTAAAGACTCTTTAAAACGAATACTTGGCGCAGGAATTCCAGTCATGGGTCACCTTGGATTAACCCCTCAATCCATTTACCAATTTGGCAGTTATAACGTAAGAGCAAAAGAAGATGCTGAAGCTGAAAAGCTCATAAGTGATGCTTTACTATTAGAAAAGCTTGGATGCTTTGCTATCGTTTTAGAAAAGGTCCCTGCAGCACTTGCAAAAAAAGTGGCAAATCAACTTCAAATTCCAATCATAGGTATAGGTGCAGGAAACGGCGTTGATGGTCAGGTTCTAGTTGTTAATGACATGTTAGGTATGTCGACTGAGTTTAGTCCCCGATTTTTAAGACGCTATTTAAATCTAGATGAGCAGATTAATGGAGCGTTAGAAAAGTATGTGTCCGATGTTAAGTCAAAAGACTTCCCAAACGAAAACGAACAATATTAGTGTTAGAAGTTCTATTCGAAGACAATCACTTAATTGCTGTAAATAAACCTTCAGGGGTTCTAGTTCAGTCTGATAAAACCGGAGACACTCCCCTATCTGAGCTGATTAAAAGTTATCTGGTTGATAAATACAACAAGCCCGGAGAAGCTTACCTTGGAGTAATACATCGCATTGATCGTCCGACTAAGGGAATTGTGCTATTCGCTAAAACTTCAAAAGCACTCACAAGAATGAATAAGGCTTTTGCAGATAGAACACCTACTAAAAAATACTGGGCCATCGTGTCCGGAGAATTAAAAAGTGATTCGTTCAGGCTGGAGCACTGGCTGCTTAGAAAACCAGTAAACAATAAATCCTACGCACACGATAAAGAAGTTAACGGATCGAAAAAAGCCATATTAACAGCAGAAAGACTTGTAAGCTCATCTCATTATCACCTTCTCGAAATTGAATTAGAAACGGGTAGACATCACCAAATTAGATCTCAGTTATCTAAGATAGGCTTGCCCATAAAGGGAGATCTTAAATACGGCTCTAAACGCAGCAATTCAGATAGCGGAATTGATTTGCTTGCTAAAAGTTTAAGTTTTAGCCACCCTGTTTCGAAAGAAACTGTAGTAATCAATTGTCCAATTCCTAGAACCGGTGCTTGGAAGCACTTTAACTTCTAGGAAGGTCTTATATTTACGCCTTTATTTCAAGTCAATCGATTTATGCATATTTCTCATCGCTGGTTACATGATTATTTAGATTTCGATTTAAGTCCTTCTAAGACCTCAGAACTATTAACTGACCTAGGACTTGAAGTAGAGGGCCTAACCTCTTATCAATCGATCAAGGGAGGTCTCGAGGGGATTGTTGTTGGAGAAGTAATAAGCTGTAAGCAACACCCAAATGCTGATAGACTTAAAGTTACTGAGGTAAATCTTGGTGATCAAGTTGTTCAAATCGTTTGTGGGGCGCCTAACGTCGCAGAAGGACAAAAAGTTCCGGTAGCCACTGTAGGCACCTTGCTTTATCCCACAGAGGGGGAACCCTTTAAAATAAAAAAGAGTAAAATTCGAGGAGAAGAGAGCTTTGGGATGATTTGTGCAGAGGATGAAATGGGGATCGGAACCTCGCATGATGGCATCCTAGTTCTACCCGAGGATACAGAAATCGGAATACCTTTATCGAATTTATATGAAACCTATGAAGACCATATCTATGAGATCGGTTTGACACCGAATCGTTCAGATGCCATGAGCCATTATGGGGTGGCACGAGATCTTAGAGCTGGCCTAGCTTTAGAAAAGACCCAACCTCCACTAAATACCATACCGGTTTCTTCATTCCATGTTGAAAATACTACTTCACCGATTGAAATTGAAGTTGAAGAACACGAATTAGTACCTAGGTATCTAGGGGTAGTAATTAGCGGAATTGAAGTTAAAGAATCACCGACCTGGTTAAAGGATCGTTTAAAAAGTATCGGATTAAATCCAATCAATAACATTGTAGATGTTACCAACTTCATTCTTCATGGGCTTGGTCAACCGCTGCACGCCTTTGACTATGAAAAAATCAAAGGATCAAAAGTAGTGGTCAGAAAAGCAAAACAAGGTGAAAAATTGCTTTGCTTAGATGAAGTCGATCGTGAGTTAGATACTGATGACCTTGTTATTTGTGACAATGAAAGACCAATGTGTATCGCCGGTGTTTTTGGCGGATATCACTCAGGAGTAAGTAATACAACAACTAGTATCTTTCTTGAAAGCGCCTACTTTGACGCTGTGAGTGTTCGCAAAACAGCAAAAAGACACGGATTAAACACAGACGCT
This sequence comes from Bacteroidota bacterium, assembly GCA_003045935.1. Lineage (GTDB taxonomy): Bacteria > Bacteroidota > Bacteroidia > Flavobacteriales > Flavobacteriaceae > UBA3478. The sequence goes on along the minus strand of PZPI01000028.1, from coordinate 12,073 downwards.
TCATTCAGGTTTGAGCGAGGTATCGATATCGAATTTTGTGAAATAACACTAAAGCGTGCAGCCAACCTAATTCGTGAGGTTGCAGGTGGTGTAATCTCAAGCGAGATATCCTCTTTCTACCCTAAAGAGAAGGAATCGGTTCAACTTTTCTTGAACTATGAGAAGTTAAATACCATTCTGGGGCATCAAATAGAGAGAGAAAAAATTAAATCGATTCTAGTTAGTTTAGATTTTAGAATTCTCAATGAAACAGAATCCGGGCTGGGACTGATCGTACCCCTATATCGAGTCGACGTTACTAGAGAGATAGATGTGGTTGAAGAGATTCTAAGAGTTTATGGTTACAACCATATTCCGATTCCACAAAAACTAATGAGTACACTAAACCGTTCTAAGTCTTCTTCTAACCTGCAGAACCAAAACAGAATAGCTGATTTCCTCGTCAGTCTAGGGTATAATGAAATTTTAACCAACAGCTTAGTACCGCTTTCTAGTAATCAATCTGGGCAATCTGTAGGGTTAAAAAATCCTTTAAGCAAAGAACTCGAGGTACTAAGAGATCATATGATAGGAACGACGCTTCAAAGCGTAGCTTTCAATCTCAATCGACAGCGAAGCGATATTAAGTTCTTTGAATTTGGTAAAACCTATTCCAAAAAGGGTAAAGAACTTGAAGAAAAACGAGAACTTGTTCTAGCGATTACTGGCAACAGATACCCAGAAAACTGGATGCAAACGAGATCTGCCACCAATTTTTTTGATATCAAGACGGTGACTTTAGAACTTCTAAGACGGTTAGGTATTCATGATTTACAAGAATCACTTTTGAATAATGAACATTCTTTATTCGCAGAAGGATTGATTATTGAATCTAATGGTCAAATTATAGCCAAATTAGGACTTGTTCAAGAAAGTCATCTAGAGAATTATGACATTGATCAAAGTGTATTCGCCTCAATCGTTTATTGGGATTCAGTTCTTGGCTTATCAGACCGAAAAGAAGGAGAGAAATTATACACTACCATTGCAAGATATCCAGCGGTACGAAGAGATTTAGCGCTATTACTCGATGATAATGTTCTCTTTAGTGAGATCAGAGAAGTGTGCTTTGAATCAGAGCGCAAATTACTTAAAAAGGTTAATCTGTTTGATGTCTACAAAGGAAAATCACTAGATTCTGGTAAGAAATCTTATGGTATTAGTCTTATTCTTTCTGATCCTGAAAAAACACTAACCGATAAGCAGGTAGATAAGGCAATGGAACGAATCGTTAATAATCTTCAAGAAAAATTTGATTGTTCATTACGATAAACAATTCCTTTTTTATTGGAGTTATTGTAATTTTGAAAAGCTAGAAAAAGATTACTATGATTCCGAAACTCAACCTTTTAGAGAAACTAAGATCTCAAAAAGAAAAAGACCAACAGTTCTATCAGAATATTGATTTCTCTAATCTATTTGAGTATCCGACAAAAAAAGAAGCAAATTCAACTCTTGAATTTCGCTTAAAAAATCTTGACTACAGTGCAATCAATTTAATTGACGCTGACCAGTTAAAACTCGGAGAAGTATATCATATCGACAGTATTCGTAAAATAGCAACTACCTACAGGCTTAGATTCTTACCTCTTAAGTATTTTAAACCTTCACTGCCGAAAGAAGCCTTACAAAAAATCCAAGATTTCGAACACAGGCATCAAACCGAAATAAAGAACCTTCAAATCTTAGCTCCTTCTAAGCTATTCAAATTAGAAAACCAAGACGATCCGTTACTATTCGCTCCTATCGGGAATGGTTATTACACCTTAATTCACCAATGGGGTAATGATCTTAATGGTTTTAGAAAATTAATGGTCTGGCCACTTAGAGGTCCTGTAGAATTAGTAATCACTTTGCTATTTGTAAGCTATCTACTCACCATGCTTGTACCTGATGGATTGTTCTCCAAAGAAGACAGTTCAGCTCAATTTTGGATCTTGTTCTTTTTCTTCTTTAAAGGAGTTGTTGGCTTAACGATCTTTTACGGAATTTCAATGGGCAAAAACTTTAACCCCTTTATTTGGAACTCAAAGTATTTTAACGCTTAACTATACATGGTATTTCTGAGTGCTTTGATGTCTTTGCTTTCCATATAGTCATCAAAGGTCATGTATCTATCGATCACTCCTTTTGGAGTAATTTCAATAATTCGATTCGCCACAGTGTTTGCAAACTCATGGTCATGAGTAGTGACTAATAGGTTTCCTTTAAATTGTTTAAGCGAATTATTAAAAGCGGTAATACTCTCTAGATCGAGGTGATTCGTTGGTTCATCAAGCATAAGAACGTTAGCTCGAAGTAGCATCATTCTACTAAGCATACATCGAACCTTTTCTCCACCTGAAAGAACATTGCATTTCTTCAAAGCTTCTTCTCCACTAAACAGCATTTTACCAAGAAAGCCTCTTAGGTGAACTTCTTCGCGTTCCTCTTCCGTTTTTGCGTACTGACGGAGCCAGTCTACTAAGCTTACCGCTTCATTGAAATATGCGTCATTATCTGCCGGCAAGTAGGATTGTGTGGTAGTAACTCCCCAAGAATAGGTGCCAGAAGCTGCTGTCTCCTCTCCCGCTATAATTTGATAAAACGCAGTAGTTGCGCGAGCATCTCTTGAAATAAGTGCGATTTTATCGGTTTTAACCATGTTCAAATCGATCTTATCAAAAAGCACAGCACCATCTTCAGATACTGACTTTAATCCCTCTACTTGAAGAATTTGATCCCCTGCTTCACGTTCTCTCTCGAATATAATTGCTGGGTAACGACGTGACGAAGGCTTAATATCTTCCACCTTCAACTTATCAAGCATCTTCTTTCTTGAGGTAGCTTGCTTACTTTTTGCTACGTTCGCACTAAATCGTTGAATGAATTCTTGAAGTTCTTTAGCTTTTTCTTCAGCTTTTTTGTTTTGTTGTGCACGTTGACGAGCCGCTAACTGGCTACTTTCATACCAAAAGGTGTAGTTACCCGAGAAGAGATTGATCTTTCCGAAGTCAATATCTGCAATATGGGTACAAACGGCATCTAAAAAGTGACGATCATGCGATACAACTAGTACAGTGTTCTCATAATTTCCAAGAAAGTCTTCAAGCCAGCTAATTGTATCATAATCGAGGTCGTTAGTAGGCTCATCCATGATAAGTACATCTGGATTCCCAAATAGCGCCTGAGCTAACAAAACTCTAACTTTCATTTTAGGATCTATATCAGCCATCAATTGATAATGCAAATCCTCCTTGATCCCCAAATTGGAAAGTAAAGCAGCCGCTTCTGAATCAGCATTCCAGCCGTTCATTTCTTCAAATTGAACCTGTAGTTCGCCTATTCGATCTGCGTTTACATCACTATAATCTGCATAAAGAGCATCAATTTCTTGTTTAATAGTAAACAGTTCTTTATTTCCTCTAACCACTGTTTCCAATACTGGAAAATCATCGCAAGCATTATGGTTCTGCTCTAAAACAGACATCCGCTTACCAGGTTCCAGATGAACGTGTCCTGAGGTAGGGTCTTGCTTTTTAGAAAGGATCTTCATAAAAGTTGACTTCCCTGCACCGTTTGCTCCAATAATACCATAGCAATTGCCGTGAGCAAAGGTTACATTTACCTCATCAAATAATACACGTTTTCCGAATTGAACCGAAAGATTAGAAACTGAAAGCATAAAGAATTAACCGTTTAATTTTTTGTGATCTGCAAGAAAGGCGGCTAAACCTTTGTCGGTAAGTGGGTGATTTAAAAGTGCAAGCATCGCTGATAAAGGCCCAGTCATTACATCTGCACCAATTTGGGCACATTCTACAATATGCATAGGATGACGAACCGATGCTGCTAAAATTTCTGTCTCAAAATCATAGTTATCATAGATATTTCGAATGTCCTCAATAAGACGAAGACCATCGGTAGAGATATCATCAAGCCTACCGATAAAAGGCGAGACATATGTTGCACCAGCCTTAGCAGCTAACAATGCCTGACCTACTGAAAAAATAAGGGTACAGTTCGTTCTTATTCCATTTTGAGAGAAGTACGTAATCGCTTTAAGACCTTCTTTGATCATGGGTACTTTTACCACAATTTGCGGATGTAGGTCTGCTAGAATCTCTCCTTCACGAACCATACCTTCAAAGTCAGTTGAGATAACCTCTGCTGACACATCCCCATCAACAATTTCGCAAATAGCTTTATAGTGATCTAAAATAGCCGATTCACCAGAGATACCCTCTTTGGCCATTAGTGAAGGGTTGGTCGTTACTCCATCAATGATGCCTAAATCTTGGGCCTCACGAATTTGATCGAGATTTGCAGTGTCGATAAAAAATTTCATGACTATAAATTGTAATGGTTAGCTAGCAGTTTTTCATATTGTGTTTAACTCAATACTTTCTTCAACAAAAGTACCGATAATCGCTGCAATTTATTCGCAACTAAAAAGTGTATTCGCTTCGGTTTATTGGTAATGATTTCTTCTATTTTGAGGGCAACTTCGATGGGGTCCATTGCTGTATCTACATGCTCATCAAAGAGTTCTAATTGCTGTTTGTAGGTATTTTGATAAGCAGAATCTTTTGATAACTCCGTATTAAATCGTCGGCTGGCAATATCGGTTGCAAAATCGCCAGGAGCCAATGAATACACCGATACACCGAAAGGTTTTACCTCTAACCGAATACCTTCAGTAAGAATGGAAAGCGCAGATTTTACAGAGGAATAATGTGCTCTATAAGGCAATCCCATATATCCAGCAATAGACGTTACATTAATAATAGTACCTCCTTTTTGTTTTCTCATGAATGGCAAGACCTCTTGAATCATGGCAACAGGGCCAAAATAATTGGTGTCATAAAGGGCTTTAACCTGTCCTATATCGGTCTCTTCAACAGGACCAGTCATACCTCTTCCCGCATTGTTAATTAACACATCTATTCTACCCTCTTTGTCTATCAGTTCCTGCACACATTGCCTGATACTTTTCAAATCGGTAACATCTAAGGAAATTAAGGAATAGTCTTTGGGGTTTGGGTAATTTTCTGGTACACGAGCCGTTCCATAAACAATAAAACCTTTATTAGAAAGATGTTCGGCTATTGACCTACCAATTCCAGAAGAAGCTCCAGTAATTAATGCAACTTGTGCCATAAGAAAAGAAAAAAGGCAAGCAACTACATCGCACCGCTACAACCACATACCCTTGCTGTGTTCCCACCCTGGGGGGTTCTGCAGGAGCTGGTCGTGCAGCGCTTGCCGATGCAAAGATAAACCTATTTCTATTTGTCACAATTTTCGCATTAGCGTATTTTCACCGTATGAAGGCATATTTAGGAATTAGACATCTGCTCTTAGTTCTCACCTTTTTATTTGCCGGGTGTGCATCTAAAATTGAGAAATTACCTCAGGTAGGGGTCCAAAAAGGAGAAAAAATTTATCCAGGCTCTGTTATCAGGATGAATATAGATTCTAGAATTAATAACGAATCGCTCGTCTTTTTTATGAAAGAACAAAGACTTGATTATTCAAAAGGTATGCTTCAACTACCAGAAAATACAACTATTGGAAAGCAAAAGTTAATTGCTCGTTTCACCTTTAACAATAAAGAAGAAGAAATACCGATAACCCTTTCGGTATATGCTCCTGAAAAGCCGATAAAGATAGAGGCAGAAGTGATAAACACCTTTGAACACTCAACCGATTATTACACTCAAGGGTTAGAGTTTGACGGGGATTGGCTGTACGAAAGTACAGGGGGATTAGGCAAGTCGCTGATTATTCGCTACAACCCTTTTACTGGAGTAATTGACCAGGCAAAAAAACTTGGTAAAGACATTTTTGGTGAAGGACTTACCTTGGTTGATGATCAACTTTTTCATCTTACCTGGCAGAACGGATATGGAACTATTCGAAACAAAACTAACTTCGATTCTATTCAATCCTTTGAATATAGAGGATCAATAGAAGGTTGGGGGCTCACTCACGATGATAATTTCATTTATAAGAGCGATGGTTCTGAATTGATCTGGAGGCTATCGAAAGTAGACGCTTCTGAAATTGACTATCTAACCATCGGTTCTCAAAATTCATACTTCAAAAATGCTAATGAACTTGAACTATACGGAGACCTTATCTTAAGTAATGTCTACCAAAAAGACAGTGTGATGGTGATTGACAAAAACACAGGAGCAATCGTAGGTGTTCTTGATCTGAGCTCATTGAAAGAATTGATAGACAAAGGCACCTCATTTGACTCTCTCAATTCTGTGTTAAACGGCATTGCCTATCACAAAGAGCGTAAAACCTTCTTTGTAACAGGCAAAAACTGGAATAAATTATTCGAATTACGAATTGATTTTAGTCCGTTAGAAATTAAATAACGATCTATTTTGCATTAACTCGTTTACCTCTTTACGAACCGCAGCAATTTCAGTTTCGTTTGTAACATCTCTAAGTACTCTGTCAATAAGGGTAGCAACCTGACCCATCTCGGTTTCTCCCAATCCTCTAGTTGTAATTGCTGGTGTTCCCAATCGGATACCTGAGGTTACAAATGGAGACTTATCGTCAAAAGGCACCATGTTTTTATTCGCTGTAATATCTGCCTTTTCTAGAGCCTTTTCGGCATCTTTACCGGTTACACCTTTATTTCTAAGATCAATAAGAATCATATGATTATCGGTACCTCCAGATATAATTTGATATCCGTGTCCAACCATTGCACTCCCTAAAGCAGCTGCATTTTTCTTCACGTTGACCATGTAATGTAAGAAGTTATCTGTTAACGCCTCTCCATAGGCCACTGCCTTAGCCGCAATGATATGTTCTAGTGGACCTCCTTGATTACCAGGGAAAACAGCAAGATCAAGAAGTGCCGACATTTTTCGTAAACTACCATCTTTAAGCTTGATTCCGAAAGGGTTTTCAAAATCTTCACCCATCATAATCATCCCACCACGTGGGCCTCTAAGAGTTTTATGCGTTGTCGTAGTTACTACATGGCAATGTGGTAGTGGGTCATTCAATATACCTTTAGCAATAAGACCAGACGGATGTGAAATATCTGCTAATAAAAGTGCCCCAACCTTATCAGCGATAGCTCTAAAACGAGCAAAATCGATATCTCGGGAATAGGCAGACGCCCCTGCGATAATCATTTTAGGAGATTCTTTCACCGCTATCGCCTCAATAGCATCGTAATCAAGCAATCCCGTATCACGATCAACACCATAAAAGGAAGGTTGGTATAGCCGACCTGAAAAATTCACTGGAGAACCATGTGTAAGGTGACCTCCATGAGATAAATCAAACCCAAGAATCTTGTCTCCAGGTGTTAAGCAAGCATGAAAAACGGATGCATTTGCTTGAGAACCTGAATGCGGTTGAACATTTACATAGGCTGCCCCAAATAATTCCTTAGCTCGTTCAATGGCAATATTTTCAATTTCATCGACCACTTCGCATCCTCCGTAATAACGTTTACCAGGGTAGCCTTCAGCGTACTTGTTGGTCAAAATAGACCCTGCTGCCTCCATCACGGCAGGTGAAGTGAAGTTTTCTGAAGCAATAAGTTCAATACCTCGTAATTGTCTTGAATGCTCTTTTTGGATTAAATCAAAAATCTGTTGATCGCGCTGCATAGTATTTGTTTTTAGCAAAAATACAACAGTGTTCACTTTAAAATTCTTCGGTTAACGACAGTTTTTAACAGAAATTACAAAGATTATCAACTGACTTATTGTCATTTAACTTTCTCTAATTCAAGACATAATGACATTTTTTAATTATCCTTTCATTTTGGCTTATTGTTTGACCCTAAAACTGAAAAAAAGAACATGATTGATATAAATTCATT
>PZPI01000028.1:0-4181 GCA_003045935.1 Bacteroidota bacterium | reverse complement strand
AAGCATCGGAGAAGCCCAAATAATTGCCGAAAGCTTAGATCATACTTCGGTAGAACCCATTCATTTACTTAAAGCAGCCAGCAATAAAAATACCAACGAATTCGAATACTGGATAGGCTCAAAACCTCAATTCGATCGATTTCAAAAAGCTATAGATGCAAGTCTTAATCATTCAGGAAAAACTAAGGGATCAAATCTAGTGATGAGTAATTCTTCAGCTACGGTTTTAACTAGTGCTCTCGCAGGAGCAAGAAAGGAAGGTGTAGAAATTGCAACTCTCAAACACTTAATCATAGCACTTCTTTTAAAAGGAGGTACAGCAGCTTCTATTATGAAGGATGCGGGTATTACAGAAGAACAACTAAACCAGACACAGAACCCCTCTAGCTCTAATAATGGAGAAAGTACCTATCTGTCGCGATTTGCCAAGAATTTAAATGAATTCGCCGATAGCGGAAAACTTGATCCGGTTATTGGGAGAGATGATGAAATACGTAGGGTACTGCAAATCTTATCAAGAAGAAGTAAGAACAACCCTGTTCTAGTAGGAGAACCCGGAGTGGGTAAAACGGCAATTATCGAAGGCTTGGCGCAGCGTATTGTGGCCCGTGATGTTCCTGAAAACTTAAAGGATAAAAAAATCTACAGTCTAGATATGGGGCTACTGCTAGCAGGGGCCAAATACAAAGGTGAATTCGAGGAACGACTTAAGATGGTAGTAAAAGAAGTTAGAGAATCTGATGGTCAAATCATTCTATTCATTGATGAAATTCACACTTTGGTAGGTACAGGCGGTGGATCTGGCGCCATGGATGCAGCTAACATTCTGAAACCAGCTCTTTCTAGGGGAGAATTAAGAACTATTGGAGCAACAACTCTTGATGAATTTCAAAAACACTTTGAAAAAGACAAGGCTCTCGAACGAAGATTTCAAAAGGTACTTGTCGAAGAACCCGATACTGAAAGCGCCATTTCTATTCTAAGAGGATTAAAGGAAAAATATGAAGCTCACCATAAGGTGAAAATTAAGGATGAAGCGGTAATCAGTTCAGTGATTTTATCTGAGCGTTATATCACTAGTCGTTTTTTACCAGACAAAGCCATTGACCTCATGGATGAAGCAGCATCTAAACTTCGAATGGAGATCAATTCAAAACCAGAAGAGCTCGATATTCTCGATCGAAAAATCATGCAGCTCGAAATTGAACTTGAGGCCATTAAACGCGAAAGTGATCAAGAAAAATCAAAGTCTATTCATCTCGATTTAGCAGAATTGAAGGAAAAGAGAAACAGTCTATTCAGTATTTGGGAATCAGAACGAAGAGTGATTGATGAGTTACAGAAAACAAAAAATCAAATTGAAGAATTAAAGCTGGAGGCTGAAAGAGCCGAGCGCAATGGAGATTATGGAAAAGTTGCTGAAATACGTTACGGTAAAATCAAGGAAAAAGAAGAGATTTTAAAAGATTTAGAAATACAAAGCACTCCTAATAGCAATCAACTCATCAAAGAGGAAGTGACTTCGGAAGATATTGCAGAGGTCGTTGCCAAATGGACCGGAATCCCTGTTCAAAGTCTCGTTACCTCTGAGAGAGAAAAACTATTACATCTAGAGGAGGAATTAAAGAAAAAATTAATTGGACAGGACCATGCAATAGAAGCTGTTTCAGATGCAATTCGAAGAAGTCGTTCTGGACTGCAAGATGAGAACAAGCCTATTGGAAGCTTCCTTTTTCTAGGTACCACCGGGGTTGGTAAAACAGAGCTGGCGAAAACGGTTACCGAATTTTTATTTAACGATCCAAGCGCTATGACTCGTATCGACATGAGTGAATACGGCGAAAAACACAGTATTAGCCGATTAGTCGGAGCACCTCCCGGATATGTGGGATATGAAGAGGGCGGTCAACTTACCGAGGCTGTTCGCAGAAAACCATATTCTGTTGTGCTATTAGATGAAATTGAAAAGGCACATCCAGAGGTATTTAACACCCTTCTTCAGGTCTTAGACGATGGAAGATTAACAGACAGTCAAGGTCATGTGGTTGATTTCAAAAACACAGTGATTATTATGACTAGTAATCTAGGCAGTCACTTATGGCACGATGCAGAAGCAAAATCACCCACCAAAATGGAGTTCATCGAAAAAGAGATCATTACTGCACTCAAAAAATACTTAAGACCAGAATTTATCAATCGAATTGACGAAATAATCACCTTTAGACCATTATCGTCAAAAGCTATGCAGTCAATTGTAAGAATTCAGCTTAATCGAGTGATCGAAAAGATAGAAACCAAAGAAATCACTCTAGAGATTACTGATGAAGCCATTGAAGCTATTGCTAAAATTGGATTTGATCCTGATTTTGGAGCAAGGCCTATAAAGCGGGTTATTCAACGAAAAGTAGTGAATGAGCTTTCTAAAAAGTTATTATCTGGAGAAATCACCACTGGTGATGCTGTTTTAATCGATGCTTTTGACGAAAATGTGATATTAAGAAAGATAAATACCGATTAGTATTTTGTACATTAGGTTTTCTTTTTTAATTCAAGATGACCAAAGCGGAAAAGACGAAAGCTTTTATTATAGAAACTTCAGCCGTGCTTTTCTTAAAGCACGGCTTTGAAGCGACTAGCCTTAGTATGCTTACTAAAGCTACTGGACTTACCAAAGGAGCGATTTATGGTAACTTTAAGGACAAAGAAGATTTAGCCAAAGAGGTATTCACTTATTCGGCTCAAATTCTCTTATCTTCTTTAGAATCTCTGATAGAATCCGAGCAATCTGCCCAATTAACCTTTCGAAAACTTCTAGGCTTTTATAAAACATATCCTGATTTTGTTAAAAAAATAGGCTCTTGTCCCATTGTGAGTTTCGGAGTGCAAAGTACCGGTATTCCTGAAATACAATCACTTGTAAATGGGGCAATTCTACAAATTGAAGCCCTTTTTACTAAAGTTTTAAGCAAAGGACAAGAAAACGGAGAGTTCTACCTTAGCCTTCCTCCCTCTGTTTTCGCTAAACAATTATTTTCGCTTCTTCAAGGGGGAATTACACAGAGCCTTATTACCAAGGACGATAAATACGCCAAGAATACAGCGACTTACATTGAGCATCTTTTTCAAACTGCAGTTCAACGCAATTAGGTTATGAGCCAGAATACTGTTTCGATCAAAAATAAGCGCGCTCGTTTCGATTATGAGTTGTTGGAGACTTTTGAAGCTGGATTAGTTTTAGGGGGGACAGAAATCAAATCGATCCGTCAAAGTAAAGCTAGAATTACCGAGAGTTTTTGTGAGTTTAATGACCGAGGAGAACTTTTCATCGTTAATATGAATATCGACCAATACTCCCATGGTAGCTTTTATAATCATAAACCTACGGCGGAACGCAAGTTACTGCTTCAAAAAAAGGAATTAAAGAAGCTATTTAAAGAGGTGACTAAAGACGGCTTAACCATAGTCCCCTTGAAACTCTACATCAACGATAAAGGGTGGGCGAAACTATCCGTAGCTTTAGCCAGAGGAAAGAAGAACTACGACAAAAGAGAAACGATCAAAGATCGTGAGAATAAACGCAATCTTGATCGAATCAAAAAAATCAGATAATCGATTATTTCTTAACTCCGGCTGTTTCTTTTAACAGCGGTACAAATTGAAAATCGCCGTAGACGGTCTGGTGAAATTCTTTAGTTCCTTTTCTTTCAAGTGCGATCATTTTCTGCTGATCTTTACCAACAGGAATCACTAGAAGACCTCCAATACGCAATTGTTTCAATAGGTCTTTTGGTATTTCAGGAGCACCTGCTGTAACAATTATTCGGTCATAGGGTGCCTTCTTCGAATAGCCTTTATAGCCATCCCCATAAATCAGTTTTTTAGGCCCCGGAGGATAAATCGAAAAGTGTCGATCACATTTTCGGTAGAGCTCTAGTTGTCGTTCAATGGTATAAACCTCTGCTCCTAAAGCCATTAGAATTGCGGTCTGAAAACCACTCCCAGTACCAATTTCTAAAACCTTCATGCCCGAGGCTACCTGTAACAACTCGGTTTGAAAGGCTACTGTATATGGATGGGATATCGTTTGCTCAGCCCCAATAGGGAAGGCTTTATCCTCATAGGCATGTGATTCTAGTGTAGAATCTAAAAATAAATGTCTAGGAACATTTTCAAAAGCCTCT
>PZPI01000133.1 GCA_003045935.1 Bacteroidota bacterium | reverse complement strand
ATGATTGTTCCGCCACTTGAATCAAGGAGATTACCTGAGAACGTTGGTTTTGTTACCGAATCACCACTGTTTAAAACTAGTGTTCCGTCTTTTGAGTAGATGTTTATAGCCCTATCCGCCACATATGCTCTAGGGGATTTTAAAAGAGGCATTCGGCTTGGAGTGCTAAACCCTTGACCGTCGTTAACATCAATTTGATCTTCTAGAAAAAGATCTTGACCCCAGTTAATATTTGAAAAGCTAGACGGATCACTTTCACCAATGATAAAACTAACGAATCCTTCTCTCGAGGTTTGTATGGATCTTTGTTCAGTGTAGAGGATAGAGGTATTAGTAACTATGGAGATTTTAGCTTCAACTTGTGTTTCTTTAAGCGGTGATCCATCCGGGTTTTTTATCACGGCTTGGTAATAGAAACCTTCTTGCCCGTATAATGCAGAAAATGAAAGTATAAACAGTAAGAAGTAATGCTTAAAAAGCCTCATTATACCTAATTTTATCAAATATATTCTCTAACTCAAGGTCATGTATAGATTTGTCCAACCACTTATCAAAAGCTTTTACACAATTATCATCGTTTTTTCGTGGTCGTTTTATGCTCAGGAAAATAAAGAATCTGAATACTTAAAACAGGCTGAAAGTTTCTCTGAGGAGGTTGCTAAAATTGCAGATTTACCGGTTCCGACCTGGGATTCGGGAATAATCATTTTTACGGGTAGCTCTAGTGTTCGATTATGGGGTGATGCGGGTCTTTTGTCAAAAGGTTCTCCCATTATCAACACGGCTTTTGGAGGCTCAACGGCATATGGTTTAAACGTGTACCTAGAAGACTTAGTACTGCGTTATGAGCCGAAACAGGTATTCATATATGAGGGAGACAATGATATCGCTGCAGGTCGTGATACCCGAACCATACTCGAACATCTAGATACTATTTTCACACGTATTTGGGAGCAAAATCCAGAGGTTGAAATTGTATACATCTCTGCTAAACCTAGCCCCCTTCGATGGGAGCTTCGCAAAGAGTACGAAGCTTTAAATAAAGCTGTCGAGCGCAGGGCAAAAAAAGAGGATCGTCTAGTTTTTGCTGATGTTTATTCTTCTATGTTGCAAAAGGGTCAAGTACGCGAAGATCTTTTTATTGAAGATCGACTGCACATGAATCGCAAGGGTTATGCGATATGGGCAGAGGTTATTCGTCCGCTGATAATGGAGTAGAGGGTTCTTCTTCTGTAACCGCAATTTCTTCCATAAAAAAGGAACGTAGCTCATCGAGCGATAACTCGCCTTTGGTTACGTCTTTGACTAACTCGCCTTTATTCAAGATCAGAATACGTTGACATAATTCGCTGACATGCAAGAGATCATGAGAAGAGACAAAAATGCTACATCCTAAATCTTGATTGATTTGACGTAGCAGATTTTGCAGTTGCATTTGAGCGCGTGGGTCAAGATTGGCAAAAGGTTCGTCTAGAATAACAAGCTCTGGAGCGCCAATGAAGGCAGCGGCGATGCCGACCTTTTTCTGGTTTCCTTTAGAGAGATCTCTGATGTATTTGTTTTTACCTAAGATCTCCTCATTGAAAAACGTGCCGAATCGCTCTAAAAAGAGTTCAAGATCTACTTTGCTTACTGAACGAAGACCAGCGATGAAACTGAAGTATTCTTCGGGAGTTAGGTATCCGATCAAAAAGCTTTCATCGATAAAGGCCGCGGTCGTTGATTTCCAAACCTCTGATTCATTGACTTTTATTTCGTTGTTTTCGATGTATCCAGTCGATGGTTTGATTAGGTCTAGAAGTAGACTGAAGAAAGTGGTTTTTCCGGCTCCGTTGTTTCCGACAAGACCAATGATTTCTCCTTTCGATAATTGGAGAGATTCAATCGATAAAACAGTGGTGTCCTTGTAGGTTTTACTGAGGTTAGATACGTTGATCATGAACGGTAAGCTTTAAGAGTTTCGTATTTTTCTTTTTGGTAGATCGAGATAATGGTTTTGAATAGAAAGGGCTTTAAGAAGTATCCGATGATAGATACCACTACGATGCTGATTTTGGCAGCCAAAGGCCCGAGAGCGTAATTGAATCCACCATAAATAGCTAGCGGAAGCGCAATTTTCGGAAGCGTCAAAAGCAATGTTCTATAGTTGAATGCGTTTTTGTCTCCAAATGCTTTTTTACTCGAAGTAAGATCGATTTTGGTTCTTACATAAGCTCCGCCCCACAATACAATCACCGAGTTAATGGTCAAGTTATAGATCGCACCGAGAAGTACATAACTGAAAATTTCAAGACCAAAAATGAGATACCAACTAGAGAGAATGGTAGTAGCTAAAGTGAAGACCTGAATCAGCGTATACTTTGATTTCAAGTACTCCAGATAAGTAATGTTTTGGGTCATTAGCAGCGGGTAATATTGGCTGTCCCAACTGGGAACGTATTGCCCGAAGCTGAAAAGAAAGCCACCGGTGACAAAAATCCCTGCGAACAGTTTCCAAGTGTCACTTTCGTAAGCCTCGACTGCCCCAGTGAAAAACAATAGGCCATAGAAAATAAAGAAAAACCCAGCAAATACGGCTTGCCTAGCACGTTTATTGCGTAAGATTAGTGCTACGTCATTTCGAAGTATAAGCCCTAGTTTTCCGTATCGACTGAAGTAATTCTCGCTAATTGAAATGGTTCGTTCGTTTTTCTTAGCCAAGCCTGCATCGAGATACATCAGCGATCTAAAATGCGAAAAAGCGGCATAGTAGGTGATCAAGGTAATCATCAGAATAGGCACAACGAGCCACGACCTTTCGAATAGCGCGTTAAAAAAGACTTGAGTATAGGTGGTAATGTCAAAAACACCGAAATACTGTAGGCCTGAACTACCTAAAACTAAGGTTGCAACTACCGCAAAAACGGCATTCTTCTGGTTGACTAGAACATTGAGGTAATTGTTGATTAGGAGGAGCAAATAAATAGAGAGACTCCACAGCCATGTAGTTCCTGAAGGCTGACCTTCAACGACTAATATGATACTTAACGGAATGAGAAAAAACAGGTGGCTCCAATTAAAAAAGGAGTAGAGCATTTTCAGCATAGAAAAGTGAACTACCGTTGCCTTTTTGATATTCTGATAAAGCAGTGGTTGCACATTGGTGACGGGCATAGGTTGCATCATATACCTAAATACGATATCAAAACCGAGATAGTAGATGAGATAGCGATTAATCACCTCAAAAGGTTCGCCTATATCAGCCTTTTCAATAATGTAATAGGCACCCACCCCAAGGGATAGAAAGATTAGAACAAAATAAAGGATGGCAAAAACGATGAGGATTCGCATCCATAAATTTTGCTTCCAAGTCGGAGATCGAAAAAGACTTTTTAATTCAAGCGAAAAAAGGGTCTTTAGCATGGTGGTTGATTTATAACAAAGATAAGTACTGTAACTTTAGCTGCATGAGAGACGATTTAAAAACCGATTTATTACAAGTTGCCTTAGTGCAATTCGATATCGTTTGGAAAAACGCCGGGGTAAATCTAGATAGAATCAATAAGCTCATCGAAAATATAGATGCCGATTTAATTGTT
>PZPI01000132.1 GCA_003045935.1 Bacteroidota bacterium | reverse complement strand
TTCCTCTTTATAGCTTTTTTCTTTGATCTCATGTTTAACTACTTCCTCAGGTTTTTGAGCCTGAAGGTCTAGTATTTGATAGATTAGATCCTGTTTCTTTAAGGTCTTGTAACGTGCAATTTTAAGAGTTGCTGCAATTTCTTGTAAATCAGCTAGCTTTTTCGCTTTAAGCGTTTCAATTTCAAACATGTATAATAAAAGAGAGTGTTAAATCAAAAGATAAGAGCGGTTGTATGAAGTAAGGTAGTAACCGCTGACTACATTGCAATGATACAAATAAAAATTAAAAGCAACTGTTTTATTAAAAAAAACCATCCTAATTTTGAATTATGATTCAACGTATACAAACGCTCTATTTAACGCTTGTACTTTCGCTATCAGTAGTTTTAGCTTACGGGGTACAGTGGTCAACCCTAGGTCTTGGTTTCCAAGGTTCTTTAGGGATGTTAGTGTTTGGTGAAGGAATATTAAGTGCGCTTTTAGCCGTTGGATCTATTTTTTGGTATAGAAATCGTCAAAATCAGTTCGTTATCAATCGATTGAATCTGATTTCACAACTTTTTTTACTAGGATTTTTCGTTTATCGATCGCTAAATGTATCCGGAGAGGTTGCCACCTCTGAGAAGGGTATTGGGATGTTGATTCCGATCTTTTCTATCGTTTTTCTCGTCCTGGCCAACAGGGCAATCAAAAAGGATGAAGATCTCGTAAAATCTGCTGATCGTTTGCGTTAAAACCGGATATCTTAGTAGTATTAGTGCGGAAAAAGCTCAGGGAAACCTGGGCTTTTTCTATTTACTGACCGCTCCTCGGGTGCCAAATTCAATCACCTGTAGGTTTTGAATTTGATCTTTCTCTATTTCGAATTGTAAGCCGGTACGAACTTTGTGAAATCCGTGCGTTCCGGCAGCTCCGGGATTCATATGTAAATGACCATACTGCTTATCATTCATAACCTTTAGAAGGTGAGAATGTCCGCAGATTACAAGCTGTGGCTGGTGTTGTTCTATTAAAGATCTGACTCTTGGGTGGTATCGCTTTGGGTACCCGGCAATATGAGTCATTAATACTTTGACAGATTCACACTGAAATATTAGATCTTCAGGATATTGGCTGCGTTGAAGGTGATCATCAATATTTCCATAAACCGCTTTAAATGATGATACCTTTTTGATCGCATCACTCACTGTGGTGCTCCCTATATCTCCTGCATGCCAGGTCTCGTCTGCTGTGCTGGCGTAGTGAAGTATCCGATCATCACAGTAAGAATGGGTGTCGGATAGCAAGAAGATTCTGGTCATGGTAATGTATCTTTGCCTTCAAAGATAATTCTTGCTTTGCGTTATTTTATTCAAATAGCATTTAACGGGTCTGAATACCATGGCTGGCAAAGGCAGCCTAACGCTTTTAGCGTACAGGAGGCTTTGGAGGAGGCTTTAAGTGCGCTGCTAGCTTCTGAAATTTCTATTGTAGGTGCTGGTCGTACCGATGCCGGAGTTCACGCCGAACAGATTTATGCTCATTTTGATTACGAGAACCTTCTTGATTTGGCAGATTTAACTCATAAACTCAATCGTTTTTTATCGAAAAGTATTGCCGTGCGAGATATTCGAAAAGTGTCAAAAGAAGCACATGCACGTTTTGATGCTACTTCAAGGTCTTATCGTTACCTGATTGAGACTGAGAAAAATCCGTTCAATACTGATTTTACACACTTTGTAGGACTACCCCTAGACGTTGATCAGATGAATCGAGCAACCGAATTCCTTATCGGTAAGCAAGATTTTGAATGCTTTTCTCGAACACATACCGATGTTAAAACTTTCATTTGTGATGTTAAAGCGGCATCATTTTCAAAAGAAGGAAGTTTGATTCGATTTGAAATTACCGCCGACCGTTTTCTAAGAAATATGGTGCGCGCTGTAGTCGGCTCACTGTTAGAGGTGGGATTAGGTAAGCGGTCTCCCGAATGGATCCAAGAACTCATTCGGTCTAAATCTCGATCGAAGGCCGGAGCATCCGCACCTGCAAAAGGATTATCTTTAACCGCTGTGAATTACCCCAATTCAATCTGGAATGAGTAAAAAAGAGGCTTCGGCTAAGAAATCTTTTGATGTAAACCTTTTTTCGAGGATATTCTCGTACACTAGGCCTTATCGGGGAATTTTTATAATATCGGTACTTTCAGCGATTTTGATCTCCGCTTTTTCGGTCTTAACCCCTTCCTTAGTGGGTCGCCTGATTGATGAGGCGATTACCCAGCAAAATGCTGAATTATTACTTCAGCTGATTATCGCGATGGCCGCAGTTTTATTTGGAGAAGTTCTCTTTCAATTACTTTTTACCTACACGGCAAATTTACTTGGTGAGTCGATTATTAAGGATTTAAGGACTCATCTGTTTTCTAGAATGATTCGATTTCGAATGACTTATTTCGATAAGTCATCTGTTGGGATTTTGGTAACCCGTGCAGTATCAGATATGCAAAAGATCGGAGAGATTTTTAGTCAAGGATTTTTCATGATTATAGCCGATGTCCTCAAGATGCTTGTCGTTGCTACCGTTATGCTCGTTATGAATTGGAAATTAGCTTTACTGGTATTTTCAATCATGCCATTAATCCTCTATGCTACTCGTTGGTTTCAAAAATCGATGAAGGTTGCATTTGTTGAGGTTCGTACTCAGATCGCTGCCTTAAATTCGTTTGTACAAGAGCGCCTTGCTGGTATTAGAGTGTTGCAATTATTTCATCGTGAGGCTGAAGAGGCTAAAGCATTTAGAGCAATTAATCTGAAGCATCAGGATGCCTGGTTAAAAACTGTATGGTATAACTCTATCTTTTTTGCTATCGCTGAATTATTGGCATCCATAACCGTTGGTTTAATTGTATGGTACGGTGGAGTTCAAAATGTTGGGGGTATTTCACCCGAGAAGTATGGAGATATCTTTACTTTCATTCTTTTATCCTCATTGCTTTTTAGACCTCTACGACATATTGCAGACAAGTTTAATGTTCTTCAGATGGGTATGGTTGCTGCTGGGAGAGTATTTGCTATTCTAGACGACACTGAGCAATTAGAAGTGGAAGGTGATACAGAGTTAGATGAAGTACAAGGAAAGGTAACTTTTAAAGATGTCGTATTTGCATACGAGCCTGAGAAGCCTGTCCTAAGAGGAGTCAATTTCAATATCGAACCTGGGCAGTGCATTGCTGTAGTTGGAGCTACTGGTGCTGGTAAATCAACGCTAATTAATTTGCTCAATCGTTTTTACGAAATAGAGAAAGGAACTATCGAGATTGATGATCTGGATATCCGTCAATTGACATTGAAAGGCTTGCGCTCACACATTTCAGTGGTACTTCAGGATGTGTTTTTATTCGCAGATACCATTGAAAAGAATATCACCCTAGGAGATCCTAACATTACCCTTGAATCGGTCGTTGAGGCGGCTAAATCTATTGGAGTACACGATTTTATAAGTGCTCTCCCGGGCGGATATCATTTCGAAATTAATGAACGTGGTAGTACATTATCAAGTGGTCAGCGACAACTCATATCCTTTCTTCGGGCCTATGTAGCTAACCCTA
>PZPI01000131.1 GCA_003045935.1 Bacteroidota bacterium | reverse complement strand
TTCAAAGGGATTGACCAATTAATGGATGAGGGAGTAGCTCAATTATTTACTCTTGATATTAACGGAAGAAAAATTATTGGTACGGTAGGAGCTCTTCAATACGAAGTTATCCAATATCGTTTAGAACATGAATACGGAGCGAAATGCACCTACGAAAACTTCCCCATTCATAAAGCTTGTTGGGTGGATACCGATAACCCAAACAGCGAGGAATTTAAAGACTTCAAACGAGTAAAACAGAAATTCCTAGCAAGGGATAAGTCTAATCAAATGGTATTTCTTGCAGACTCTGCCTTTTCGCTACAAATGGCCGAACAAAAATACCCGAGTATTCGATTCCACCTCACTTCAGAGTTTAAATAAAAAAGGCGCCGTAAACGGCGCCTTTTTTATGCTTCTCCCATCTTACCGAAACTTATCGGTATCGTGGGCTGTTGATATTCCTTAATCTCTCCGTGTGCGGCCTCAAAGTTGGCGATATTGTTTTGCAACGCCTTCACTAACTTCTTAGCATGTTCAGGAGTAAGGATTACACGACTCTTAACTTTTGCCTTTGGAGTAGCAGGCATAATACTTACGAAATCTACAACAAACTCTGATGCAGAGTGGTTGATAACCGCCAAGTTGGAATAAATCCCCTCAGCAGTTTTTTCATCGATTTCTACGTTTATACTCTGATCCTTCTCTGACATGAGCTTAAATGTTTATCGCGTCTTCGTCTACTAGGGTTGGAGTAGCTTGACTAGCTTCATACTCATCTTTTGAACCTACGATGATGTGATCGTAATCTCTAAGACCGGTACCTGCAGGAATCTTATGACCGACAATTACATTTTCCTTGAGACCTTCTAGTCCGTCTACCTTACCATTAACCGCAGCTTCGTTAAGAACCTTAGTCGTTTCTTGGAACGATGCAGCTGAAATGAATGATTTAGTCTGTAGTGAAGCTCTAGTAATACCCTGAAGGATCGGAGTAGCCGTAGCTGCAATCGCCTCACGAGCAGTTACTAATGTCTTGTCTTGACGCTTCAATAAAGAGTTTTCATCTCTCAGTTGACGTACGGTAACAAGCTGACCTGCTTTAAGATTTTCAGATTCACCAGCATCTTCAACTACCTTCATACCGAAAATAGCATCGTTTTCTTTGATGAATTCATCCTTGTGTACTAATTGCCCTTCAAGGAATAGAGTATCTCCAGCATCAACGATTTCTACTTTACGCATCATCTGACGAACAACTACCTCAAAGTGTTTATCGTTAATTTTAACCCCTTGTAGTCGGTAAACCTCTTGGATTTCATTCACTAAGTACTGCTGAACTGCCGATGGCCCTTTAATCGCAAGAATATCATTCGGAGTGATTGAACCATCAGATAATGGCATACCCGCTTTCACGAAATCATTCTCTTGAACAAGGATTTGGTTCGATAACTTAATTAAGTATTTACGAACATCACCAAGCTTAGACTCTACGATAATCTCGCGGTTACCACGCTTGATTTTACCAAATGATACTACACCGTCTATTTCAGATACAACTGCAGGATTTGAAGGATTTCTTGCCTCAAATAACTCGGTTACTCTTGGTAGACCTCCTGTAATATCACCAGCTTTAGCTGATTTACGCGGAATCTTAACCAGAATCTTACCTTCCTTAATCGAATCACCTTCGTTTACAATTAGGTGAGAACCAACAGGTAGATTGTATGATCTCAGTACATTTCCTTTCTTATCGTTGATAAGAAGAGTAGGAATTAATTTTTTGTTTCTAGATTCAGAAATAACTTTCTCCTGGAAACCAGTTTGTTCGTCAATTTCAACCTGATAAGTTACCCCTTGCTCAATGTTCTCAAAAGCAACGGTACCAGTAAATTCAGAAATAATTACACCGTTATATGGATCCCACTGACAAAGAACATCACCTTTCTTAATCTTAGCTCCGTTCTCTATGAATACCTGAGAACCATAAGGCAGGTTATGCGTACTTAAAACAGCTCCTGTTTTAGGTTCAACAAGTTTAAACTCGGCAGTTCTAGAAATAATGATATTTGCTTTCTCCCCTTCAGTATTTTCACCTTGAACAACACGTAAGTCTTCTATCTCTGCGACCCCGTCGAACTTAGCAGTCAACTGACTTTCTTCAGAAACGTTACCCGCAATACCTCCTACGTGGAAGGTACGAAGCGTAAGCTGTGTACCAGGTTCCCCAATAGATTGAGCGGCAACAACCCCTACAGATTCACCTTTTTGAACCGGTTTGTTGGTTGCTAGGTTTCTACCGTAACACTTCTCACAAATACCTTTCTCAGCCTCACAAGTAAGTGCAGATCTAACCTCAACACGATCAAGTGCAGTAGCATTGATTTTCTGAACTTCAGCAGCCTCAATGTATCCACCTGCTTCAACGATCAAATCTCCTGTTAAAGGATCAACAATATCGTTAAGTGCAACACGTCCAAGAATACGATCGCCAAGAGTTTCAACGATTTCCTCATTTTTCTTCAAGGCCTCAACCTCAACACCTCTAAGCGTACCACAATCTTCAGTAGTAATAATTACATCTTGGGCAACATCAACAAGTCGACGAGTAAGGTATCCAGCATCCGCAGTTTTCAGTGCGGTATCCGCAAGACCTTTTCGAGCACCGTGAGTTGAAATAAAGTATTCAAGAATTGAAAGTCCCTCTTTAAAGTTCGAAAGAATTGGGTTTTCAATAATCTCACCACCACCAGCATTAGACTTCTTAGGCTTAGCCATAAGACCACGCATACCGGTTAGCTGACGAATCTGCTCCTTAGATCCACGAGCACCAGAGTCAAGCATCATGTACACCGAATTAAATCCTTGCTGATCTTCCCGAATGCGCTTCATAGCAAGTTCGGTAAGCATCGCGTTGGTAGATGTCCATACGTCAATCACCTGATTGTAACGCTCATTATTAGTGATAAGTCCCATATTATAGTTACCCATGATACCATCTACTTGAGCGTTAGCTTCTTCGATCATCTTGGTTTTTTCAGCAGGGATAATGATATCTCCTAAACTAAATGAAAGCCCCCCTTTGAAAGCGAACTCATAACCCATTTGCTTCATTCGATCTAAGAATTCAGCAGTTTTAGGAACATCAGTTACTTCAAGGATACGCCCGATAATATCACGAAGTGCTTTCTTATTCAATACTTGATTGATAAAGCCAGCTTCTTCAGGAACAACGTTATTAAATAATACACGGCCTACAGTTGTCTCAATGATTTGAGGCACTAACTCACCTGATTCATTGAAATCCTTAACACGGATTTTAATAGCAGCATTTAAGTTCACTCGTTTCTCATTGAAAGCAATAACTACCTCTTCAGGAGAATAGAAGGTTAAACCTTCACCTTGAACAGGAACTTCTGGAGTAGAACGTCTTTCTTTAGTCATATAGTACAGACCAAGTACCATATCCTGGGAAGGTACGGTAATAGGTGAACCATTAGCAGGGTTCAAGATGTTCTGAGAAGCCAACATTAATAATTGAGCCTCTAGAATAGCTTCTGGACCCAGTGGCAAGTGTACCGCCATCTGATCCCCATCGAAGTCAGCATTA
>PZPI01000027.1 GCA_003045935.1 Bacteroidota bacterium | reverse complement strand
AGCGCTTGCCTGGCAGGCAAGAGGCCACCGGTTCGAATCCGGTATTCTCCACATTAAAGTATAAGCAAACACGGCCCAATTTGGGCCGTGATTTTGTTTGAAAAGGTTGTAAAGCTTGCTTTATCAATCTTTTTGAGCGAAAAATAGTAATTGTGCGAAAGCACGAGTGTTTCCGTGGTATTTTCAGGATGGGCGTGATCCGGATCAGCACAATCATAAGGTTGTGCTAATCGCTAACTACTTCATCCACAATTTCTTCACAAAGCACTTTTTTTGTTAAAAATTCAACAAAACATTGTGTGACTGACATAAAAGAGTAGATTTACCACGTGAAAACGACACAGCACACTATTACTCCTATCCGACGTATTCGTCGCCGCCGCCCGTAAGGGTGTAGTGCTGTTATGGAAATAGGTGAGTCCATTTCCCCCTCTGAATTCTCAATTACCCTTTTACTTTAAACAACCCAACGATTCTTTAATCATGGATCTATTTATTGCTGATGAATCTTTTCATCGCTTTGCAGAACATATCTGCGACACTATTCAGGATGCGGCACAAAAGCGCGGTACAGGGATTGCCCGCCGTAGCCCTGAGTATATCAAAACTAAGATGACCAACGGTAATGCCGTTATCGCCTTAGACGGAGATACTTTTGCCGGTTTCTGTTACATAGAAGTCTGGGGCGGAAAGAACTTCGTTGCTCATTCGGGTCTCATTATTTCAGAAGATTATCGAGGAAAAGGTTTAGCAAAGGCGATTAAGTCGAAGGTTTTAGAACTTTCGATTCAGAAATACCCAGAGGCTAAAATCTTTGGAATCACCACCGGATCTGCTGTAATGAAGATCAATTATCAGCTAGGGTATAAACCCGTAACCTTTAATGAGTTAACTGATGATCCCAAATTTTGGGATGGATGTCAAACCTGTCTCAACTACGACATCTTAACTCGAACCAATCGCCAAATGTGCCTTTGTACAGGCATGTTATATGACAAGCATTTAAATCAAAAAATCAAGAACGATGAAAAATAAAGTAGTTATTGCCTATTCGGGAGGCTTAGACACCTCTTATTGTGCACACTTAATGGCGAGTGATAAACAGAATGAGGTTTATGCTGTGACCGTAAATACTGGTGGATTTTCAGCTGCCGAGATTGCTTCAATTGAGGAAAAGGCCTTAGCATTTGGAGTAAGCTATTATGAGTGCATAGATGCACGAGAACGACTTTATAACGAGGTGTTGCGTTTTTTGATTTATGGAAATGTACTTAGAAATAACACTTACCCCTTATCGGTTAGCGCCGAACGCGCTACTCAGGCAATGGTACTTATTGAGTATGCAAAGAAGGTAGGCGCCCAGTCGATCGTTCACGGTTCTACCGGAGCAGGAAACGACCAAGTTCGATTCGACCTAATCTTTAGCGTTCTCGCTCCAGAAATTGAAATTATTACTCCGATTAGGGATAATACTTTGTCTAGAGAAGAAGAGATTGATTACCTGAAAGGCCACGGTTACGAATTCAGCTTTGAAAAGTCGAAGTACTCGGTAAACAAAGGAATTTGGGGGACATCGGTAGGGGGAGCAGAAACTTTAACCTCTTCGACAGGACTTCCGGAGTCAGCCTATCCGTCACAACTTGAAAAATCAACCCCCGAGAAGTTAACCCTTGAGTTTAGGAGCGGAGAGTTAAGCTCAGTTAATGGACAAAAGGGTTCACCGACTGAATTAATTACACTTCTCGAGGAGATTGCTGCGCCCTTCGCCATAGGGAGAGACATCCATGTTGGTGATACGATTCTAGGGATTAAAGGGCGAGTCGGTTTTGAAGCTGCCGCACCAATGATTATTCTGAAAGCCCACGAACTTCTCGAAAAACATGTGCTTACCAAGTGGCAACAATACCAAAAACAGCAGTTGGCTCAGTTTTATGGGATGTTACTTCACGAAGGTCAATTGCTTGATCCTGTAATGAGAGATACTGAGGCTTACCTAGAGCGCAGTCAAGAACGTGTCACAGGGGCTGTTTATTTAACCTTACATCCGTACCGTTTCACCTTAGAGGGTATTGAGTCACCTTACGACATGATGCAGTCGAAGGTCGCCACTTATGGGGAGACTAATAAGGCGTGGGATTCTAGAGACGCTAAAGGGTTCATCAAAATTTACAGTAATGCTATTCAAATTTCACACCATGCAAAACCACAAGATTAAGGTTGCTGTCATAGGTGCAACGGGATATACAGGGGCTGAACTTATCAGGATTCTAGCCTACCATAATGAGGTAGAATTAACGCAACTCATCAGTCGATCGAAAGCGGGTCAATCTGTGGCAGAGGTGATGCCTGAGCTTTCGAATAGAATTGATTTAAATTTTAGCGGCACCATTAGTGCTGGTGCAGATGTATGGTTTCTTGCCCTTCCACATGGGGCCTCTAAATCCTTTTTACAAGAGCATAAGGCACTTGCTGATCAGGCTAAAATCATTGATCTCAGTAACGAGTTCAGGCCTATCAACCAATCAAAATGGGAAGACTATCACTTTACTTTTGGATTGCCTGAACTAAGAAGACAGGAGATTCAAAAGGCTAATCATATTGCTAATCCTGGTTGTTTCGCGACTGCAATCACACTTGGTTTAGTGCCGCTTTATCACCATCATAAAATAGATGAACAGGCTTCGGTTCATATTAACGCTACAACAGGCAGTACTGGGGCAGGAGTATCGCTTTCAGAGACTTCGCACTTCAGTTATCGATCAAATAATCTTTCATGGTATAAAGCTTTCACCCACCAGCATTTAACTGAAATTGGAGAGCAACTTATTCAGAAGGCTGAAGGCGCTCCAAACCTGTTTTTTCTTCCTCATCGAGGAGCCTTTACTAGAGGAATTTTCGCCACTTCATATTGTGAATTCGAAGGATCTGTAGAAGAAGCCTATAGTCTTTATGAATCGTTTTACAAGGAGGCAGTCTTTACTCAGGTTGTAAAAGCCCATATATCACTAAAACAGGTGGTAGGCACTAATAATTGTCAAATTCATCTTTACAAACACAAGAGCACACTACTGATCACCTCTGCCATTGATAATTTATTGAAAGGAGCTGCTGGGCAAGCGGTTCAGAATATGAATCTCATGTTTGGCTTTGACGAATCTGAAGGGCTGTTGTTTAAATCTATAGGATACTAATGAAATCGACTATTGCTATTATAGGAGCGGGAAATCTAGGACTAAGTATTGCCTCGGGTCTTCATCAAACAGGGCACACTCTTGTGCTTACTCGAAGAAAAACTGCCTCACTTTCGAGCTGGTCAACGAAAGAAAATGTTGAGGTGACTAGCGATAATATTCAGGCGGTTTCTAAGGCTGATATAGTTATCATTGCGGTTCAACCAAGCCAGTGCGATCGGATTTTAAGACAGATAAAACCAAGTCTTCAAAAGAATTGTTTAGTCGTATGTACTGCTGCCGGTTATCAAATTGAGCAGCTTGAGAGGGTTTTAGGATCTGACACTCTTGTTTATCGGGCTATGCCTAATACTGCTATTTCGGTACAGGCTTCAATGACCTTAATTGCGTCTAATGAGAAGGGGGTCTCTAGACTTTCAGAGGTTGAGAAACTATTTGCTCATGTAGGAGAGACCTTAGCTATTGAAGAGTCTCAAATGCAAGCAGCAACCGTGCTTTGTGCCAGCGGAATCGCTTTTTGGCTAAGACTGATAAGAGCCAATACTCAAGGTGGGGTACAATTGGGATTTGAGTCAGAGGTAGCCTTAAAAATTGCTACACAGACAGCCTATGGAGCGGCTCGATTACTTATCGAATCGGGAAATCACCCTGAGGCGGAGATTGATCGTGTTACCACTCCAAGCGGATGTACTATAACAGGGCTTAATGTCATGGAGCATTCAGGAATGAGCTCGGCATTTATTCAGGGCCTTACTGCCTCTTTTGACAAAATCAACGAAATTAAATCGACTACTTAATTATGAGTTTATATCAGGTTTACGCTCAGTATCCGATTGAATTAGCTTCAGCTAAAGGGATGGAACTTACCGATAGTAATGGGGTAAAATATACCGATTATTACGGTGGACACGCGGTGATCTCGATCGGACACAGCCACCCTCACTATGTAAAAGCACTTACCGAGCAGTTAGAACAAATCGGATTCTATTCGAATGTTGTTCTCAATCGTTTTCAGGAGGAACTTGCTGAGCGATTAAACGCGAAATTAAACGAGGACTACACTTTATTTCTTTGTAATAGTGGGGCCGAGGCAAATGAGAACGCACTCAAATTGGCCTCGTTCAAGACCGGCAGAAAAAAGATTCTCGCTTTTAAAGGGAGCTTTCACGGAAGAACTTCAGCAGCAGTTGCAGCTACAGACAATCCTTCAATTGTAGCTCCGCTTAATGCTGGTCATGAAGTCGATTTTATTCCTTTTGGCGACCGCAAACAATTAGAGCAGTTATTAGCCACAGAACAGTATTGTTCGGTAATTATAGAAACGATACAAGGGGTTGGAGGACTAGATCAACCCAGCCTGGATTTTGCTTCGGAGATTAATGAACAATGTAAAAAAACAGGCACCTTACTTATTGCAGATGAGGTACAATCTGGTTTTGGTAGAAGCGGCAGCTTTTTCTCCTTTCAGCGCTTTGATCTAGAGCCAGACTTCATAAGTATGGCCAAGGGAATGGGGAATGGATTCCCTATTGGAGGAGTGCTTATACACAAGAAACATAAGGCTGTTAAAAGTGAATTAGGAACAACGTTCGGCGGAAATTATCTAGCCTGTAGAGCCGCTTTAGCCGTCTTAGATGTTCTTGAAGAGGAAAACTTAATTGCCAATGCGAGGGATCTAGAGGCTCATTTTAGATCAGAGGTCGATCGGCTAGGTATCGAGGCTAAGATCAAAGGTGCAGGGCTGATGATCGGTCTAGATTTTGGAAAACCAACGGCCGCACTTCGCAAGGCTTTATTAGAAGAAAGCCATCTATTTGTTGGGTCGTCAAGCAACCCTAATGTAGTTCGAATTCTTCCGCCCCTTAATTGTACCAAAGAGGCAATATCAACCCTTCTCAGTGAGATAAAGCGATTATCATGAAAAAATACACCAGCGTTAGAGATCTAATGTCTGCCCCAGACGCAGTGAAAGAGGCACTCTCTTTGAAACAAAGCCAGAATATTGCAAAGCCTTATACCAAAGACAAGGTGCTTTGTCTGCTATTTTTCAATAATAGTTTGAGAACAAGACTGAGTACTGAATTGGCAGGGATTAAATTAGGGATGAAAGTAATGGTCATGCAAATCGGCGAGAGTGGTTGGGCACTTGAATTTGAAGATGGGGCAATCATGAATAGTACTAAAGCAGAGCATATTAAGGAGGCTGCTGCAGTTGTATCTCAGTACGCTGATGTTATAGGAATTCGATCCTTCCCAACGCTAACCGATAAAGAGGCAGATATTAATGACCGAGTGATGTCGGCTTTTGTTGCCCATGCTACCGCACCTGTCTTTAGTATGGAGGGTGCGGTTGAACATCCACTTCAGGCGCTTGCCGATGCCATTACCATTGCAGAGAATTGTACGTATCGACCTAAAGTGGTGCTTAGTTGGGCGCCACACCCTAGAGCCTTACCGCACGCGGTAGCCAATTCCTTTGCCCTTATGATGCAGGCTACCAATGTTGATTTTATAATTACGCACCCTAAGGGATATGAATTAGATCCTGCGGTTGTAGGAGATACTAAGGTTGAATACGATCAAGACAAAGCCTTTGAAGGAGCCGATTTTGTTTATGTTAAAAATTGGTCGCAGTTTGTCGACTATGGTGCGGTGAGTACTGGTCTCGATCATTGGATGATCACTCCTGAGAAGTTAGGGGCTGCGAAGTTTATGCACTGTTTGCCTTTGAGAAGAAACGTGATTGCATCCGATGCTGTTTTAGATTCAGAACAATCTTTGGTCATCGAGCAGGCGAATAATAGAACCTTCTCTGCTGCTTACATTATTCAAAAGCTACTTGAATCATGAGTTCCCTATTTATTTTGAAAATCGGAGGAGAGTTATTGCAATCCCTTGAAAAGTGTGATCAAGTACTACAGTATTTTGTCGCTCATCAAGGGCCAAAGATTTTGGTTCATGGTGGCGGGCGAGATGCTTCACTGCTAAGTGAAAGAATGGGAATGCAACCCCACCTTATAGATGGCCGAAGAGTTACCGATGCCCCCCAATTAGATGTCGTTACCATGGTGTACGCCGGCAAGGTAAATACGCAACTAGTGGCGCGATTAAATGCCTTAGGGCAAAAGGCTCTTGGTATCAACGGCTCTGATCTTGGCATAATTACTTGTGATAAACGGCCGAATACCCCGATCGATTATGGATTTGTAGGAGATATTAGAGCAGTAGACGGGTCGGTTATAAATGAGCTCCTTAAATTAGGAATAACACCTGTTTTCTCTGCGATCACTAGCGACGGACAAGGACAACTGCTCAATACCAACGCAGATACTGTAGCAACAGCAGTAGCTACTGTATTAACCTTAAATCATACAGTAAAATTGGCTTTACTCATGGGTATTCCAGGAATTCTTCGAGATTTAGAAGACTCTGAAAGCTTAATTAAAAAATTAGACTATGTTTCTTATGAGGAGCTTAAAGTTTCGGGAGCCTTATCAGGAGGCATTCTGCCAAAACTACACAATGGCTTTCAGGCTATAAACAATGGAGTTTCTGAGGTGATTATTGCCAATGAAGAAACACTCATCAATCATCAAAACACGCTATTATGTCGCTAGAAGAACTGACTGGCTCTGCTATTGAACTTTTAAAATCACTCATTGCTACTCCTTCTTTTTCTGAGGAGGAAGATCAAACGGCTGTACTTATTGAGGCTTGGCTCAATAAGTACGGAGTAATTACCCGAAGAGAGGGAAACAGTGTTATCGCCGTTAATAAACACGAAGACCTCTCAAAACCCTACTTTCTATTAAACTCACACCACGATACGGTGCGGCCGAACAAGGCTTACACTAGGGACCCTTTCGCCCCTGAGGTTGTAGACGGTAAATTATACGGCCTCGGAAGCAACGACGCAGGAGGGCCACTGGTTTCGCTAATGGCCACTTTTGTTCAATTTTACAACCGTTCAGACCTCCCTTATAATTTAGTGATGGTCGCTTCTGCCGAAGAGGAAACAGCTGGCAAGAATAGTTTGAGAGGCATTCTCCCCCTACTGCCTGAATTTGAATTGGCGATTGTAGGAGAGCCTACCTTGCTCGACCTTGCTATTGCCGAAAAGGGGCTTTTGGTGTACGACGCGATTGTGAAGGGAACTCCATCACATGCGGCACATACTAACGATGATAATCCGATCTACAAATTAGGCGCTGTCCTTAAGTGGTTTGAAGAACTTGAATTTGAGAAGAAGTCTGAAATGCTTGGGAGTGTCAAGACTACCGTAACTCAAGTTTCTGCGGGAAAACAACATAATGTAGTGCCTGCTGAGGTTGCCTTGGTAGTGGACGTTCGGGTTACCGATGCCTATACCAATGAGGAAGTAGACGCTTACTTTAGAATGTACGCTCCTTGTCAAATGACCGCTCGATCAACGCATTTGAGATCTTCAGGAATTGAATCGAACCACCCACTGGTATTAGCAGGAAAGTCACTGGGGAGAAAAACTTATGGGTCTCCGACCTTATCAGATCAGGCAGCTCTTCGCTGTAAATCGATGAAAATGGGTCCCGGAGATAGCCTTCGTTCTCATCAGGCGGATGAGTTCATCTACCTTCATGAAATAGAACAGGCGGTTGTTTTATACACTGATCTACTTGAATCTTTTTTTAAATCTTTAAACTAGTATTGCCATGAAACTTTGGGAAAAGGGAATTTCAACAGAAGCTTCTATCGAAAATTTCACCGTCGGAAACGACCGTCATTATGATCGTTACCTGGCAATTTATGATGTCAAAGCTTCGGCCGCTCACGCTAGAATGTTGCATAAATGTGGATTTTTAGAATTGCTTGAACTTAATCAATTACTAGAAGGCCTTAGCGAACTTGAAGAACAAGTTGCTCTTGCAGATTTCAGCATTCCCGAAAGTTTCGAAGACATACACTCATACATTGAATATTATCTTACTGACAAATTCGGTTCGGTAGGAAAAAAGATTCACACGGCTCGATCTAGAAACGATCAAGTGATTACAGCATTACAACTCTATGTAACCGATTCTTTAGAGCAGCTTATAGAAGGCACTGCTGGTTTTGCTCGGCTATTGCTCGAAATATCTGAAAAGCATCGCGATATTCTAATGCCGGGATATACCCATTTACAAGTCGCTATGCCTTCGTCATTTGGTTTATGGCTTTCTGCTTATGCGGAAACGCTTTGTGACGACATCGTAGCTCTTAAGGCAGCCGCAGTTGTCTCGAATCAAAATCCCCTCGGTTCAGCGGCAGGTTATGGCTCAAACTTCGGTATTGACCGTCTTTTAACTACTGAACTTATAGGTTTTGAGGTAGTTAAGGTAAATTCGATTGCTTCTCAAATGCTTCGAGGTCGAATGGAGAGAATAGCTGTCAATGCCATCGCTCAATTAGGTGCTACGCTAAGCAAATTAGCCGGAGACATCTGTTTATATATGGGGCAGGATTTTGGTTTTCTTTCTTTTGATGACGAAATCACAACCGGGAGTAGTATCATGCCTCACAAGAAAAATCCGGACGTGTTTGAACTCATTCGCGCTAAGGGGAATGCCTTACAAGGGGTATCGGTACAGATTTCTACCATTCTAACGAACTTACCGACAGGCTATCACAGAGATCTTCAGCTAACTAAGCCAATGTTGATGGACAGTTTTTTTACCATTGAAGAACTACTCAGCATTTTTTCTTTTTCACTTTCGAAAATGACCCCATCAAAGGCGTTACTAGAGCAAGAGAAGTACACCTATTTATGGAGTGTCGATACTTTAAATACTATGGTAAGTTCTGGGATGCCCTTTAGAGACGCGTATAAAAAGATGGCAGAAGACATAGCGACGAATAATTATGTGCCGAATAAAGAGGCCGCTCATACTCATTTAGGTTCTATCGGAAACTTAGGACTTGATCTAATTTCAAAAAAATTAGAAGCTGCGGTTCAAAGGGGGAACTACTCGGGTTTATCGAGTGAGAAGTAGTCACCTTCAAAAAGCGACGTTATATACTGCTTCAATTGCTTTTCGAACTCATTAATTTTATCTGGAGTAAGGCTCATTGGTTTCTTTCCCTCGATAAGCGGGAAGTAGGTTTGACTCTTTGTACTAAAAACATATGCGGACACCTCTTCGCTGCAGACCGAATTCCATTTTTCACTTCGGTACAGGAACAAGGCGTAACACAGGAGTTGGAGCGCCTTTCCTTTTTTGTGATTAGTAAATACCTCGTTAATCGTTTCGATCTTTAATTCAGAGGCTGAGACTGAACCGGTTTTATAGTCTACAATTCTAAGGGTGCTATTGATGCGATCGACACGATCAACGAGCCCTCTTATTCTGAAGGGTTTTGGGCTGATCTCTGGCAAGCTTAGCTCTACTTCTAGTTTCTCTTCTAAAAGAACTAATTCGATATCTCCTTGATTTTTACAAAGCGAGGTATCAGCTTCTAGGGTTTTGGTCACGTAATCTTTAATAACCTCATAGGTCAGATATCCTCGTCCTTTTTCTCTGTCATAAATCACCTTTTCTTTCGTGTAGGCGTTGGCAGTAAAAGCTGCTACTTTTGGATACAATTGATGAATGGTTTCAGCGGTCAGGATTGGCTTTTCGAGACTTTTATACAGTGACTCTAAGCTGTGGTGGATGATGTTGCCGAAGATATTTAAAGGCATCATCTCAGAGAGTTCATCGTAGGAGCTAATTTGAAGTAAATATTTTTTATAGAAGTCTAAGGGATCTGATATAGACCGACTTAGACTACTGGGCGAGAATCCATAATGTCCAAGGGCTATCAGACTTTCTTTGAAGGCCTCATTTTTTTTGACTTTATCCTCTTTATTCTTATGAAAGGACTGATTAAAATATACCGATCGGTATATAATGGAATTTCTTAAAATCGAATGTGTTTCTAATTGATAAATTAGTCTGCTTTTTTCTTTGGTTTCGAAGGCGCCCTGTTGACCGTTAAAGGTCAAATAGGCTTCTGAAGATTTCTGAAGAAGACGATAGAAGTAATAGGTGTAAATGGCGTCCTTTTCTTTGTAAGTCGGTAGTCCAAACGCCCGTTTCATTTCATGTGGAATGAGCGAGGCATCATTCTTGCCTTTCGGTATGATTCCTTCATTGAGCGACAAGACAATAACTCTGTCAAATGAGAGGTTTCTGGTCTCGAGGATCCCCATGATTTGAAGCCCACTATTAGGATCTCCTTTATATGAAAAATTACCTGTTCTTATCTGTGAGAACACTAATTCTTCAAAGCTTTCTAGACTTAGATCGCTGCTGAGGTAAGAGGTTTGAAGCTCAATTGCCTTATAAACCGCCTGCTTTAATAGATTAGCTTCGGCGCAAGCAAGATGATCGATAAATTTGATAAGTAGGCTACTTAACTTTTGGTTGTTATCTTTTAGATCGAAGAAGGGTAGGTATGCGTAGCTTGATAATTCAACCGTACTTTTTCTACTTTCTTCAGCTCTCTTTTCTATTTCTAATAGCGGATGGTTGAGTAAGGGAAGCAACAATCTGGTGGGTACTACTCCAGACCGTTGTATAGCTACTTTTATGAGCGCTAAATATTGACGTACCAGAGAAGCACCTTGGGTATAAATAATAGCCTCACCCATGGTTATGTTGATCGATCCTTTGCTGGTATCTTCAGGAAGATGAGCGATAACAGCAGGTAAAATAGATTCGTCTGCAAGCACCACAGCGGTGTTATCGTAAGATTCTAATTCATTGAGGATTTGTGCCATCGCGTGACATTGCGCTAAAACTCCTGGGCATTCTATGACTTCGATGCCGCGCTCTTTACGAAGCAGTTCATTGTTTTCTTTAAATACGGAAGGGATCTGTTGCCTATCAAGAAAACTCCATTCTTTTCGATACTGTCTAATGAAATGACTCGCCTCGTGTTGTTCATTCTGCAATAAATCCCAATCAATATCCCAGAAGATAAATCCCTGATTTTCGGATTGAAGTAGGTTAGCCACTACCGCCTGTTCTGCCTTTGAAAAAGCGTTAAAACCGATAAACACATGTGGATTGACGCGCTTTTCTAAGTATTGACTTACTTTTTCTGCCGCCTTTTGATAGACAAGCCCTTGATAACCTTGGCGTGTTTCTAATAACCTTTGCTTGAATACCGGATAGATTTTTTCAATCAGCGTTATTCTTTTCAGATGATTCTTGATTAAATCTGAACGCTTTTCTTCGGCGAATTGAGCATCCATTTCACCCATTTGTTTGAGGCTGCGGAAGAGCTCTTCAGAAGCGATTAACCCTTGGTCGATCTCATTGAAGTCACTTAGTAGTGCACTCCCCATTGCAGAGAACTTGTGAAACGGATCTTTATAACCCGCAACTTCTTTATAAACACTGAAGAGGGTTAATAATTGATGTGAAGGGTCAGCATATCTGAGACCTGCAATTTTTGAAAATAACTGGTCAATAGTAATCGTTTCAGGGGCAAAACCAGGGGATTTATTCATTCGACCAATTGCTCTATACAATGCTTGAGCACTTCGAATATTAGGGAGAACAAAAAGATAGTGATCTAAAGATCGTTCTTCTTGAAGCTTGGTGATGATTAAATCTATGAAGCCTTTTTGACTAGTCATTCGGCCTCCTTATACGTATCTCTACCCGTCGGTGCGGATGTGGTTCTAATCCAATTAGCGAGGGGTCTTCAGGTAGCTCTCCCTTTCCTTCGTAGGTCAATCTTGAGGGGTGAATGCCTCTAGAGATTAAGTAGTCATGTAACCGCTTAGCTCGATTTTTAGATAGCTCTAGATTCACATCGTCTGGACCAACCGAATCTGTAAATCCTACTAGGTCATAGCTCTCAATCGGATGAGCAAACATATACTGTACAATCTGTCTCAACACCTCATTCGATTCAGTGATAAATACGAAGCCTCCTTTTGCAAAACCTAACGTTTTGGCTAGTTCATTGATGTCTACTTTCTCGGGAATTTTTGGCTCTGGACACCCTTTGTTCGCTACTGATCCGGCAATATCTGGACACTGATCTTCGCTATCAGCTATGGTATCATTATCTCTATCAGCTATCGGACATCCTTTATTTTTCAATGGCCCGTATTGGTTTGGGCATGCGTCATCTGAATCTTTGATTCCGTCGTTGTCACTATCAGGGCATCCTCCTAACTCGGGTTTTCCGAAAACTTCGGGGCAACTATCGAGAGGGTCAGAAATGCCATCTTCATCGGTGTCAGGGCACCCATTAAGAGCTTCAGGACCTGGCAGGTCAACACATTTGTCAAATCGATCTTCGGTGCCGTCTTTGTCGGTGTCGGGGCATCCCATGAATTTTTTAAGTCCAGGAGTATCTGGGCATTGGTCATAGGCGTCCCACACCCCATCTTTATCTCTGTCACTCCCCTTTATAGCGAATGAAATCCCCAAGCTGTGAGAGAAGTAATCAAAAAAGTTTTGACTTAAGGCAGTGTGATAGTCGGTTGCAATATTTAAAGAAGTATTAGCTCCTAATTTGACGCGCAATCCCGCCCCAATTAATGCTTGAGAAGAGGAATCTTCCTCTAACGAAGCGAACCCTAAACCAATGGTTGAGTGTAATCGAATCATAGCGTATCGAACAAGAACACTTTCTAATCGGCCTTCCAAAGAACCAAACCTTACTGTAGATATTTCTTGATCTCCGTACTGATTTAATTTTGAAGAGCCGATTCTAAGACCGAGGGTGTGTTTTTCTTCTGAGAGATCACCAATTCGATATCCAATTTGGATGTAAGCCGGTGTAGAACCACTCAAGTTGGCCTTTGAAAAGTCATAAAGCCCATCGAGAAAGCCTCCGCTCCGCAGCGACCCGGTCTCTGCTCCGTCTTCGGTTAAAGCTGGTCTGAATGAGGAGAACTGTCCGGCACGTCCAGCGGCATAACTATTAAGACCAAGACCTCCAAATCCTAGCTCCCACCTTCGCTGATTAATCTCTTGAGCGCGCAGATCTAAATTTACTACCCAGCCCAGAAGAAGGAATAGCCAAATACCAGCTCGAACACCCATTAAATTACCTTTAGTTCTTTACCTACCTTGACAAATGCGGCGATTGCTTGGTCTAGGTG
The DNA here is from genome assembly GCA_003045935.1 of Bacteroidota bacterium. Taxonomy (GTDB): domain Bacteria; phylum Bacteroidota; class Bacteroidia; order Flavobacteriales; family Flavobacteriaceae; genus UBA3478. The sequence goes on along the minus strand of PZPI01000027.1, from coordinate 3,732 downwards.
TTCTTTGGTGTGAGCAGCCGAGAGTTGTACGCGAATTCTAGCCTTGCCTTTAGGAACTACAGGAAAGAAAAATCCGATTACATAAATTCCTTCTTCGAGAAGTTTAGCAGCCATTTCTTGTGCTTTGATCGCCTCGTAAAGCATAATGGGCACAATAGCAGATTCTCCATCGATGAAATCAAAGCCGGCCTCTCTAATTCCCTTTTTGAAATAAGCAGTGTTATCGGCTAATTGATCTCTTAGAGAAGAGTCTTTTCGAAGTAATTCAAATACCTTAATTGAAGCTCCTACGATTGCAGGTGCAAGAGAGTTTGAGAACAAATAGGGTCTAGAGCGTTGACGAAGAATTTCGATGACCTCTTTTTTGCCTGTTGTGTATCCGCCCATGGCTCCACCTAGGGCCTTTCCTAAGGTTCCGGTAATAATATCTACTCGACCCAAGACGTTTTTGGCTTCGGGTGTTCCCAGCCCTGAGTGACCGATAAAACCAGCAGAATGGCATTCGTCTATCGCTACTAGAGCCCCGTATTTTTCGGCGAGATCACAGAGCTTGTCAAGAGGAGCAACCAAACCATCCATTGAGAAAACCCCGTCGGTCATAATGAGAAGGTTTCGAGCTCCAGCCTCAGTAGCCTCTTTCAATTTGGCTTCGAGATCTTCCATATTATTATTCTCGTATCGATAGCGCATGGCTTTACAAAGTCTAATACCATCGATAATAGATGCGTGATTGAGGCTATCAGAAATGATCGCATCCTCGGGCCCTAATAGCGGCTCGAATAATCCTCCATTGGCATCAAAAGCTGCTGCGTATAGAATGGTGTCCTCGGTGTGGTAGAATTTAGCAATCTCTGACTCGAGTTGTTTGTGAATATCTTGGGTTCCGCAAATAAAACGAACTGAGGACATCCCAAATCCGTGAGAATCTAAAGTGTCTTTGGCAGCCCGTATCACCTCTGGGTGCGCAGACAGTCCTAGGTAATTGTTGGCACAAAAATTAAGCACCTTATCTCCGTTTTCTAAAGTGATTTCAGCTCCTTGAGGGGAGGCAATAATACGCTCAGATTTAAATAACCCTTCTGCTTTTAGTTCTTCAAGGGTAGTGCTGAGTTGATTTCTAAACGATTCGGTATACATAGCAATGAAATAGTTTAATCAGAATTGAATAATTTCTAGGTCTTCAGCCGAACTTCTAAGATAGACAATGATTTTCTTGAATGAATAATTCTCGTCCGCATTAATGATCTCAGAAATCAGGGATTCATACTTGTCGAGCTGCTTTCGGTGTTCGTCCTTTTTCTGTCCAGTCTTGTAGTCGATAATCGTGCAGCTATCCCTACAGAATACTACGCGATCTGGGATAGATACGTTGCCCTGGTTATCGATTAAAACACCTTCGTTTTTCGCATTTAAACCCGGTTGATAATATGCCGATAACTGTTGATGATTAAGAATATTTTTGGCATTATTGAAGCACCATTCTTGAAGATCATCGGGAATTTTCCAAGACGGTGTTGAGTTTAGATTAAGGAGATCGTCTTCGGTATGAACTTCTTCCATGAAGTAATGAAATGCGTTTCCCAATCGCTGCTCTTCACTTTCTGAAATCTGCGAAACGACCTTAACAAGGCCTTCTCGAACTAGCCTGAAGGGTTGAAAATTTAAAACCATTGACTGATCAATGACCTCTTCAGTTTTCTTTTTCTCTTCTAACTCACCAGTGAAGAAATAAGACATTCCTCGCTCAAATTTGGGATAGTGGCGCTCAAGGCTATCCGCAAAAAGAATAGAAAACTTCATTGTATCTGAGGGTTCGTCGGATTCGGTATAAATAAACAATCCTTTTTCGGCCCTTGTAAGAGCCACGTAGAGCATATTGATTTCGTCGAGTAGCGACTCTGCTTCTTCTAATTGATAAGCTTTATCAGCGTCTTCTCTGATTGGAATTAACTCCTTTTTTAATGGCAAAAGCATTTTCTCTCGGCCTGTTACATCTGAGACGTCTAGCCAAGCTTGTCGTTGATTGAGTTTGCCCCAGCGTTTCCAAGCAAAAGGATAGAATACCACTTCAAATTCAAGCCCCTTAGATTTGTGAATAGTGACGATTTGTACTGCATTTAAGTGTTCGGGTAACTGGAGCGATTTGTCGCTTATTTTATCCCAATATTCGAGGGTGCCAGAAAGTGTCGTAATCGATTTTAGCTGAAGGGCATAGAGTTCCTCTAGAAAGGCGCCGACATAGGCCGTATCTTCCTTTGTCATGGATAGTGTAGTGGCGAGGGTCGAGCAAAATGCGTGTGCTGTGGCTGTTTTTAGTTCTTCAATTTTAACCCCATGAGCGCGTAAATAGTTTTCAAAGCCTTTTGATCTATCAAACCCCTGTAAAGCCTCTTTTAGCGCTTGGTGTTTATCATTCGTTTCTTTTTCGATGAATCGAACTAAATCAAAGGCAGCATCACCATTTTTTGTGTCTACAAAATAACGCATAGCCGCAACTAGCGCTTGTACGGCAGAATTTGCTCCTAATTTTAAAACATCTGCCGACACAAATGGGATGGGGGGTTCCTGAGCGCTCAAATATTCGATCACCTTGGCACCCTCCTTGTGAGTAGATACTAGAATCGCAAAGTCTTTGTAATGGTAGCCTTTATCAAGGCAGTGTTGAATATCATCAGATAAGCCTTCGAGATTATCTAATGATTTTGAATCCCCTTTTTCATTGAATCGAATAGAAACGAGCCCTTTATCCGTTTTACTTTCTGGTGTTTCTTGGGCGGATGTTTCTCGATAAAGAGTCTGATGTTCGTTCAATAGCAATTGTTCTGAAATTGCTGTAAACAGATGATTGTTGAACTGTATGATCGCTCCTGAACTACGATAATTGGTAAACAAGTTGATTACCTGCGCCGGCACATTGAATGGGTTTTTTCTTGATTGTGCAATTTCTAAGAATTGACCAATAGCACCACCGCGCCATCGATAAATGGCTTGTTTGGCATCACCAACGATAAAAACTAATCCTCGATCTTCTTCGTAGGCGTTTTCGGCGGCCAATGATAATAGTGGCTGAAGGTTGTTCCACTGCAAGCGAGAGGTGTCTTGAAATTCATCGATAAAAAACGACTCATAGCGTTCCCCTAGACGCTCATAAATGTAGGGAGCGGGCTGGTCGGCTATCGCATTGCTGATCAATCGATTAAATTCTGCTATCGGAAGTAGTCTTTTTTCATTTAATACCGACTGGTATAATTCTGATATTTCTTTCAGAAGCGCATAAGGACCTACTTGCGCGTCGATGAGTTGTAGACGTTTTAGTTCAAAAAGTTTATTCTGAAGATTTGGATACTCTTTTTCTAATACCTGTAGAACATTGGAGTCAAAGGCTTTATTCTTCGAGGTGACCGTACCACTACTAAACGCTTTAGTATTGGTGTCTCCATAAAGTTTGGCCGCCTCCAGCGAACCTTCGATCATTGTTTTAAGATGATCGATAATGGTTTTTTTGTAAGGCTCTCCTTCTCGATCATTCAGAATGAGCTCAAGCAATTCTTGGGCCTTTTCTTGAACGGCTTTTTTATGAGCTTCGATTTTTGATGACAACTCCTTTCTCAAAGGTTGAATTTCAGACTGATTGATGGGGTTTTTTTCAAAAATCGCCGTGTTCCCCTCTTTAAGGAGAATGTCTTTACTGGTGCCTAGAAGGGTATAGCCAATATCCCAACTTTTGCCATC
>PZPI01000130.1 GCA_003045935.1 Bacteroidota bacterium | reverse complement strand
TACGGTAAGCTCATGCCTTTTCTTTACAGTCGTTGCTTTCGACTAATGGGGGTGTTCAGATGGTTATTGGTAACCGTCATGGGATGGTTTAGACCTGTGGTTAGAGAGGTGACCGAAACCCATATGCGGGGGGTTGCTCATAAATCTTGCGCTCTTGCTGCTCAAACATTTATGCTGGCTATGGCTGAGAAGGGATATGACACATGCCCTATGGAGGGGTTCGATAGTCGCAGGGTTAATCGGCTTCTTAACCTTCCTAATTCGGCAAAAATTAATATGATTATTTCATGTGGAATTAGAAAAGGAAATGAGGGTATCTGGGGCGAGCGTTGTCGTGTTCCTTTTGATGAGGTTTACAAACGAATTTAAATGCGGATAGGTCTATTCATACTTCTGGTTTGCTCCTCTCTAAGTGCGCAATATCAGACGTTGTTTCAGTCTGGAGACTTGGGATACGAATGCTTTCGGATTCCGGCAATTGTTGGTTCAGGTTCTAAACTTTACGCATTTGCCGAAGGAAGAAAAGGTGGATGTGGAGATTTTGGTGATGTGGATATTTTACTTCGAACTAGTAGCGATGGAGGACAGAGTTGGACAGAACCACAAGTAGTAGTGGATAACGGAAGTCTTCAAGCGGGAAATCCTACCCCGGTGATCGATCTACTAAACCCTGAGTATCCAGAAGGACGATTAATGCTTTTCTATAATACAGGTACCCAATCTGAGTGGGAAACGCGCTCAGGAAACGGAAGACGTAAAGCTTTTTATAAATTTTCTTCTGACCTTGGTTTATCCTGGTCTGAACCTATTGATATCTCAAACGAGGTTCATTTCGACCGCTTCAGTACCAAAGAATTCAAAGATGCTCGCACTTTTGCTCTAGGCCCTGGGCATGCCGTTCAGCTCGCTATGAGTTCTAAAAAGGGAAGGATTTATCTGCCAGCTAATCATTCTTTGGGTGATCCTCAAGAAAATTTTGCTGATTATCGGTCTTATGGTATCTACTCTGATGATTTTGGTAAGACCTGGGAGGTGTCTGAAGACCTGCCTGTTCCTTCTTCGAATGAAGCGATGGCAGTTGAATTGCCAGATAACGAACTCTTATTACTTATTCGACTACAAAATAATAGTGATCGATCTAAGATGATTGCTCGAAGCTTAGATAATGGCACTAGTTGGAAGGAGTACCATTTGGTGCCAGAACTAACTAGTCCTGTTTGCCAATCATCGATTATCTACAGTCCCGAATCGGATGATCTTTACCATCTAGGGCCTGCTTCAACTGAAAAACGAGAAAATCTAACCCTATGGAGATCTACTGACCGCGGTAGAAGTTGGAAAGCCTTGGACATTGTCGAATCAAGTTTTGCGGCCTACAGTGATATCATTCAATTAAGTAATACCGAATTAGGTATTTTATACGAGTCTGAAGATTATCATAAAATTATCTACAAGAGAATCGCAATTAAACCTACTGACTAATCTTCACTAAGAAATATTGATTCGATCGGGAGCTCAAACAGCTTTGCCATTTTAAACGCTGTATTCAAACTGGGATCGAACTTTTGCTTTTCAATCGCATTCACAGTCTGCCTTGAAACACCGATAACCTCGGCTAGATCTTCTTGGGTTAAGCCCTTTTCTTTTCTAAGTTCTTTTACTCGGTTGTTCATGAGTAACGCTTTGTATTAATACCCATGGCAACTCCATAGGTAATACCAATGACTCCAACCAAAACACCAATCTCTGCATCAGATTGGATAATGTTTTTCTGATCTAACAGGGAATAGGTTAATCCAACGATTACCGCAACCCCAAGCGTTAGAGCCATTGCCTCGAGGTGAATTTTTCGCTCAAGTTCATCGTAGTGATTGTACAGGTTTCGGTTCGCCCATATCATTAAGGCTCCGTTTAGAAAATTTAGTATGATTGAAACACTAGTTAGAGGACTGTCTGCTGTCCAAATGAATTCAGGGCCAAAAGTGGCTAAGGCTAAGGTTGCGACCCAAGTCCAAGTCCATATTGCTAATTGGGTAATTCTCTTCTTACGCTCCTCTTTCATTTTGTAAAGTTTATTTGACAAAAGTATCTATTTTTCTACTAATGTCAAGTTTTATTTACATTTTATTTTTGATGCTGTTCGGTCAATTCAATTTCTTTCATTGTAAATTCGCATTAATAAAGGGTGTTTAGCTCAGTTGGTTTAGAGCGCTACCTTGACAGGGTAGAGGTCACAGGTTCGAATCCTGTAACACCCACCAAAACACACCAAATTCAAATTACTTTGAAAAATCCATCTACAGACCTTTGCTATGAATATGCAGTAGATGATAGGTTTGAGGTAGAATTTGATTGAATACGACTTGACCCCTTGTAACATTTGTAACATTCTAAAACGAAGAAAGGAAGCTATTGCCTCCATCTTCTTGAGTAGCTCTGTATAATAAGAAATGGCCTTATCGTAATCGTCTACTAAAAGAGTTATCTGACCTAAGATATTCTGCATAGTTCTATTTTTCCCATAGGGTGTAACCTGGTTGCGATTTGATCGCTTTCCATCCGCTTGGTGCTGAGTAGCTTCCCGGGCCAATTTTAACGAGTAGTTTATTGTCTATTGAGGCGACATAATAGCCGCCAGAGCCATTAACAGTGGTGATAACTTCTACGGTACTGTCAGCATTAATTCCTGCTGCTTTTCGAATAGCGATGAGGTCATTAATTTCAGATTGAAGCCCTCCTGAGGTATCCGTAAAAAAGTAGTGATATCCCCAAACCATTGGAATTCCTGGATGAGTAAGCAGGTATGCATATCCATTTTTGATATGATTCAAGGAGCTGCTGTAGAGATTATCGCAGTCACCGCGATTGATGCACCCAGTATCATGATTGTCGAGAAAGGTGATTGATTTAGATCCGTATCCGATCGAAGCTAATGAATGACCCTCTTTTAGACGGTCGAAATTTTGATCGATGAGTGCCTCTTTCAGTTTGTATTTAAGCGCGAAATCGAAGGCTTTAGACGCAGTTGTCGTCGCTGAGGTTGCTGTCACCGCGGATGCATCAATCCATTTTTTTATTTCTTGAAGATTACCATCCCAAAACTCTCCAATAGTAATGTAGTAGGAGGTTGAGGCGTTGTATTCACCTACATACTTTGCTGGGAATCCTTTGACAAAGTCAAAACGCCATGAGTCGAATCCTAGGCCTTTGAGACGTTGAAGGTAGTCTTTTAGTCCGTTTTGAACTTCTTCGCTTTGGTGGTTCAGGTCTCTAGCTCCTCCCCAGCCCAGCCCTTCGTCTTCGGGGCCACATGGTTTGGTTCCGAAGGCATCAGGATTTGTAAATCCTTCATCATCAATTACGATGGATTCACACGACCATGACGGTTCGGTGAAGTCGGTCCAGGTTGAGGTGCCGACTCTGTGATTGAAAACAAGATCGGCAATACCATGCATCTCTCTTGATTTCATGGTGCTTAAAAGCGACTCTAGTTGAGTTTTACTCCCATGAAGCGAATTGAAATCAAACAGCCTTCTTGGGTGATAGCCCATACCCTCACCTTCGCTCACGGGTGGCAACCAAATGCCATCAATATGGGCATTTGAAAGTGTAACTACTTTACTTTCTAGAAATTGATAGAACGATTGT
>PZPI01000129.1 GCA_003045935.1 Bacteroidota bacterium | reverse complement strand
TAAGCACGAACAAAGAAATGATCGTTTTTAACCTCTAATTTTTGTTGAGTCATCGCAAAGCCCGATACCGCATAACGGTTAGCTCCTTGATAAATAGTAGTACCTGTACCTCTGCGGTAGTTATAGATGATTTCTAAATCATCTTCGTTAGGACGGTAATAAATACCTATATCTCTTTTCATACTCTTCGCGTCGTAATCAGCAAGAGCAGCCTCGTCGTAACCTGTACGAGAAACAAAAGCTTTACCATAAGTACCTGCTGGAGCTCCAGCAAAGAAATCGAAGTCTATGGTTGTTGCAACCTCATCACCATATACGTTTAGACCGTCATACCCAGGGTTAGTTCTTCGAGATGACCATCCTTCGTATGGAAGAGCCGTCTGACTCATATCCTGAGTACTGTTTGCATGCCAATCTTCACCTTGTAAGAAAGTAATATTGGCTTTGATGGCTAGTTTCTCAGAGAATTTCTTAGCGAAACGAACTCCCACGTCCATATACTCATTTGCACCAGCTGCATTCTGAACAGTGATACCAGTTTTACCATAAACACTAACACCTTCGGTAGTAAATGGGTCTTTAGAAGTCATAAATAAAATACCATTGAAGGCACCAGCACCATAAAGTGCAGATGAAGCTCCTGGCAGAATCTCAATGCTTGCAACGTCAAGTTCAGACATACCTACAAGGTTACCTAACACGAAATTAAGACCTGGTGCAGTGTTGTCCATTCCGTCAACTAATTGAAGGAATCTTGTGTTTGCAAAAGTTGCGAAACCACGAGTGTTAATCGATTGAAAAGTAAGTGAGTTTGTATTGATGTCAACTCCCTTAAGGTTCTGTAAACTCCCGTAGAAACTCTCAGCAGTTGCATTCTGAATTTGAGCAAGACCAAAACGCTCTACAGAAACAGGCGATTCGAAAATACGCTCAGGTGTTCTAGAAGCAGAAATTACAATTTCATCTAACGCTGTAGAAGACTCATTTAGCATTACAGTTAGGGCTGATCCTGAGAAGGTAGCTGTTGCTGTGGTATACCCTAAACTTGAAACACGCACGGTGAATGGCGGAGTAAGGCTAGTGGTAAAAGCAAAGTTTCCGTCGAAATCAGCTACAGCACCCTCTGATTGCCCAACTACGATAATGTTCGCATTGGCAACAGGAGCACCATTTTGATCTACAACCTTTCCATTTACACTAGTTTGAGCTAGAGCAAAAGCACTTGAAAGGATGCTTAGTATGAGAATTAACTTTTTCATCATGTGGTTATTAGATTTAATTCATCCAGTTTGATGGGGGAAAGATAGGACTTTTTTCAAAGCTGTTGTGAATTTGACAAAGATTCGCCTCTTAAAATATCAAAAACAAAGCTCAAAACAGATATAATCGAATATTTCAATCTAAACCGTTGATTATCAACTACACGCTGTAATTAATTAGCTCTCGTCGATAGGCGGTTAATAGTTTCGATTTCGACACAAAGCCATAATACTTACCCTCACGAATGACGGGTAGATTCCAAGCTCCGCTATCTTGAAAACGCTGCATGACCTGTTGCATATTGTCTTTAGCATAATAGATCACCTCTGGCGGACGAGTCATATACTCCCTAGCTTTCGTAACGTCATAAAGGGATTGATCAAAGAGTACCGATCGAATGTCATCAAGTAAAATAACCCCCTCCAAAGAACCGTCTTCACTTACTACCGGAAACAAATTTCGACTCGATTTAGCCACTCCTTCTTCTAGTAATTGTCTTAAAGACATTTCTGGGCTGAGTTCGACAAAATTCTGCTCAATCACCGAATCGAGATTCATCAGAGTCAAAACGCTTTGATCCTTGTCAAAGGTCAGCAGCGCATTCTTCTCTGCTAACTCTTTTGTATAAATGGTGTGACTTAGGTTGTTTTTTGAAATCAGGTAGGCAGTTGAAACGCATAACATCAACGGAATAAAAAGCTCATAGCCTCCGGTAATTTCAGCAATCAAAAAGATGGCGGTGAGAGGTGTTTTTAAAACTCCGGCTACAATACCAGCCATTCCAATCAGCGTAAAATGCGTCTCGTTGACCGCAAATCCCAAAGCATTAAAGATCTTACCAACGGCATTACCTAATGAACTCCCCATTACTAGAGCAGGAATAATAATACCTCCTGTACCTCCCGACGCAATAGTGAGGGTCATCGCAAGTGACTTAAAGAGTGTAATTCCTATAAGTAGGAAAATAACCACGTACGTGTTTTCTGACCAATGATCGAATAAGGATCCCTGAATCACGGCCAGGTGGTTCCCCGAGAGTAACGAATTAATAACTCCATACCCTTCTCCATAAAGTGGTGGAATAAAATAGAGCATCGCTCCCATGATTACACCCCCCACGATAAATCGATACGATCTAGATTTAATACGCTCAAGTGCGCCAGTGATGGCGAAGTGCGCCTTGTGAAAATAAACACTAACTAAACCTGCCATCACCCCCAGAATAATATAGAAGAGTGTATCTGAAACATTAAATCCTTCATTGTGATCAATAGTAAACAATACCTGATCACCTGCCACCAAGAAAGAGGTGATTACAGAAACTAACGAAGCAACAAGCAAGGGAAGTAATGAAGCGAATGTGAGGTCTAAGCTGAAAATTTCAATGGCAAAAATCACGGCAGCAATCGGTGATTGAAAGCTAGTTGCGATAACTCCTGAAGCGGCACAACCGATAAGTAACATTCTAGTCTTTCGGTTCAGATGAAAAAGATCACCAAAAACAGAAGATGCTGCCGAAGCAGATAAGATAGCAGGGCTCATAAGCCCTACAGACCCACCAAACCCCACTGTTAAAGGAGCGGTAATAAGCGGCATGTAAAACTTGTTTGATTCTACCTTGGCTCCCTTTTTTGACAGCGCAAATAGAAGGGTTGCGATAGGTTGAAATACTCCTTTGCGGTAGAGCTTGTGCCAAATTAGATATACAGCAGACAATCCAATGAGCGGAAGAGCAAAGTAAAGGCCGTTTTGAGTAAGCGAAAGCCCGAGAGATCCGACATACTGGATACCGTAAGTAATATTCTTAATGAGCACTGCGATTAGTCCTGCAACTAAACCAACAAGTGCACTAAGAATTAAAACAAAATTGCGCTCAGAAATATGTTTGTATTTCCAAATCAGGAACTTACGAAGGATCGCGCTTAAGGATGAATTCACGGCGCAAAACTAGTAAATGTGTTTCTACCTTCTTCTTATTAGGTATACATTTTTAACTCTGTCCCCATCTTCATTGAAATGAATAAGATTTTTTCCTTCGAACATCCAATAGCCATCGATCGAAATGTCAATATCTCCCTCCTCAAGGCCCTTAATATAAAGTTTACCCTGATCGATTCGATAGTTCAAACTTTCGATTTCAGGAGCTTCATCATCAGTCTTGACCGTCAATCGAACGTTGTCTTCATTGTAAAAATCCAAAACTACATCGACAGATTCAAGGGCCACATCTACAAAGCCTGCAAAGGCTCCAGCGAGCATTTTTCCAAACACTCCTAGGTCCTTAGTTTCTTCAGCAACGGCTTCTGCAACTTGGATTTGAAGTTCCCATTCACCCTTAAGTTTTCTGCTTTTTACAGGAGTCTGGGCAAGAGCAGTTATGATAGGAAAAACAATTAAG
>PZPI01000128.1 GCA_003045935.1 Bacteroidota bacterium | reverse complement strand
TGGAGTAAAAGATAATCCTAATACGGTTCTAACGGATGCAGATATTGTTTTTATTAATCCTGTAAATACGGGTTACTCAAGAACTATCCCTCTAGATCCAAAACAAGTTGATCGTTCAAAATTCTTCGGTATTGATGCTGATATCACCTATCTAGCAGAGTGGTTGAATACCTTCGTAACAAGACATAACAAATGGCGTGCGCCAAAATATATCATTGGTGAAAGTTATGGCGGAACCCGTGTAATGGGCTTAGCCCGAACCCTTCAAGAGTCACAATGGATGTATCTAAATGGCGTAATCATGGTTAGCCCTGCAGACTATCAGGTGCTACGTGTTGGGGGCCCGGTGTCAGAAGCTTTAAATGTCCCCTACTACACGGCTGCTGCACATTATCACAATAAATTACAAGGCGGTTTAAATGAATTGGAGTTAACAGAAGCCTTGAAGAAATCTGAAGACTTCACCTTGAACACCTTAATTCCTGCACTTGCTAAAGGTGGATCTTTAAAGGGAAGCGAACGTCAAAAAATCACGGAAGACTTAGCTCAATTTTCTGGACTAAGCGTATCTGAAGTTGCAGGACTAAATCTGAGTATACCGACCTCCTATTTTTGGAAAAATTTGCTCAAAGAGGAGGGCTTTACCGTTGGGCGATTAGATAGTCGATATAAAGGAATCGACAAAGAAAAAGTTGGGATGAGACCTGACTACAATTCAGAACTTACTTCATGGCTTCATAGTTTTACACCAGCAGTAAATTATTATTACAATGAAGTTCTAGGGTTCAGAACCGATGTGAAGTACAATATGTTCGGCCCGGTAAGACCTTGGGAAGACGATCGTGTAAATACGAGAGAGGACTTAGGGATTGCAATGGCTGAAAACCCATACTTAAAAGTGCTTTGTCAATCAGGATATTATGACGGTGCCACTACCTATTTCAATGCAAAATATACCTTGTGGCAAATTGATCCCAGTGGACAATTTAGTGATCGCTTTAGTTTTAAAGGTTACGAATCTGGACATATGATGTATTTAAGAGCAGCAGATTTGAAGTCTGCGAATGACGATTTAAAAGCTTTTATAAAAGAAAGCGCTGTAGGTTCGAAATCAGCCAAATACTAAGGCTGATTTATTTCCTAAATTTGTACTAAATCATCTCCATGAAGGATTATTTATTAAAAGGTGTTACCCTAGTCGAAACAGGACATCCCTTAAACAATCAAATCGTAGATATTAAAATACAAGGAGAGGTTATTACTGAAATTGGTAGCGACCTAGATGTTAACGCTGAAGAAGTAATTAATCTTTCGGGGCAAATGGTAAGTAGCGGTTGGATTGATGCTGAGATAGCTCTTAGCGAACCAGGCTACGAGTCAAAGGGTAAACTTTTAGATGATTTATCCAGCATTTCGAAAAACGGATTTACGCATATCGGTTTATTACCAAATACACTTCCACTACCTGATAAGGGAAGCGCGTTATCCTTCTTTAATCAATATAAGTATCTGCCAGTAAGTATATTACCCTTTGGCACCTTGAGTTTGGATAGTAATGGTGAAGAACTGGCTGAACTCTATGATTTGAAACAATCTGGAGCCATTGTGTACGTCGATTATAAAAAGGGGATTACCAATACGGGGCTAATGAAATTGGCGCTTCAGTACACACAACCCTTTAACGGTATTGTTGGAGTTTTCCCTTGTGACCATTATTTAAAAGGTAAAGGAGTAGTACGTGAAGGTATAACTAGTACCCGATTAGGTTTAAAAGGAATCCCATCTATCGCAGAATCGATACGCATTCAAAGAGATTTAGAGTTGCTGAGATACACCGGTGGTAAAATTCACTTTATGGGGGTCTCCACTTCTGAATCAGTTGAACTTATTCGAGAAGCTAAACAAAAAGGTCTAAGCGTGACTGCTAGTGTGAGTATCGGTAATCTCTATTTCAATGACGAAAAATTGGAAGGTTTTGATTCTAGGTATAAATTGAATCCACCATTGGCTAACGAAGAAACCAGATTAAAACTTATTGATGCACTCATGGAGGGTACGATAGATATCGTTGTATCGGATCATTTTAATTGTAGCACCGAAGAAAAGAATTTAGAGTTTGATCTGGCAGAATTTGGCTCAAAAACAAAGGATTACCTCTTCCCTGCCCTCTCTAAACTTGTTGGTGTCCAAAAAGCCGTTGAAATCCTCTGTAGAGGATACCAATTATTCCAACTCCCTACCCCAAACATTAAAGAAGGCTCACTGGCTAACCTAAGTTTCTTTGCTACCGACCAGTCCCATACCGCTATTGAAAAGGATCCTCAAACCGAACTTTTTTACGGTGAATCTTTTGAAAACATTGGCACTGGAAGTTTTTTCAAAGGGATGCTTACATTGAGATAATTCTTATGGAGCACCTACACTACCTTCATAAATCCTCTGAAGGGCCTTCAAAGGATTGCATTGTCCTACTTCATGGTTATGGCAGTTCAGAAGAGGATCTTTTTGGTTTTGCAAGGTATTTACCAAAGCATTTAACCGTATTTTCTCTACGAGCGCCCTATTCAACAGGATTTTCCGGTTTTGCTTGGTATGCAATTACTTTCGAGGCGGATGGCACAAAATGGAACGATATTAAACAAGCTGAAGACTCTATAAAAACGATCAAAACAGAAGTTGACTTTCTTAGAAAGAAGTATAATTTAACGGGGAAAGTGCACCTGCTTGGATTTAGTCAAGGATGCATACTTAGTCTTGCTTTAAGTTACCATTACCCAGACTATTTTCATTCGATTATTGGGCTGAGTGGCTATTTAAATGAAGAGATTCTTCCTTCAGAAATAAAATCTTTGCCAAACACCCATTTCTATCTCTCACACGGCATTGAAGATCAAGTAATTCCTGTAGAATGGTCTCAACACTCTGCAGAGAAAATGAAGCGTCAAGGTTTGACGGTTGATTATCATAATTACCCTACTGGCCATCAAGTTCATCCCGATAATTTTCGCGACTTTCTCAAATTTATAAACTCACAGGCCTAGCGAGCTTCGCATTTTTCTAGCTGATAGGTTAATTGCTCTAATTTTCGTTGATAGTTAACAGCTAGAAAAATTAGGATGATTAATGTGAAGAAAAATAAATATCTAAAAATACTCTTACTCATTACTTTCGAATTCTAGTTTTAGGTTGTCATAAGCTAAGAAAAAACCTTCGGGTAAATCAATAGATACCTCACTATGAAAACCCATCGTATGACTAATATGTGTGAAATACGTTCTTTTCGCACCTATTCGTTTCCCCAAATCAATAGCTTCGCTTAAAGACAGATGAGAATGGTGCGACTCATGTCGTAATGCATTAATAATCAATACATCTAAGTGTTCTAATAACTCAATTTGATCCTCAGAAATATACTTGATATCTGTAATATAGGCCAAACGACCCATTCTAAATCCTAATACCTGCATTCCGGCGTGATCTACTTCGATAGGTAGAAACTTGAATTCCTTCACTTCAAAAGGAACGTTTTTTACGATGTAATTTTTAGTTATCTCAGGAACTCCAGGATACTGATAATTTTCATCGAATATATAATCGAAACGTTGAGATAAGGCCTTAAAAACCTTTTCGGTAGCATAAAACTGCATATCTCCCTGCCTAAAAAAGAAAGGTCTTATA
>PZPI01000127.1 GCA_003045935.1 Bacteroidota bacterium | reverse complement strand
AAATAAAATTTTTTGACAAACCTCAGAGAATTCTAGAAACAGGAGATCACCTCATCGACACCCGATGGTTCACTGGAGTAACTTTAAGTTATACTTACGAGGTCTTTAAGTACTTTAAATCAGATGGGGTTGCGATTCATTATTCTGATGAAGAAGGTAACGACATTTCGGTGAGTTGGCCTTCCCTTCTAGCAAAGGTTCTCCACTATAAAAATATCTTTGAGCATTATGGGCTTAAGAAAGGAGATCGAGTTGCTGGTTATGTCCTTAATCGGCCCGATACCGTTGCCGCCTTTTTAGCCACCAATGCTTTAGGAGCGATTTGGGCAAGCTGTCCACCAGAATTTGGAGACAAGGCTGTTCAAGATCGATTTGAGCTAATCGAACCAAAACTATTGGTTGCACACACTGGCTATACTTTTCGAGGCAAGTATTTTGATCGTTCAGAGGTTCTTCAAAAATTAGAAGAGAAGATTCCTAGTATTGAACATGTGATTGTACTCGACCTCGATTTTACAGAAGAGTCCTACGAATTAGATCAACTAACATTTGAAAAAGTAGGTTTTGACCATCCGATCTGGATCTTATTTTCTTCAGGTACCACAGGCAAACCTAAAGCTATAACTCATCGCACCGGTGGAATGATTCTTGAGCATTGCAAAGCTCTAGGCCTGCATCAAGACGTCCATAGAGGCGACCGATATTTCTGGTATAGCACAACCGGATGGATGATGTACAATTACAGTCTAGGCTCACTGCTTCTAGGAGCAACCTTATGTCTATATCACGGAGACTCGTTCTACCCCAATCCTGATCGATTATGGCAATTTGCTCGTGAATTTGAGGTCAATCATTTTGGTCACGGATCAGTGTATTACAGTCACTTATTATCAAAAATTTCGAAGCTCAGTAACGCAGCTCATCAGTCACAGCTAAAGAGTATCGGTGCTACAGGATCTGTTTTACACAAAGAGGTTGCAGCCGCTTTAAAACAACGATTTCCAAACACCCATATCATCTCGCTTAGTGGAGGAACAGACGTGTGTTCTGCTTTTCTAGGAGGCCTACCCGGATCAGAATCAGAGCCGGGAGAATTGCAATGCAAACTCTTAGGAGCCGCTGTCGAAATCTTTGATGAAAGAGGTGAGAAGATAATCAACACTCCAGGTGAACTCGTGTTAACCGCTCCACTAATTTCTATGCCCATTTATTTTTGGAATGACTCTAAGCATTCTAAATATCTCGGCAGCTATTATGAAGACTACGAGAACATTTGGCGACATGGAGACTGGGCAGAAGAAACCGCTCGAGGTAGTTTCATCATTTATGGCCGCTCTGATGCTACACTCAACAGACACGGAGTTCGTATCGGCACTGCAGAAATTGATCAAAGTTTAAAGCAATTAGAAGGCGTAGAAGACAGCTTAGTCATTCACTTAAACCACAAAGGCCAAGATGAACTATTGCTTTTCGTTAAGACGAGTAAGGGTTTATCTACTCAGGAAATTAATAGGCATCTCAAAACCAATTTATCGCCAAGACATCAGGCCGATCGAATTTGGCAAGTCGATGACCTACCTTACACTCTGAGCGGTAAGAAGCTAGAAATTCCTGTTCGTAAGATTCTCGAAGGCCAATCACTGGTAGAAGTCGTTTCGTTAGACTCTCTTCGAAATCCTTCTGCGATTCAATTTTTTATTGATCTGAATAATACACTCTATGAAAGTAAACACTGACATCTATTTATTAGCCGCAAAGCGCACTCCTATAGCAAGTTTTGGATCAGAACTAGCTTCACTTACAGCAACCGATCTGGCCTCAAAAGCCATCAAAGCAACTCTCCAATCGGCTGGTGTTTCAGGACGAGAAGTAGAAGAAACTTTCTTGGGAAATGTTTGTGCTGCAGGGGTTGGTCAAGCCCCTGCACGACAAGCGGCTCTAAAGGCAGGTATTTCGGAGAAATCACCTGCCACCACCATTAATAAGGTTTGTGCTTCTGGTTTAAAATCAATTATTCTAGCAGCACAAACACTACAATTGAACCAAAGAAAATTGGTTGTAGCTGGTGGAGCTGAGAGTATGTCAAACATTCCCTACTACGATCGGGCAGCTCGTTGGGGCGTTAAATTTGGAGATCAAAAACTAATAGACGGGCTTGCCTATGACGGGCTTACTGACGCTACAGAAGGTGCCCCTATGGGGGTTTTAGCCGAAAAGATATGTAGAGAAAAGGGAATATCCAGAGAAGCTCAAGACCTTTACAGTATTGAGTCGTATAAACGCGCTCAAAAAGCCTGGGAGGAGAATTCATTTAGCAATGAAGTCTGTCCTTTATCTATTAACGGCAGAAAAGGGGTGATTCTTATAGACAAAGACGAGGAGTGCTTTAGAGTAAATTTTGATAAGATATCACAACTAAAACCGGCTTTTGATGTTGCCGGTACGATTACTGCAGCAAACGCATCAACTATTAATGATGGTGCCGCAGCCGTTCTACTAGCAAATAGCAAAGGGCTTGAAAAGATTTCGGCTAAGCCTATCGCAAAGATTATCGGGTACAGCGAAACCGCTCTTGCTCCTGAACAATTTACACTAGCGCCTATTGAAGCTACTAAAGTTCTATTGAAGACTACAGGCATTACTCTCGAAGAAATTGATCTTTTCGAGATCAACGAGGCTTTCGCAATGGTTCCTCTCGCATTTGCTCAAGCATTAAACGTAGGGTTAGATAAGATTAATGTTAATGGTGGTGCAGTATCATTAGGACATCCAATCGGTTGTTCAGGTACACGTATAGTTGTAACCCTTGTGCATGCCTTAAAGGAGCGCAATAAGCAATACGGTATCGCAGCGATTTGTAACGGAGGCGGAGGTGCATCTGCTATTCTTATAGAAGCATTGTAGCACCTATCTTTGCGCACATGAAATTAGTTTCAATAGAAGCAGCGATAGATATCCTAGAAAAAAATGAGGTAGTTGCCATACCTACCGAAACGGTTTACGGCTTGGCGGCTAATGCTTTTTCTGAAACGGCAGTTTCACGTGTTTTTGAAACTAAAGGCAGACCGAGCTATAATCCTTTAATTGTGCATATCGCCAACTCTGAAAGATTAGCAGATCTAGTTTCGTCTTTCCCTGAAAACGCAAAAATATTAGCCGATAAATTTTGGCCTGGTCCACTGACCCTATTGCTACCCAAGAAAAATAGCATCTCAGATCGAATTACGGCAGGTAAATCAACTGTCGCGATTCGAATACCTAGTCATCCGATTGCTCAAGATTTATTGAAGAAACTAGACTTTCCTTTGGTTGCGCCAAGTGCGAATCGGTTCAAACACATAAGCCCTACTAAACCTTCTCATGTTTTTGACAGTTTGGGCGCTGATGTACCAATTATTGATGGTGGTGAATGTAAATTAGGGTTAGAGTCTACCATCGTTGGATTCGAGGATCATGGCAGACCAGTGGTTTATAGACAAGGAACCATTTCATTAGAGTCTTTACAAGAAGTCTTACCCGAAACTTATCTATTGCCCCAGAGATCAAATGCTGAAGAATCGATTGTCGCTCCGGGAATGATCAAAAGACATTATGCGCCAAACACTCCATTAAAAATTGTTGACTCTATTGATAATCATTTAGAAGAATTCGGGAGCTTGAATAGAATCGGTGTTATCTATCCGACCGAAACAAAACCGCATAAACT